>NZ_JBEYWV010000005.1:0-294791 GCF_040644575.1 Streptomyces sp. NPDC046939
CGCGGACCTGGCCGGGGCCGGGCTGGGGGATCTCCAGGTCCGCCTCGTGCAGGACCTCGGTGCCGCCGAACGTGTCGAAAACGATGGCCTTCATGGCTGCTGTCTCCTTGGGAGTCGGTCGCCCGACCCGAATATGTGGCCGGACACATAAAACGTAGCAGCCATTGCGTGGCTAGCCAAGTGTTTTCTTGTGGCTAGCCAAGTTTCGAGGTGGGCGGGGTCCAGCGCTGGGTGCGTGGCACGGTGGCGCTGACGCCGAAGTCCTTCTTGAGCTGCTCGGGGATGGCGTAGTGCATGACCCGGCCGCGGGTGAGGGAGGACAGTTCGAGCACGGTGGTGAGGTGGCCGACGCGGTCAAGCGCCCAGGCGCCGAGCGGGGAGCGGTCCTCGATGCTCTCCAACACGCCGAGCAGGGCCGGGACCGCCTGGGCCACCCGGTCCCAGGCCGTGCGCGGCACCTCCAGCCAGTCGGCACACGTGTCACCGACGAGGTAGCGGATCAGGGCCGAGACGATCGGGTCGAAGAAGGTGCCCGGGACGACCTCCTCGTACAGGTCGATCAACTGCCGTGTGAGATGGGCGCCCTCCTCCGACGGGCCCATGTGGCGCACCATGTACAGGTCGAGGAAGGCGCGGGCCTCCTCAAGGGTCTTGGGCACCGCGTCCTGGTCCACGCCGAGCATCGCGCCGACCACGCGCCAGGCGTAGTAGTACGCCTCCGCGCCCTCCGTGGACATGTGGATGTTCAGGCGGTGCAGGCTGTCGAGGACGAGCAGCGAGAAGAACATCTGCCCGCCGATCATGTCCTCCTGGTTGATCGGCGTACCGAGCGCCTGGGTGTCCCACCGGTCCTCCCGCTTCAGGTGGTGGCGGATCGACGCGTGCAGCAGACGCACCTTCTGCGCGGCGGGGATGAAGCGGCTGCCCGCCTCGAACGCGTCGGGCTGCATCAGGTAGACCGTGAACTGTCCTGTCTCCGCCATCCGCCGCGACGGGTAGTCCAGGCCGTGCGTCGTGGAGAGCAGCTTGGCGACGTGCGGGACGACGTAGCAGGCGGGCATGGAGGCGAAGGACAGCGCGGTGGAGATGTGCACGTTGTTGTCGATGAAGAACAGCCGCGCCTTCTCCATCTCCGTCCAGTCCACCCAGGCCGGCGGGGCGGCCGTCGTGTGGAGGTACTCGCGCGCGACGTCGGGCAGCCCGTCCGGCAGGGGAGCGCCGGCGGTGGAGACGTACCGCATCAAGGTGTTGAACTTGCCCACCTCCCCGCGCTCGAAGAGGGTCGCCACGACGGCGTCGGCGAGTTCGTCACCCGCCAGGCGCAGGGCGTTCATGGAGGCTTCGTCGTAGGTCATGTCGGTCGTTCCCTCGGTGTCAGTGATCGCGGTCAGTGGCCGTGTGCGCGAGGTCGGTCAGGGCGTGCCGGGCCTGCGCGGGGACGCCGAGCCCGGCGAGGTGGCGGACGGCTTCGCGCACCCGTCCGGCGATGAGCTCCTCCACCCGTTCCGGCGCCTCGAGTTCGCGCATCAGCGCACGGACCGCGCGCAGGTCCGCCTCGGTCAGGTCATGACGGCCAAGCAGCTCGCCCAGCCGTGCGCGCTGGTCGGGGCCGGCGACCTCCCACGCCTTGGCCAGCAACGTGGTGGGCCGGTGGCCGCGGATGTCGTCCAGGCCCGCCTTGCCCGTGCTGCCGGGGTCGCCGAAGAGGCCGAGCAGGTCGTCGCGCAATTGGAACGCCTCGCCCAGCGGCAGCCCGTACGCGGAGAGCCCGTCCCGCAGCCGGGGACTCGCGCCCGCCAGCAGGGCGCCGATGAGGAGCGGCTGCTCCACGGTGTACTTCGCCGTCTTGTACCGGACGACCTTCAACGAGGTGCCCGCGTCCGGCGGGCCGCCGGTGCTCAGGATCTCCAGGCACTCGCCCGCGACGAGGTCCCGGGCGAGATCGGACCAGACGGGGCGGGCTCGTGCCAGATAGGCGGCGGGCAGACCGCTCATGGCGAACAGCTGGCCCGCCAACGCCATGAGGTGGTCGCCGACCAGCATGGCGAGGGAGCGGGCCGCGCCCCGTGCGCGCGGATGACCGGCGACGGCGGTGCGCAGCGCGATGTGTGCGGTGGGCCGGTTGTGGCGCAGGGGGCTGTCGTCGATGAGGTCGTCGTGGACGACCGTCGCCGCGTGGACCAGGTCCATTGAGGCGGCGGCGCGCAGGAGCGCGTCGTTGTCGGGCTGCCCGGCCGCGCGCCATCCCCAGTAGCAGAAGGCGGCCCGTAATCGTTTGCCGTGGGCGGCGGCCCCGCGCAGTTCATCGGCCACCGGCTTCAACGCGGCGTCGATCGCGAGCAGCCGCTCGGCCTCCTCGGACAGGAACTCCGCGAGGAGGGTGTCGACGCGGTCCTTGAAGCCGGTCCGGTCCCAGCGCTCAGACATCGCCACCGGACGCCGCTCGTCTCGCGAGGGCCTGTTGCGCGAGCACTTCGAGGTGGGCGGGCGGGACGGTGGCGAGCCGGTCCAGGGCGATACGGCCCCGGGCCATCAGATCGTGCTGCGCGTCCCGCGCCAGCTCGGGCGCGTCGGACCGGCGCAGCAACTGCTGGACGGTGCCGGCGGCCGAACCGATGGCGCTCACCGCCAGATCCGCCAGCCCCGCCACGAGTAGGACCGCCCGCCCGTCCGGGCCTCGGCCACGTCCTGCGTCGCTTGTCATGCGAGCCCCCTCCGTACCTTTCGTACCGATCGTGTCCTTGATCCGTTCGGCTCTCAGAACACGCGACGGGACGCACCCGCGCAGGCCGCTCCGCGCTAAACCACCCCTTCGGCTGACCGGGGGCGAGGGTTCGGCCGGTGGAACGGCTTTGATCGTCCCGCATCTGTCCGCTGCGCGGCGGCGCCGGTAGCATTCCGGCTGACACGTGTCATGTCTTGTCCATGACACTCATGCCCTTGATCCTGCACGGTGCGGCGCCCGGTCAACTCCCGTGCTGCCGCGCGTAGTTCACCACACGGCCGCGATGAAGTCTTCGTACCCATGAGGAGTCCGCATGGCAACTCGGCTCAACCGTCGCACCGTTCTCGCCGCCGGCGCGGGCGCCGTCGGACTGTCCCTGCCCGGCGTCTCCGCGTACGCCGACGACCGCCGGGACATCAGCGTGCGGTTCACCCTGAACGCCCAGGTGCTCGACGGCGGCGAACAGGTCACCTCGATCACGATCGGAACCGGCCGGCTCGGCCCGGTCGACCCAGCCGGGCTCACCACCGGCACCTTCGGCGTGCACGCCAAGGCCACCAGCCCGTTCCCCGTCCCGGCGGGCGACAGCCTCTCCGGCGAGTACGACCTCGACCGCACGGTGACCGCCGTCCGGCTCGACCGCCACGGCGACATCGTGCTCGAACTGAGCCACGGCGAGGGCCGGACGGGCGGCGGGACGCTCGGCTACCTGGCCCGCGAAGGCCGCAACGTCATGCTCGACCTCACCTACACCCTTACGCAGCGCGCCCCGATCGTCCTGCGCGACCACCGCTCGGTCGTCATCAAGAACTTCGTGCAGAACCCCCGCCTGTCCGACCCCGAGGTGGACGCCTTCAGCCACCACGTGTCCGGCTCAGGAATGAAGTACCGCCTGTACTCACCCGCCGCCGACACCCGTCCTCACCGCTCCGGACGCGACGGGCGCCCGCTGATCGTCTGGCTGCACGGCGGCGGCGAGGGAGCCTCCCTGCCGAACGGCTACTACGACAACGAGACCACGCTGCGAGCCAACCGGGGAGCCCTCGGCTTCGCCACCCCGCAGGCGCAGCGCATCTTCGACGGCGCCTACGTCGTCGCTCCGCAGAGCACCTCCTACTGGATGGAGGACGGCCCCCGCTTCGCACCGCTCATCCGCGAGATCATCGACGAGGTCGTGCGCAGGCACCGCATCGACCGCGACCGGATCTACGTCGCCGGGTGCAGCAACGGCGGCTACATGAGCATGAAGATGACCACCGTCTATCCCACCCTGTTCGCCGCCTCCGTGCCGGTCTGCGGCGTTGTCGCGTCCTTCCCGGTCGGGGCGCCGCCCCTGATCCCCGACAGTGAACTGGCCCGCATCACCACCCCGACCTGGCTCGTCACCTCCGCCGACGACACCACCGTGGACCCGAGGGCCAACACCGTCCACGCCCACGAAGTGATCCCCGGCTCTCTGCTGACGCTCTACGACCACGTCATCTGGAACGGCCACCAGTTCCTCGGCCACTTCTCCTGGATCTACGTCGCCCGGAACGACCCCAGCGACCATGGCACACACCTGTGGCAGTGGATGGCTTCCAAGCACCGGCGCTGAGACACATGCGAGAGGGCCGGGCGGGTCGGCCCGCCCGGCCCACCGCCTTGTCCGGGTTCCACGAGCCGAGCTCCGGGCGGTTCCCGGTCACGTAGACCCGCTTCGCTGGAAAGCAAGGCTTGCAGAACGTCTTGGCTGCCCGGGGCGGAGGACCGTGCGGTCGAACGGGCCGCCATGTGCGGCGGCATGGGCGACGGCGTCGTTGACGGCGTCGAGTCCGAACGACCGGACGCGTTCGGGTGCGAGGTCCAGGGCGCCGGAGGCGATCAGCCGGATCATGCCTACGCCACCCATGAGGACGACGCGGCCGTACTCGCGTACGGTCATGACCGCCGTACGGGTCACCGAACTCGGGGCGCTCGGCGGCAGCAGGTCGATCACCATGTCGATCGGGCCGTCACCGGCCGCGGAGATCGCCGCGCGGTCGGCGGCGTCGTCACCGGACAGCGGGACCGGGCGCCCCCGGGGACCGAAGCGGTCGGCCAGGAGGTCGAGCGCGGCTCGGGGCGACCACGCGGCCCGCCCCCATGGCGAGGGCGACGGCGACCGCGCTGCTGCCGAGGTTGCCGGTGGCGCCGCTGACGAGCAGCGTCTCACCCGCGGCGAGTTCACCGATCGTCCCGCGCCGATGCGGGCAGCGGGAAGACGTTCTCCGTCGGCACCCGCATGTACTCGGCGAACGATCCATCGTGCAGATGCCGGGCGAGACGTGCCCCGCCCTCACCCCGCGAACTCCGGCGGCGGTCAAGGCCGTCAGCAGGGCCATCGCCTCGGGCATCTGACGCGCCGGACGGAGCTTCGAAAAGTTTCGAAGGCGGGAGATGCTGTCACTCAACTCGGCGCACTTTTATGGCTTTTGCTGACATTCAAGCGGTTGGTGTAGCGCCTCGCGCGGTCCAGTTGCTTGTCGAGAATCACATGTTTCGGAAACACAGCCGAAACTTATTCTGTGGGAAGTGTTGACGCGCCACCGTCAACCGCTCGATCATCCCGTCTGAACAAGCGGCCGCAGTTCGCTACCCCCGCCCCGCTCATGTGATTTCGACTTGGAGGCACAGCCATGGGCTTGAACGCCCTTCCCGGAACCGGTGTGCGCCGCAGGATGCGCGACGTGTTCTTAAGCCTGGTCGTCGGCGCACTCGGTCTGGTCGTCGCGCTGGTCACGCCGTCGACCGCACACTCCGCCGAGAGCACGCTGGGCGCCGCCGCGGCGCAGAGCGGCCGCTACTTCGGCACCGCCATCGCCTCGGGCAAGCTCGGCGACTCGACGTACACGTCCATCGCCAACCGTGAGTTCAATATGGTGACGGCCGAGAACGAGATGAAGATAGACGCCACCGAACCGCAGCGGGGGCAGTTCAACTTCTCCTCCGCGGACCGCGTCTACAACTGGGCCGTCCAGAACGGCAAGAAGGTGCGTGGCCACACCCTGGCCTGGCACTCCCAGCAGCCCGGCTGGATGCAGAACCTCAGCGGCAGCACCCTGCGCCAGGCCATGATCGACCACATCAACGGCGTGATGGGCCACTACAAGGGCAAGATCGCCCAGTGGGACGTCGTCAACGAGGCGTTCGCCGACGGCAATTCGGGCGCCCGGCGCGACTCCAACCTCCAGCGCACCGGCAACGACTGGATCGAGGTCGCCTTCCGTACCGCCCGCGCCGCCGACCCCGCCGCCAAGCTCTGCTACAACGACTACAACGTCGAGAACTGGACCTGGGCCAAGACGCAGGCCATGTACAACATGGTCAAGGACTTCAAGCAGCGCGGCGTCCCGATCGACTGCGTCGGCTTCCAGTCGCACTTCAACAGCGGCAGTCCGTACAACAGCAACTTCCGCACCACCCTGCAGAACTTCGCCGCGCTCGGTGTCGACGTCGCGATCACCGAACTCGACATCCAGGGCGCCTCGCCCACGACCTACGCCGCCGTCACCAACGACTGCCTGGCCGTCGCGCGCTGCCTCGGCATCACCGTCTGGGGTGTGCGCGACACCGACTCCTGGCGCTCGGGTGACACGCCGCTGCTGTTCAACGGTGACGGGAGCAAGAAGGCCGCGTACAGCGCCGTCCTCAACGCGCTGAACGGCGGCACCTCCACGCCCCCCACGGGTGGCGGACAGGTCAAGGGCGTCGGCTCGGGCCGCTGCCTGGACGTGCCCGGCTCCAGCACCACCGACGGCACCCAGGTCCAGCTGTGGGACTGCAACAGCGGCACCAACCAGCAGTGGACGTACACCGACGCCGGTGAACTCAGGGTCTACGGCAACAAGTGCCTGGACGCCGCCGGCACCGGCAACGGCGCCAAGGTCCAGATCTACAGTTGCTGGGGCGCCGACAACCAGAAGTGGCGCCTCAACTCCGACGGATCCATTGTCGGCGTGCAGTCCGGCCTCTGCCTCGACGCCGTCGGCAACGGCACCGCCAACGGCACCCAGATCCAGCTCTACTCCTGCTCGAACGGGAGCAACCAGCACTGGACCCGCACCTGACGCCCGGGGTCGGTGCGTGAGGTAGTCGTCGGTGAGTGATCTGCGCTGGAGGTGCCTGACCGGGCGCCTCCAGCGTGCGTCGTAAGCCGGTGGGGGCGGCTCGCGGCCTCGCTCAGTCGATGTCGACGGACGCGCCTGCGGTGAGACGGCGGTACGGGGCCCCGGTGCCCGGGCCGTCCTCGCCCAGGAAACCGTTGATCATGCTCGCGCCGATGTCGTTGAGCGCGCCGTCGTGCACGGCGTAGGTCTGTCGCGGGGAGACCTCCCGTACGTAGTCGATGAGCTGTCCGGTCGTGGACCAGGGGCCGTGCACGGGGAGCAGGAGCGTGTCGACGGTGGTGTCCGGGACGGTGAGGGCGTCGCCGGGGTGGAAGAGGGCGGCGTCGACCAGGAAGCCGATGTTGCCGATGCGCGGGATGTCCGGGTGGATCGGCGCGTGCCATGTGCCGTGGACCTGGACGTCGAAACCGGCCGCGGTGAAGGCGTCCCCCTCGCCGCAGGCGGTGACCCGGGTGCCGAGGCCGTCCAGCTTCTCGGCGACGGAGGTGTTGGTCCAGATCCTCAGTGCTGGATTGTCCCGGGCGGCCGCGCGGAGCGTCTCCTCGGAGAAGTGGTCGAAGTGTTCGTGGGTGACCAGGACGGCGTCGGCGCCGTCCAGCGCGTGCGGGTCGGTGAGCCCGCCCGGGTCGATGACCAGGCGGCGGCCGTCCTTCTCCAGCCGGACGCAGGCGTGGCCGAACTTCGTGAGCTGTATGGACATGACCTCGAACCCCCAGCGGGACGTATGTGTGTAACCCGGTTGTACAACCAGGTTACACATGTCCGGGTAAGGTGTGCGGCATGGAAGACGACGCCCTCGCCGAAGACCTGCGGCAAGTGATCGGTGAACTGGTCCGCGCGGTACGCGCCGCCGACACCATGCCGGCAGGAGAGGCGGCCCTTCTTGGTCACCTCGACCGCGGCGGTCCCCGCACCACGGCGGACCTCGCCCAGCTTCGTGGTGTGAGCCACCAGGCGGCCGCGAAGTCCGCGAAGATGCTGCTCGCTGACGGCCTGGTGCGCGCCGAGCCCCACCCGACCGACGGCCGCAAGCTGCTGCTGCACATCACGGACAGCGGCCGCGAGCGTCTTCAGCGGGAACGCGCGCAGCGCGCCGACTGGCTCAACAGCGCCATCCGCGACGCGCTCGACCCGGACGAGCGGCAAAGCCTCCGGCGCTGCGTCCCCCTACTGGCCCGCCTGACCGCACACATCACCGACCGGTGACCATCCGCACCCCGGCGGCGTCCTTCGGGTGCGCGTCCGTCAGCCCTGCTCGACCAGCTGGGAGCGGTCCGCCTCGTCCTTGACCAGGACCGACAGCAGGGAGGCGACCGGGACGTCGGCCTCCGCGGGGTGGCGCAGCACCTTGGCGGGATCGATCGCGTAGATGTTGCTGCGGCCCTCGCGGACGTGCGACAGGTAACCGGCGTCCTCCAGGTCCGTGATGATCCGCTGGACCGCGCGTTCGGTGAGCCTGCAGTGCACGGCTAGGTCGCGCACGCGTACGTGGCGGTTGTCGGCGATGGCCGCCAGTACGCGTGCGTGGTTGGTCAGGAAGGTCCATCCAATGTGCGATTCACTTCGTGCCTGCATGGGGACCAGTCTACGAACTTCACCCGACACAGAAAACACGACATCGATTTCGTGTATATGTTGACGTGAAGTGAGCTTCCAGAGATCCTGGACGCCGCTCGACATCGAAACATGGGGGTGGCTGTGCCGGAATACGCGAACTGCGTGGCTTCGCCGTGCGCCACCGCTGAGCCGCCGTCCGCGGGGACGGGGCCGAGCGTGGAGGTGCGTCAGCGAGGAGCGCGCGCCGTCGTGGCCGTACATGGCGAGGCGGACATGGACGCCGGTCCGGGCTGGGAGCGCGAGCTGCGTTCCGCTCTGGACGAGGCGCCCCAGGGAGTCGACCTCGATCTGGAGCCTCTGCGCTTCTGCGACTGCGTGGGCCTGGGAGTGCTGCTCCGGGTGCGCCAGGCGGCCGTCGAGACGGGCAAGGACGTCACGATCCGTTCGGCCAGCCCCGGCGTGTCCCGTCTGCTGCAACTGACCGGCACGTACACACTCTTCGCCGAGCCCCTCGGAGTGTCGTGACCTAGCACACATGCCGGTCCCGCACTGGTCCTACCAAGCAGCAAGGGAGCAACGATGCGGTACCGCACACTCGGCAGCTCGGACCTTCAGGTCTCGGAGATCTCGCTCGGATCCTGGCTCACCTACTCCGGCGGCGTCGAGGCCGACAAGGTCCGGGCCTGCACCGAGGCGGCGTTCGACGCGGGTATCACCTTCTTCGACACCGCCAACGTCTACGGTCGGGGCGCCGCGGAGACGGCCTGGGGCGGGATCCTCTCCTCGCGCCCCCGCGATTCGTACGTCCTCGCCACCAAGGTCTACTTCCCGATGTCGGACGACCCGGCCGACCAGGGCCTGTCACCGGCGCAGATCGCCAAGCAGATCGACGCCTCACTCACCCGGCTGAGGACGGACTACGTCGACCTGTACCAGGCGCACCGCTTCGACCCCTCCGTGCCGGTCGAGGACATCGTCGAGGCGTTCCAGAAGGTGGTCGACCAGGGCAAGGCCCGCTACATCGGCTTCAGCGAGTGGACCCCGGAACAGATCCGCGCCGCGATCGACGTCGCGGGCCCCGATCTGTTCGTCTCGTCCCAGCCGCAGTACTCCATGCTGTGGCAGGCCCCCGAGGCCGAGGTCTTCGGCCTGTGTGCCGCGAACGGCATCTCGCAGATCGTCTGGTCCCCGCTGGCCCAGGGTGTGCTGACCGGCAAGTACCTGCCCGGGCAGCCCGTACCGGAGGGAAGCCGGTTCGCCTCCGCCGACATGGCCGTCTCCAAGGACCTCGTCTACAACGAGGCCACGCTGGAGGCGGTCCAGCGGCTCGTGCCGATCGCCGAGGAGGCCGGGATGAGCATGCCGACCCTGGCGCTCGCCTGGGTCCTGCGCCGCGACGAGGTCGCGTCCGCCATCACCGGTGCGTCGCGTCCCGAGCAGGTGCACGCGAACGCGGCCGCGTCCGGCGTCGAGCTGCCGGACGACCTGCTCGCCGCCGTCGACGAGGCGCTGGGCGACGTCCCCGTCACCGAGCCCACCCTCGCCCCCGGCGCCCGGACCGGCGTCAAGCACCGTTGACAAGCGCGTGACCGGTGCCGGTGTCGGCGCGGTGAAGGAGACGGACGGACCACCCCCGCACATGAACGTACGGGGGTGGTCCGCTTCCGGCGCTGGGTCAGCGGGCCAGCACGGAGCCGTAGTTGCGCGCGCCGGTCAGGTTCAGGCTGGTCGGCGACAGGGCGCGGGAGCCCGCGGCCTGGGCGTGCGGGAAGGACCAGACCCCGCCGGCGTCGACGTTCTCCTGCGGTGCGCTCACGGCCAGGTCGGCCCGGGAGGCCGAGCTGAAGTTGCCGAGGGCGAGGGCGCTGCCGAAGCGGTCGCCCGCCTCGACGGTCCCGGGCACGTCGGCGCTGCCCTGGTTGAAGCCGTACCCGCCGGTGACGGGCCCGTCAGCGGTGCCCTTGAGGACGACGACCATGCCGGCGTCCTTCGCGCTGCCGATCGTCTCGGTGTCGATGCCGACGGCCAGCTCGGGGTAGCCGTCCGCGTCGGTGTCACCGGCGGCGAGGGAGTAGCCGAAGTCGTCGCCCGCCTCGGCGCTGCCGGGGACGCCGGGGCTGGACTGGGTGAGGCAGTCGAACTTGCCGCCCAGGCCCGCGCCCTTCGCCCCGTGCAGGGTGAGGACGGCCCCGCCGCTGAGGTCCGCGCACCACTTGGAGCGGCCGTCCTCGGAGTCCGGGTTGGAATGCAGGAGTCCGACGGCGAGATCGTCGACGCCGTTGCGGTCGAGGTCGGCGACGGCGAGGGACTGCCCGTAGTCCGGGGTGGTCCAGCTCTTGACCGGCTTGTCCGCCGCGTCCCAGGTGTAGACGTCGACGGCGGCGTTCTCCAGGGCGCGCCAGGTGACGGCCAGGTTGTCGACGCCGTCGCCGTCGAAGTCGCCGGTGGCGAGGTCGCGTACGCGCCCGTTCATCCCGAGTCCGGTGATGCGGGAGACGGTGTCCGGGGTGGCGGCGGTGAGCGGGCCCGGACGCCAGGCGAGGGAGCCGCTCTCGTCACCGGCCACACCGATGGCGAGGTCGAGATCACCGTCGGCGTCGAAGTCGCCCAGGGCGAGCTGCTCACCGATCTTGTCGAACTGACCGGCGCCCTTGGCCACCGAGTAGCCGTCGGCGAAACCGCCGGGTGCGCCCCGTACGACGGTGACCATGCCTTCGCCGTCCGTGGTCCCGGGCGCGATGTCCTCGCCCGGTGCGCCCACCACCAGGTCCGCGTAGCCGTCGCCGTCGGTGTCGGCGCTCTCCACGGCGGCACCGAAACGGTCGTACGCCTCCGCGCCGCCGGACACGCCGGGGCTGTTCTGGCTGATCGTCGTGGAGCCCTTGGAGCCGAGGCCGCCGGGGCCTCCCCAGACCACGTTCACATAACCGGCCTGTGCCTTTCCGGCCACGGTGGCGTCCGGCACGCCGACGGCGAGGTCCTGGTAGTGGTCACCGTTGAAGTCGCCGCGCAGCGCGGGCGCGGCGCCCGCCGCGCCGGCGGCCGGCAGGGTGAGGCCGGTCACCGCCATGGACGCGGCGGCAGCGGTGACGAGAAGACGAAGACGCACAGGCCAACTCCACTTCTGGGAAGCTTTCTTGTGCGGGTTCGACCGCTTGACATGACGAATGGTTGTACATCTGATCGCTGTTGTTTGAACGTTGAGCGTCAGCACCGTAATCGCCCGTGGGCCCCGCGGAGTGTTGTCCCCGACACTTTCGAGTCGTTCGGCAAGGACTTTCCTGGCGTCCGCCCCGTCGGCTGTGCGACGGTAGGGGGACGCGAGACTGAGCCGGTATGCCAAGAACGCCGACTCCTTGGGAACCGGACGTTGCCCCCTTCACGGGCATCCGGCACCCGCCGTGGTCGCCGGCCCCCACCCCGGGCCGTGTCGGCGACGGGCTCTTCAACCCCCGGAAGGGGGCGCCGCATGAACATCACCACCGAACTCGACGGTGACAGCGTCACGCTCACCCCGCACGGAGACATCGACTTCGACTCCCTGGACCAGCTCCGGGCCCGCCTGACCGGTCTTCCCTCCGAGGTCACCCGCGTGGTCCTGGACCTGCACGACGCCCCGTTCGTGGACATCGCCGGCCTGCACCTGCTCGACCTGTCGCCGAGCCCCGTCCACGTCACCGTCACCGCGCCGAGCCCCCAGGCGCTCCGCATGCTCCGCTCGGCCTGCGAACTCTTCCCGCACATGGACTTCGAGCGCCACCTGCCGGACGCGGGCCGGACGCAGGCGGCGTAACCCGCGCGACGCGACGGTGCCCGGTACCGGCAGGAGGAGTAGCGTGACGGTTACGGCGTCAGCCTGCCGTGAGCCGGTCGTGCCGACCGGGCCGGGCAGCCTCGCCGAAACCGTGCGCGTGTTGTCGCCCTGACCTTGCGATGTGAGACGAGGACATCGACGGGGCGGAGGCGGACCACGATGGTCACCACGCGTGAACTGGACATCTCGCGGGCGGTACTCGACCTGGTGGGCCGCCCTCCCGACCTCGATGTGCTGGAGCTGCTGCACGATCTGACCGCTTACGCGGCCGCTTTCCTGCCCGCGCGGGCCGGGATCACCGTGCTGGACGACAGCGGCGAGGTCGCCTATCTCACCGCTTCCGACGAACTGTGCCGCCGGTTCCAGCAGGACCAACTGGACCTGGACGAGGGCCCGTGTCTCGACAGCGCCCGCAGCCACGATCCGCTGCCGGTGATGCTGTTGGACAGCGAGCAGGCCGCCGCCCGCTGGCCGCGTTTCACACCGCGCGCCCTGGCCGCTTCACTGACCGCCGTGGCGGCCGTACCCCTGCACACCCCCGACCTCATGCTGGGTGCGCTCAACCTGCTCAGCACCAGCCCCCCCCTGCCCGATCACCGGGACCTGGAGCTGGCCCAGATCCTCACCGACGCCGCCGCCCTCGCGCTGACGCACCGCCGGGACGTCGCCGAGCGGGAGGAAGTCATCCGCCAGTTGCAGACCGCCCTGGACAGCCGGATCGTCATCGAGCAGGCCAAGGGCGTCCTCGCCGCCCGGCGCCGGGTCACCATTGACGAAGCCTTCCGGCTCCTGCGCGGGCACGCCCGCTCCACCCAGCAGCCCCTCACCGCGCTGGCCGCCCGGGTCGCCGCCGGCGACCTGCCCGACACCCTGCTCGGCCGGGCCCACTGATGAGGAGGCCGACCGTACCCGCGAGGCGCCCCCCACCCCTGCCGGGGGCCCGCCATGCCCGAAAGTGACCTCACCGCTCTCCTGACAGGCATGCGCCGCGCCGCCCGCACCGGGCAGGACCTGACGGCTTTCGACGCCCGCACGCTCGCCCGGCACGCAGGCGTGGACTCCCTGTCCCTCACCCTGATCTCCGCCCAGGGCGCCCTCGAACTGGTCTGGGGCGACCCCGGCGACCCGGTCGGGCGGCCGCTGGAGGACCTGCAGTACACCCTCGGCGAAGGCCCCACCCTCGACGCCGTCACCACCCGTCGCCTCATCACCGTGCCCGACCTGCACACCGCCCTGCAATGGCCCGCACTCGCCGAAGCCGCACCCGCCGTCTCCACCGCCCGCGCCGTCGCCGCGCTACCGGTGCGCCTCGGCATCATCGTCCCCGCCGTGCTGACCGCCTACCGCACCACGCCCATCCCCTTCACGCCCCGCCGGCTCGACACCCTCACCACCCTCGCCCACGCCCTCGTCCACCCGCTGCTGCAGACCTCCACCACCGACCTCGTCCATACGAGCATCGGCGCCCCGGACCTGTTGCGCGCCGAGGTCCACCAGGCCGCCGGCATGACCTCCGTCCACCTCGGCATCCCCATCGACCAGGCGCTCGTACGCCTGCGGTCGCACGCCTGGGCCCACGACCAGGCGCTGCGGACCATCGCCCACGACGTCGTCACCGGCCGTCTGCGCCTCGAACGTGCTTGAGATCGGCCGGGCGATCGGGGAACAGTGGTGGGAGACTGACCGCACTGCCCCCCAGGACCCCGGAGGCAAGAGTTGACGTTGCATGCATCGAAGACGGTGGTCGCCCGCTCGGAACTGGAACGGGCCGAGACCCGGGTGGCGGCGCTGGAGCGGGAGGTCGCCCAGCTGAGGGAGGCGGTCGCCTCCCACGCGGACGTCGACCGGGCGGTCGGCGTCATCGTCGCCACAGCCCGTGTCTCACCCGTCCAGGCCTGGGACGTGCTGCGCAAGGTCTCCCAGCACACGAACATCAAGCTCCGCCAACTGGCGGTCCTGCTCACCCGATGGGGTCACACCCGCGCCCTGCCCACCACGGTCCGCACCGAGCTGTACCGGCAGTTGCGCACGTGCCAGGAGCGGCGACGGCCCAGTGGAGAGGCGGAGGGCGACCGTCCCGCGTTCTGACCTGCGGGGACGGGCTCGACGTCCTCGACGTCCGAGCACGGATGCCGCGTCCTTCGCGCTCTCCGGCATTTCGCTTCGGTCACGCGCTGGCAGTCGCGCGGCCGGAGGAGGAGGCTGGGTGCGCGGTCCCGGGAGCGGAGAGCGGGATCAGCGGCCTCCGGCCGGGCCCGGACCCCGCCCGCCGGAGGGCCGCCCGGACCAGGTGTGGTGAGCGATGGAGACCGGCCTCGCTGCCGAGACGGCTCGCATGCGGCAGCACGCGGAACGGATGTGCCAGTTCGCGCGGGCCGCCGCCATGCGCGCCTCCGTCATGCAGGCCAAGGCCGAGTCCTCCTACGCGGCGGCGCGACGCATGCAGGCGCAGACCCGGCGCCTGCTCAGCGCGGCCCGCGCCCGCCGGCCCTGAGGACCCGGCGCCGGTCAGTCCGCCGGAGGGGCGGCCGTGGTCAGGTCGGTGAGGCCCGAGATGGCCAGGACCGGGGCGAGCAGCGGGTTGGCGATGAGGTGGATGCGTTCGGCGTGCGGGAACAGCACGCTCAGGCCCGCGCTGTCGAGGTACTCGACGCCGGTGAGGTCGAGGACGAGCGCGCCGGACGTGCCCTCGAGCGCGGCCGCCAGCTCGGCGGCGTTGCTCATGTCGATCTCGCCGACCGCCGTCAGCACGGCGGCCCCGTCCGGCCGCCGGCCGATCGTGAGGGTCAGAGGGGTAGTCATCAGGCGATCCTCGTGTGCATGTCGACGGTGGTGCCGGTCGGCCCGGGGGTGACGGTGACCTGTTGCATCAGGGCACGCATCAGCCGCAGACCTCGGCCGCGATGGGTATTGAGCTCGGGCTGGGGGGTCTTCCAGCGCCCGGTGTCGGCGATCCTCAGGTGCAGGTTGTCGACGAACGCCTCGGCGCGGAAGTGGACGACCTGCCCGGGGGTGTCGCGGTGCCCGTGCTCGATGGCGTTGGCACAGGCCTCTCCCGCGGCCACCAGCACGTTCTGCGCGGTCGTCGGAGGCAGCTCGCACTGCTCCAGCCAGCCGCGCAGGGCTTTGCGGACGGGTGCGAGCTGGGCCGAATCGGCGGGGAAGGACATCTCCAGCGGGGCCGGGTGCCGGTACAGCAGGAGCGCGACGTCGTCGTCGAAGCCGTCGGCGGGGGCCAGGCGGGACATGACGTGCGTGGCGAGATCGTCGACCGCCGTGTCGCGGCCGTCCTGGAGGGCCTCACCGGCCTGGGCGATGCCCACGCTGAGCGGGCGGCGACGCCGTTCGACGAGTCCGTCGGTGTACAGCAGCAGGGTGGAGCGCGCGGGGATGGTGCAGGTGGCCTCCGGGCGCGGCTGGCCGGTGCGGACGGCCAGCGGGAAGGAGCGGCCGCTTTCCAGGAGCTGGGTCGTGCCGTCGGGGCGGGCGAGGATGCCCGGCGGGTGCCCGGCGCTGGAGTAGGTGAGGTGCCCCGTCTCGGCGTTGAGCACGCCGCAGAAGACGGTGGTGCACATGGCGCCGGGCACCCCGGCGGCGAACTGGTCGAGGGCCATGAGGGTCTGGGCGGGGCTCGTGTCCTGCAATAGCAGGGCGCGACAGGCGCTGCGCAACTGTCCCATCACGCTGGCCGCCTCAAGGCCGCGCCCGACGCAGTCGCCGACGACGATGCCGATACGGCTGTCGGGCAGGTCGACGGTGTCGTACCAGTCGCCGCCGACCTCCAGGGGCCGGGTGGCGGGCTCGTAGCGGACGGCGAACCCGTCGGGCAGGTGCGAGGGGCCGAGGATGGCGCGCTGCAGGGCGATGGCGGTCTCGCGCTGCTGGTCGATCTGGTGGGCGCGGGCGAGGCCCTGCGCGAGGTGACCGGCGAGGAGGGACAGCAGGAGCTGGTCCTCGCTGGTGAAGGGCCGGTTCTCGCCGAGGTCGATCCACAGGACGAGCGGGCCGTCGGGGTACTCCAGGAGAATGCCCGCTCCCCCCTGGTCGAGGGTGAGCGTGAGCGGCGTCTGGTGCCGCAGGTCGGAGAGTGCCCGGCGGCGCTCCGCGGACAACTGCTCCCAGGCGAGGCCCGGTTCGGTGGAGGTGAGGGCGGGCTCGTCACCGTGGTCGAAGACGGCGGCCGTGACGCGCTCGGCCCGCCACAGGTTCCTGAGCTCGTCGAGAGCGCCCGTGACGGCCTCGGACAGGCTGGTGGCCCGGGAGAGGCAGGTGCCCAGGGCCGCCAGGGCGCTCTCGCGCTGGATGGCGTAGTGCTCGGTGCTCACGTCGCGGAACGTGCCGACCACCACGGAGCGTCCGGTGTCGGGGTCCTGGACCTGGTTGAAGTTGGCCGTGACCCACAGCCGGTGACCGTCGCGGTGGGTGACGGGGATGGTGTAGCTGCCCTGGGTCCGGTCGAGCAGGGTCGCGAAGGCGTCGGCGACCTGCCGGTGCGCCTCGGGGTCCGCGGTGGCATCCGGCCACCACGGGTGGATCGGCCGGTAGGGGAGATCCTCGGTGCCGTAGCCGAGGATGGTGGTGAAGGCGGTGTTGATCTCGATGACGGCGCCCTCCTCGTCGCAGACGAAGAAGGCTTCCTGGAGGGAGTCGACCAGCGCGGTGCGCCAGCGGGCGTGATGGTTGCGCAGGCGCGCCAGCTCCACGTTGGCGCGGACGCGGGCGAGGAACTCGGCGGCGGCGAACGGTTTGACGAGGTAGTCGTCGGCGCCGGCCTGCAACCCCTCGATGGATGCCTCCTCGCCGGCCCGCGCCGACAGCAGCAGGACCGGCACGGACGCCGTACGCGGATCATTGCGCAGCCGGCCGACCAGCGTCAGCCCGTCCATGTGCGGCATCATGACGTCGCTGACCACCAGGTCGGGTGCGTCGTCCCGGATCCGGTCGAGAGCCTGGCGGCCGTCGTCGACGGTGTGGACCCGGTAGCCCGCCGCGCGCAGCAACCGGCCGAGGTAGTCGCGCATGTCGGCGTTGTCGTCGGCGACGAGGATCCGGGCGGGGGCGGCCGTCTGCGCGGCGGTGGTCGGCTGCGTGGCGGCGCGGTCGGCCGGGTCCTCCTCCAGGAGGGGCGCCGCGTCGGCCTGCCGGTCCGGAAGCCAGCGCAGGGCCTCCTGCACGAACGGGTCGGCGGTGAGGAGCGCGGTGTCCGTGCCGTCGTCGGGGCGGATGGCGTCGGCGGGCAGATGGGCGGAGCCGAACGGCAGCCGGATGGTGAAGCTGGTGCCCCGGCCTTCGGCACTGTCGGCGGTGATGGTGCCGCCGTGCAGGTTGACCAGCTCCTTCACCAGGGCCAGGCCGATGCCGCTGCCCTCGTTGGAGCGGGAGCGGGCGTTCTCGATGCGGTGGAACCGCTCGAACAGCCTCGGCATCTCCTCGGCGGCCACCCCGATCCCGGTGTCCTGGACGCGCACCATGGCCTCGGAACCCTCGGCGTGGACGGAGACGCGGATCGAGCCCTCGAAGGTGAACTTCAGAGCGTTGCTGAGGAGATTGAGGACGATCTTCTCCCACATGCTGCGGTCGAGGTAGACGGGCTCGGGAAGGGGAGCGCAGTCGACGTGGAAGTCCAGGCCCGCCTTGTCGATGGCGGAACGGAACACGCTGGCCAGCTCGCCGGTGATCAGAGCCAGGTCGACCGGCGCGTAGAGCGCCTGCATCCGGCCCGCCTCGATACGGGAGAAGTCGAGGAGCGTGTTGACCAGTTTGCCCAGCCGCAGCCCGTTGCGGTGGATGACCTCCAGCTCCTCGCGTACATGCGCGGGCGCCTCGGCGAGCTCACCCTTCAGCTCTTCCAGCGGCCCCATGATCAAGGTGAGAGGGGTGCGGAACTCGTGGCTGATGTTGGAGAAGAACGTCGTCTTCGCCCGGTCCAGCTCCGCGAGCTCCTCGGCGCGGCGCTGCTGGGCCTGGTAGCTGCGGGCGCTGGCGATCCCGGTGGCGACGTGCCCGGCGACCAGCTCCACGAAGCCGCGGTAGTCCTCGTCGAGGGGCCGATAGCGGTTCAGGCCCGCCACGAGAAACCCGTACGGGGTCCCGCCCTGCTGCAACAAGGGCACCACGAGCGCCTGGACCGGAGGCTCGGCCCACGCCCCGGACGGCAGGCCCTCGAACTCCGGCCCCTCCAGCGACACGGTGGTGCTCTCCCCGCGAGAGGCGGCGGCAGTCGGCCAGAGCCCGTCCTCACCTGCCGCGAGGAGATCGCGCGCTGCGGGGTGGCCGGCCGGAAGGCCGCTCGTCGCGGCGAGAGCGGCACTGCCGTCGTCCTGGCACAGATAGGTGAGGGTGAACGGCAGATCCCGCACGTTCCGGTTGAGCTGCTCACCGGCGAAGTCGAGCATCTCCTGCTCGGTACGGACCACGCTCGGATCGGAACCGAGATCCCGCAGCGTGGCCATGCGGCGCTCACCGATGACACGCTCGGTGTCCTCGCTGACCACGCACAACATGCCGACCACGTCCCCGGTGTCGTCACGCAGCGGGCTGTAGGAGAACGTGTGGTAGCTCTCCTCGGCATAGCCCGAACGCCGCAGGAACAGCAGCAGCGCCTCGTCCCACGTCGCCTCGCCCGTGGTCAGGACGGTGTCGATCCGGGGCCCGATGTCGTCCCAGATCTCCGCCCACACCTCACTGGACGGGCGGCCGAGCGCCCATGGGTATTTCCGCCCCAACGTATTGCGGCGATAGGCGTCGTTGCAGAAGAACGTCAGCTCCGGGCCCCACGCCATCCACATGGCGAACTTCGACGACAGCAGAATGCTCACGGCCGTCCGCAGGCTCTGCGGCCAGTTCTCCGGCTCGCCGAGGGAGGTCGCCGACCAGTCCACCCGGGCCAGGTCCGCACCGACTCTCTCCTCCGCCGAGAAAATGTCGTCCCCGGCCCTCGACGGCACGATGACCTCGCCGTCGTCCGCATGCGTCACAGAACACCCCTTCATTCACCCCCGGCCCCGGCGAAAGGCGCCGACGAGCCGCTCCATTGTGCCGTCAAACTCCTCTGCCCTGCAGAACCGAGTTCCTGCGCCCGCCAGGAGGTGTTTTTGACGCGGGCCGTAGGATAAGACCGCCGTGTCGAAAGGCGGCGGCCACACCAGTCGGCACCGGGCGGAAGGCACCATGACGGCGATCCAGCGCTCCGCCCCGCACGGCGCGTGCCCCCGGCGGCCGGCCTCCTCTCGCCGGCCCGCCTCCGGCCGGCGCACACCACACAGGACGCCGAGGGTTTGTCGGCTCTCACACACAGACTTCTCACCGAACGGGGCACCGGATGCAGCGACGGCACCGCGCCGCTCGCCCGGGCCGTCCCACCCGCCAGCCTCAGCGTCCCCCACACAGGAGAAAAGGTGACCGACCGCACCCTGACCGCCACGCGACGTTCCGACCCCTCGGGAGTCGTCGTACTGACCGTGAACGGCGAACTCGACCACCACACGGCACCGCAGGTCACCCAGGTCCTGCAACAGACGCCCTTCACCCCTGAGGCGCCCGTGGTCATGGATCTCACGAACCTCAGCTACTGCGACTCCACCGGCATCACGGTGCTCGTCGGCGCCTACAACCGCGCCCGGGAGACCGCCACCCCGCTGATCCTCGCCGCAGTCGCCGACGATCTCATGCGCGTCCTGCAGATCGTCGGGCTCGACCAGATCTTCACGTTCCGGCCCACCGTTGACGAGGCCATCGCCACCCTCAGCGCCCCCTCCGCCGAATAGCGGGGAGCGCCGCCCGGGCCGCACGACGAGGCGCGCCCGGGCGGCGCCGCGCCCGCCCTATAGCCCCTTCATAGACGCCCGCAATTTTGCTCCACGGCGTTCAATTCTGCCTTTCCCCTCTTCACGCGAGACGCGGACGCGGGAATTCGTCGGAAAACGTGCTCTGGTGACGGGCGGTACGCGCGGCATCGGTGAGGCGGTCGGGCCCGGCCTGTTCGTGCTGTCCGACCGGGCGGGCCGGCTGACCGGAACCAAAATGGTGGTGGACGTGAGTGGGGCGGGCTCAGATGTCGTCGAAGTACCGGTGGAAGTCCTCGACCAGAGTGTCACCCGCCGCCTCGACCAGACGCCCGACGACCGGGTGGAGGACCAGGCCGGTCACCGCTGTGGCGAGAGCGGGCAGGCTGCGGCGGAACCAGCGCACCACGTACCGCATGGTCGACACGTCCGGCGGTTCGCCGGTCGCGCTGACCGTCTCCTCCAGCTCTTCGAGGAGCTCCCGGGCGCGCCCCGCCTGCGGCTCGTCCTCCGGGACGAGGGTACGCAGGTGAGCGAACTCGGCGCGCAGGGATGCCAGTTCACCGGCTGTGACGGGCGGGGTCGCGGGTGCGCCCGGGGCGGTCTGCGAGGCGGTGTTGTGCCGGCCGATGATGACTTGCCCGGAGACGGCATGGGTGCGGACGTGATACCGGTCGGAACGGTCGTCGCCGGGGCCTGGTTCTGCGGCGGGGCGGGCGGTCATGGGGCGGGCTCCTTTGGTCGGGTGAGTCGGGGTGGGTGATCTCGGGCGGACTGGGTCTCTGGTTGGGTCACGTCGGGGAGGGCGGTGGTTCGGGGGGCACGGAAGGTGCTGTCGGGGTCGATTGCGTCGGTGATGCCGGTTCACTGGGTGGGGGTTTCGGGGTCGGAGGCGTGGTGGGGGTGTGTGAGGGGGCGGTGACGGCCACTCCGGTCACCTGCATCCGTAGATCGTCGTGGCCCCAGTCGTCGTGGATGGTCACCGTGGCGTGATAGGTGCCCGGCAGTTTAGGGATGAACGTCACGGTGAACCGGCACAGGCGGGAGCCCGGGGGAGGCGGGCAGGCGGTGAGGGCGACCCTCCAGTTGGCCTTGTCGTTGACGGCGAGGGACTTCTCGTCGTCGCACGGCAGCCACGCGTCGAAGTCGACCGGGCGGGTGACCGGCTTGTGCGGCTTGGTCCGGCCGAAGTCAGGAGCGTTGATCGGGGCGGGTACGCACCCCTCCGAGCCGTCGGGCAGGGGCATCCTCGCCACCACGGACGTGGGCGGCGACCCGCTCGGCGACGACAGGCTCGGATGCGGTGTGACCGGCACCGACGACGCCGGGTGCGGCGGCAGCGGCGTTGTCGGGTGTGCGCTGGGTACCGAGGCTACGGGCGCGGGCGGCCCGGCAGTCGGCTGGTCGTTCCCCGTGTCGGCCAGGGCCACGAACACCGCCCCCGAGACCAGCGCGGCCACGGCGGGCGCGATCACCGCGGGTTTGGAGGCGAGCGCGCCGAACCCCGCCTTGCCGGTGACGGCCGTACCCTTGCCGCCTGCCGTGAGCGTGGCGTGCACGGCCGCCGCACCGACCCCGACGCCACCGCCGACCGCCACCGCGGCGGCCGCGGCGACGAGCCCCAGGCTCTTTTTGCGCACCTCTTCCTCGTGGGCGAAGTACGTCTCGTCCGCGGGCGACCCGAGCGCCGCGGCGGCTGCCCGGCCCTGCTCCAGGACCGTCCGCCAGGTGCCCCAGCGCAAGGAGCGGGCCAGCAGCGGGGCCGCGGCCCGGGCCAGATCGCGTACGCCCGCGTGGTCGTCCCGCCGGGCCGCGTCCGCCAGCACCCTGCCGATCAACGCGGCGTCGAAGGCGGCCTGTTGGCGGGTGGCCCCGCCGCGCAGCCAGGTGGTGAGTGGGCCAGCGAGCTCCCCCGCCTCCCATGTGCGGCCGGTACGCCGTGCGACGGCGGCAGCGAACTCTCCTCGGCCGCGATACCCGGAACCGTCCTGCTCGACCAGTCCCAGTCGCTGCAAGGCTTCGGCCGCCTGGGCACCGGCCGGTTCGTCCGCAGCACCGGCCAGCACATGCAGGAGCCCGGACGAGACAGGCAGGGGCGACACGGCGGACAACACCCGCAACAGCCGAACGCCGACCTCGTCCAGCCTCCCCGCGACCCCCACCGCCAACGCCGACTCGTCGGCCGCGAACGCCCCCTCCGCCAGATCCTCCCCGGCGGCTTCCGCGGCCCGGACCGCCGCGGATCTCTGGACCAGGGTGAGCGGATGTCCGGCGACGGCATCGGCCAGCGCGCCGATCGCCTCTGCCTCGGTGCCCCGGGGGCGGCGGCGCAGTTCCCTCGTGGCGAGGTTCAACGCGGCGGTCCTCGGCAGGCCGCCGAGGCCCAGGGCCCGTACCTCGTCGGACACGCATCGCTCCGCGCCCGCCACGAGGAGGTCGCAGCCGGGGGCGGCGTCCGCGAGAGCGGCCAGATCCTCGGGCGAACCCGCGAAGTCGTCGACGACCAGTAACGCCTGGACCGTGCCCATCAGTCGGCGCATCCGGGCCGGCTCGGGCTTGTAGTCCTCGTTCTCGAAACAGGCGTGGAAGAGGTCCTGCACGACGTCCTCCACCGCGAGCCCCGCAGCCGGCAACAATACGAGGTCCCGGCCCAGCGCGGCCTGGTCCGCCGCGTAACGCCGCAGCAGCGCCGACTTGCCGATGCCCGGGGCCCCGTACACCTGCGTCACATATCCTTCGCCCAACCACTCGTGCACGGTGGCGAGCTCGCTCTCCCGGCCGAACAATGGGGCGGGGCTACGGGGCAGGGCCCGGCCCACGGGACGTTCGCGCCGACGCACAGGGGGCGGGCCCTCGGAGCGCAGGGCCGCGCACGACCCGTGCTCCGCGCTGATCACCACATTGTGGTCGCCGACGATGATCTGCCCGCCGACATCGCCCTCGACCCGCACCACACTCGTAGCGGCCATGCGTCGTCCCCCGTACGTCCCTGGTACGACCAGCGTGGCGCCGGGAGAAGCGCCACACGCGACAAGGCGCCTGTTGTAAGGAACCTGAGCACTTCCGGCCGGGTGTGCCACTTCCTGTACGTGGCGCGGCGGCGGGGAGTGGGGAGGTCGTCAAACGGCCTGGCGTTCGTGAGGGCCTGCATTGCGCTGGCGGAAGCCGTGGAACCGCACCCTGAACACCCATGGACGTACGTTGATCCGTGACCGAAGATCTGCGGGTGACTGAAGACGATCTCGTGCTGGCTGTGCGGGCACATATGGCCGGCCAGGAGCTTCCGGGGCCGGCGCCCACGGATGACGTACGGGCAGTGGAGCGGATGGTGGGGGAGCCGATGCCACCGCTTCTGCGACGGCTCTACCTCGAAGTGTCCGACGGCGGCTTCGGGCCGTGGGGTGCGGTGTCTCTGACGGACACCGGTGACTGGTTCAGTGACTGTGCGGACATCACGGAGGCGTACCGCGACTTCGCCGGTTCCGAGTTTCCGCCTCCGCCAGGCATCGTTCCGCTCCTGGACCGGGGCCCCGCTCGGGCAGTCGCTGGCCCAGTGGCTCGCCGAGTGGTTGCGCGGCACCCTGCCGGACGGTCCCTATCCGCACCGCGAACTGGCAGCCAAGGACTGCCCGGCCCGCTGACGGGCGGCGGTCCACGGCGGGGGAGTGGGGTCCGATGAACAGGCTGTCATCGGTGACCCACTCGCCCCCACCGGCCCCGTTCGTCTTGCTCGGGGCACAAGAGCAGGGGCTGACGCTCCGGTGCCCGCCGTTCGTGCGCGTACACACGGTTCACTCGTATGGCCGCACCCTTCAACGGAACGCCCCCGGCCACCGATGACTTCTCCGCCCGCCCCCGGTCCTCCCTGTGACACAGAAATGAGGGCAGACGTCATGACGGACAACCCCGACAACCCCATTCGCCTGTACATGTCGATGTCGCTCGACGGCTTCATCGCCGGTCCCGACGACCGGCCAGGGCAGGAGCTCGGCCGCGCCGGTGGGCGGCTCTTCAACTGGCTCGACCACCGGGGCTCCGACGGCCGGAGCGGTCAGGTCTACCGGGAGGCGCTGGGGACGGGCGCGGTGATCTCCGGGCGGCGTACCTTCGAACTCGCCGGACGCTGGCAGGGCGACCACCACGACGGCGTGCCCGTCTTCGTCCTCACGCACCACGTGGACGACGGGGACGTGCCGCCGGGCCACGCGCGTTTCGTCACCGACGTCGAGGACTGCGCCCGGCAGGCCCGGGCGGCGTCGACGGACCGGCCGGTCCTGGTGCACGGGGCGGGGGCGGCGCAAGCGCTGCTGCGTGCCGGGGAGATGGACGAACTGGAGATTCACCTCGTGCCGGTGCTCCTCGGGGAGGGACGACGACTGTTCGAGCACCTGGGCGACCAGCACATCGAACTCGACCTCGTACGAAGGCTCGACGACCGAGACGTCACACATCTCCGCTACCGCGTGCGGCATCGCCCCGAGGAGACACCTTCCGGGACGACGGTGTCCGGCGCGGGACGCTGAGCCACGATCCGGGAGCCCCACCTGGCGCGTCGTGTATTCGCCTGGAGTGATGCTGCAAGCGCTGACTCCTTCGTACGCGGCTCGTGTCCTCGGCCTCGTAGGCGCGCTCCCAGCCTCCCGCCGTACCCGGGCAAGCGCCCCTAAGCTGCCCCGATGCACACTGTGGAGCTGCTGGTCGACCCGGTGACGGAGGAGAGGGTGGTCGGTGTGTGGCGTGCGTTGGGCGCTGCCGGGCTGCCCAGCCAGGCGAGCCACCGTCACCCCACCAACCGGCCGCACCTGACCCTCGCCACGTCGGCCGAGCCGCCACCGGGCGGATGGCCCGCGCTGGGCCCCGCCCTGAGCGCGCTGCCCGTGCGCCTGAGACTTGAGGACGTGGTCCGCTTCGGCGGCCGTACCCGCGTCCTCGCCTGGCGTGTCGTTCCCAACGCGGAGCTGACGGCGGTGCAGCGGCAGGTCTGGGAGGCACTGCACAGCGACGACGACAACGACAACGATGGCGACAGCGGCAGCTACACGTACCGTAATCCCCTCCACCACCCCGACAACTGGACCCCGCACCTCACCCTCGGCCGGTCCCGTTCGACTGCCGCCACCTGGCCCGACGAACTGCTGCCCGCGCAGTTGCTCGAACCATGGGAGGGAACCTTCACCCAGGCCCGTAGCTACGACACCGAACGGCGAACAGTGGAACCGCTGTACAGGCCCAGGCGCTAGAGGTCGTCCGCCCGGTGCGTCACCCGGCCCCCGACGGCAGTCAACCGCACCGGCAGCTGCGGCAGTTCGAGCGCGGGTGTCCTGGCCGGGTCGTCGGCGAACACCGACAGGTCGGCGCGGAACCCGACGCTCAGGCGCCCGGCGATCCGCTCCTCGCCGGCGGCGTACGCGGCGTTGACCGTCATTCCCCGCAGCGCCTCCATCCCGGTCAGCGCCTGCTCGGGCCCGTGCGGGGGCGCGCCGAGGTCGCGGCTGGGGCGGCGGTGGCGGGCGCCGGCCATGACGCCGAGCGGCGCGTACGGGGCGATGGGCCAGTCCGAGCCGAGGACGACGGTCGCCGCCGCGTCCCACAGGTCGCGGCAGCGCCACGCCCGTCCGGCCCGCTCCTCGCCGAGCCGCCGCGACCAGTTGTCGGTGTGGTCGGCCCGGGTGAAGTCGCAGCAGTGCGTGGGCTGCATCGAGGCGACGACGCCGAGCGCGGCGAAGCGCCGTACGGTGTCGTCCGGCACGGTCTCTATGTGCTCGACGCGGTGCCGTACGCCCGCGCGCCCCTCGGCACCGGACTGCGCCCGCTCGATGGAGTCCAGCACGTGCCGCACCGCCGCGTCGCCGATGGCGTGTGTGGCGGTCGGTACGCCGGCCCGGTGCAGCTCGCTGATGACGTGCGAGTACGCGGCCGGGTCCGGCCAGAACGCGTGCGTCGACTCCCCGTGGCAGTCGGGCCTCTCCAGCCACGCGGTGCCGTTGTCGATCGTGCCGTCCATGAACAGCTTCACCCCCACCGTGCGCCACAACTCGCCGCCCGTGCCCTGTAGTTCGAGCAGCGCGGACAGCGCCTCGGCGTCGGCGCCGGGCTGGCACCAGGGCGCGACCCGCAGCCGTACGGGGAGATCGCCGGCGGTGTCGAGCGCGGCGTAGAGCGCGAGGCTGTCGCCGTTCGCGTCCATGGCGTGGCCGCCGGTGAGACCGGCCGCGGCCATGGCGTGCAGGGCCCGCGCGAGGCGGTCGCGGCGCTCCTCCCAGGTGGGCTGCGGCGCGGCGCGTTCGACGAGTTCGCAGGCGGCGTCCTCCAGGAGCAGCCCGGTGGGCCGGCCGTCGGCGTCGCACACCACTTCGGCGGCCTGGTCGAAGGTGCGGGGGCCGTCGACCCCGGCGAGTTCGAGGGCGCGCGGGCTGGCCACCATGGAGTGGGCGTCGAACAGCTGGAGCAGTGCGGGGATGCCGTCGAGGACAGGTGAGAAGGCCGCGGCCTCGATGGGCCGGTCGCCGAACACGTTGGGGTCGAGCCCCCACGCGTGCAGCCACGCCCCGGGTGCGAGCCGCTGCCGGTAG
The DNA here is from genome assembly GCF_040644575.1 of Streptomyces sp. NPDC046939. Lineage (NCBI taxonomy): Bacteria > Bacillati > Actinomycetota > Actinomycetes > Kitasatosporales > Streptomycetaceae > Streptomyces > Streptomyces sp. NPDC046939. The sequence goes on from NZ_JBEYWV010000005.1 coordinate 26,601, forward strand.
CGGGCCAGCTCCTCCCTCACGTCGTCGAGGCCGGTGCAGCCCGAGAGGTCGAGGCCGTGGGTGAGTTCGGCGCCGGAGACGGGGTGCAGATGGCCGTCGACCAGGCCCGGGGTGACGACGGCGCCCTTGAGGTCGATCGTGGTGGTGCCGGGTCCGGCGAGCGCGCGCATCGCCTTGTCGTCGCCGAGGGCGCTGATCAGTCCGTCCGTGGCGGCGAGCGCGGTGTGGGGGAGGTGGTCGCCGGTGGCGGGGTCGAGCAGCCGGGCGTTGTGGAGGACGAGTCGGGGTTCCATGGCGTGGCTCCTGGGTTGCGTGGGCGCCGGGTGACGCGGTGCGGGGAGGGCGTGGAGGGTTGCGGTGTGGGGGCGGGGCTCAGGGGCCCAACGACCCGTGAGGCAGGCCGAGTTCGCGTTCGGCGAGGGTCACGGCCATCCGGGTCACGGCCGGGGGCAGGTCTTCCGAACCGGCGCCGGCGTCCGCGCCGAGACCGTCCAGGACGACCAGGATCTGCATCGCCGTGACCTCTGGGTCCGCCGTACGGAACTCGCCTCGCCGGGCACCGTCCGCGAGCAGGGCGGTGAGGCGTCCGCGCCACATCGCCTCCTGTTCGACGACGCGGGCGCGCAGCGCGGGCCGGTAGCGGCTGAGGTGACGGGCGTTGATCCACAGGCGACTGATGTCGTCCCATGCCGGACCGTTCGTCCGTGCGAAGAACCGGCTGAGCCGTGCGCTCGCCGCCGTCGCCACGTCCCCGGCCCGGCCCCCGCCCACGTCCTCACCCCGGCCCCCGCCCGCGTCCCCGTTGTCGCCTCCGTCCCCGTCCTCCTCCGGGAGCAGCGCGTCGAGTTCGCCCGTCGCCGCGTTGCCGAACGCCTCCGCGACGAGTTCCTCCGCCGAGGGGAAGTAGTGGCTGACGAGCCCGGGACGCACGTCCAGCTCCTCGCCGATCCGCCGGAGCGTCACACACTCCAGACCTTCGGAAAGCGCAATGGAAGCCGCGCACGCAACGATTTCCGCACGTCTGGCCGCCGGAGATTTTCGGATTCGCTTGCTCGGAACGCTTGACGACATGAGCGGCACGTTATTGAGTGTGCGACCAATAAGCAAGCAGGTGGGCAGGCCCAGCACCCCGGAGGACCCCATGGCGTCGACGCTTCCCGATCCAGGCCCGGACGCGGAGGACATCACCACCGCCCCGCCCGGCGACCGGCCGGACGCCCGCGCCACGGCCCCCGGCATCGAAGCCCACGGCATCGACCACATCCCCGACAGCGAACGCCGCGGCAGGCCCCGGGAGCTGTTCTCCGTCTGGGCGGCGGCGAACGTCAACTACCTGAACCTGGTGGTCGGAGGCGCCCTCGTCCTGATGGGGCTCACCCTGTGGCAGGCCCTCGCGGTCCTCGCCGTCGGCAACGCCTTCTGGACGCTGACCGGCCTGCTCGCCGTCTCCGGACCCGCCGCGGGCGCGCCCAGCGAGGTGGTCACGCGGGCGCTGTACGGCGTCCTCGGCAACCGCGTCAACAACGCCGTCACCGGGTGGGCGATCTCGGTCTGCTACTTCGCGCTCAACCTGTCGGCCGCGGCCGTCGCCGCGTTCTCCCTCGTCGAGAAGGCCGGCATCCCCGCGAACACCGGCGTGAAGACCGTCGTGATCGTCGTCATCGCGGCGCTCACCCTGACCATCAGCGTCTACGGTCACGCCGTGATCGTCCGCCTGTACCCGGTGATCACGATCGCCCTCGCCGCCACCTTCACCGTGGTCGCCGTGAGCGTCGTCCGGCACGGCGACTTCACGTACGTCCCCACGCACCGCCTCACCGGCATCGACCTGTGGGCCGCGCTGCTCGCGGGGGTCACCCTGATCGCCTCCGGCCCGCTCTCGTACACGACGAGCGCGGACTTCTCCCGCTACCTGCCGCGCACGACGTCGAAGCGGGCGGTGCTCGGCTTCACCGCGCTGGGCGGGTTCCTGCCGAGCATGGTGGTGTGCTCGATCGGCGCCCTCGCCGCGACCGTCGTCGACATGAGCGAACCGCAGTCCGCCCTGGAGCAGATCCTGCCGCGCTGGTTCACCCCGGTCTTCCTGCTCGCCCTGGTCCTCGGCACCATCGCCATCAACGCGCTGACGGCCTACAGCGCCGGTCTCGCCCTGCAAGCCGTCGGCCTGCGCATCCGCCGCTCCGTCAGCGTCCTCTTCGACGGCACGGCGGCCGTCGCCCTCACCCTGTACGCACTGCTGGTGTCCAACTTCCTGGACACGGTCAACAACGTCCTGCAGCTCACCGTCGTCCTGCTCGGCCCCAGCACCGCGATCTACGCCACCGACATCGTCCTGCGCCGCAACCGCTACGACGGTCCTGACCTCTGCGACGAGAGCCCCGGCAGCCCGTTCTGGTACCGCCGAGGCGTCAATCGGCCCGGAGCCCTCGCCCTGCTCCTCGGTGCCACCACCGCCGCCCTCAGCGTCGACACCCTCTACACCGGCCCCTTCGCCGCGGCGGCCGGCGGCATCGACCTCACGCTCCCGGTGGGCATGGTGGTGGCCGGCGGGTGCTACGCCCTGACGATGCGCAAGCACATACGCCAAGGTCAAGCCGAGGCAAAGGCGTAGGCCCCCCGGCAGTTCCCGGCAGTTCCTGGCAGTTTCAGGGCAGATTCCGGCGCGAAGGCGGGCCTCGCCAGGACACTGACCCTGTGTCATACTCCCGTTCCCCCCACATCTATTTTCGCCGACCCCTGCCTTCCCGAGGCCTGCCCGCTCACGGCCGGTCACGGCGCGAGGCATGCTCCTTTCCCGTGGGGGGAACCGCCCAATGGGCTCTACTCTGCGCGCCGTGCGCGCTCTCGTGCTGCTGCTCGGCTTCTATGTGGTCGGCCTCGTCCTGCTCGGCGCCCTGGGCGTGGGCGACTGGCTGCTGATCTCGAAGGGCAGCCACAGCATCGGCGCGCTGAAGATCGTCGGCCTCACCCTGATCGTCGCCGTACCGATCCTCCAGGGCATGTTCGCGGTCCGCGGGCCACGCTTCGAGCCGCCGGCCGACGGGCTGCGCGTCGAGGAGCACCAGGAACCACGGCTGTGGGCCACCGTGCGCCGGCTCGCCGAGCAGACCGGCACCCGCGCGCCGGACGAGATCTACCTCGTACCCGCCGTCAACGCCGCCGTCCACGAACAGTCACGGCTGCTCGGCCTCATCCCCGGACGGCGGGTCCTGCTGGTCGGCATGCCGCTGCTGAGCGGGCTCGACGAGGCCCAGCTCAGCTCCGTACTGGCGCACGAGTTCGGCCACTACTCCAACGCCGACACCCGGCTCGGCGCCATCAACCGGCGCGGCTACGAGCAGATGTCGCACACCGTCTCCACCCTCATGCGGCGCTCGGCCGCCAAGGTGCAGGACGAGCGGGCGAAGGCGGAGGAGAAGGAGGCGCGCCGCGTCGCCAAGGGCAAGTCCGCCCGGGAGATCGACACGGGCACGGCCGGCCTGAGCTACCGCCTCGCCGCCAAGCCCTTCCTCTGGTACGGCAAGTTCTACGTGCGCTCCATGCGCGGCACGATGCGCCGCCAGGAGTACGCCGCCGACCTGGCCGCCGCGCGCATCGCGGGCCGTGACGCCACGGCGTCCGCGCTCCGCGAGGTCCCCGTCCTCGACGCCGCGTTCGGCTTCTACATGCGGTCCTACGCGAGCCTCGGCGCCAACGCGGGCTTGCTCCCACCGCAGGGCGAGGTCTACGGCGGCCTGCACCACCTCCTCGAAGCACGCTCGGCCGAACTCGACGAGCTGCGCGGCGGCCTGCCCCGCGGGGAGCGCTCCGCCTACGACACGCACCCGCCCATCGCCGACCGCGTGGCCCGCGTCGAGCAGCTCCCCGACGACGGGCGGGCGGCGGGCTCGGCCGGGCCCGCGCTCGGCCTCCTCGACCACCCGGCCGCCGCGTTCACCGCCCTGGAGCAGGTCTCGCTCACACCGGAGGCGCTCGCGATGCGGCGCACCGCCGACTGGGAACAGCTCGTGCACGACGCGATGACGACGTACGCCGACTCGTCCGCGAAGCCGCTGCGGAAGGCGGTGCGCGACGTCACCGGCGGGGACGGCTCGTACGACTCGGTGCTCGCGGCGATCGACGCGGGCGCGCTGTGGCAGATCGCCGACAAGCTGCCCAAGTCCGCCCAGGCGAAGGCCGCGACGGGCCGCGCCGCCCGCGAGTTCGCCCGCCCCCGACTGCACTCCCTGCTGCGCGACCTCACCGTCGCCGAGCTGATCGCGCGCGGCGGCGCGCACTTCGAACTGTCCTGGACGGACGCGCCGCTGCTGCGCCTGCACGACGCCTCCGAGGACGAGCTGAGCCGGGCCCTCGACGCGGCGGTGGCGGACGTGCCGGAGGTCACCGGGCTGCGGCAGTTGCTGAGCACGGCCGGACCGGCGGACCACGTACGAGAGCGGGAGACGATCTGATGGGTTTGTTCGGCAAGCGGCGCGCCACCAGCCCGAACCGCGTCGGCTCCTTCAGCGACAAGCAGCTCGCGGCGGCGGCCCGGCAGTTCGGACTCGTGCCGGTCGAGAACATCGACGGCGACGCGGCGATGGCCCCCGACCCGCGCTTCGAAACGGTCAAGTCGGCGATACGGGCGGGGGACTGGCAGGCCGGAGCCGCATACCTGGAGGACGCGGGCCGCGACTGGTCGGAACGCAACCGCCGCTCCAACGCCCTCGCCGCGCAGGCCGTCACGGACGACGGCTGGCTGCTCGCCTGGCGCACCGCACGCCGCGACGACCCCGGGGCGGCGCTCGTCAACGCCCGCGCACTGGTCGACCTGGCATGGGAGATCCGGGGCGGCGCCGCCGCGGGGGCCACGACCCGGGAACAGTTCGCCGGATTCCACCGCATCCTCGCGCAGGCCCGCGAGGCGTTCACGGCCGCGCAGGCCCTGGCGGGCGACGACCCGTGCCCGTACATCGCGGAGCTGCCACTGGCCATGGGGCTCGGCTACGACCACGAGGCGTTCGGGGCGCTCTGGACCGAGGTCGAGAAACGGGACCCGTACCACGTGGCCGCGCACCACTCGGCGCTCCAGTACTGGTGCGCGAAGTGGCGGGGCTCGCACGAGGCGGCGGAGGAGTTCGGCCGCGCCGCCGCCGCGAAGGGCGCCCCCGGGCAACTCCTGTCCACGATCGTCCTCGACGCCTACTTCGAGTACGAGATCACCGACGAGACACTGAACCCCGGCACGTACTACCGGCAGCCACACATCGTCGCCGCGACGGACGCCGCCCTCGCGGACGTGGCGACGGCGCACGCCACCAACCCGCACGACCGCGCCATCCCCCCGGCCCGCCACATGCTCGGCCACTTCCTGTACTCCCAGGACCGCTACGAGGAAGCGCTGGAACAGTTCCGCGCGGTGGACGGCTACGCGGGCACGCCCCCATGGTCCTACTACGGAAACCCAGCGCGACGGTACGCCCGGGTGCGGGACTATTGCGCGGCACAGGTGGCACATCGGGGGGCGTCGGCGCGGTAGCACGACAGGGACTCCGCCACGGGGCCGGGCCAGTGTGGGAAGCTGCCGTATGCCTCCCCATCTGCGGTTCTTCTTCTCGGCCGGTGTCGTCGGCACCGCACTGTGGCCCGACGACGTCGACAGCCCCTTCGGCTACCCCTGCGAACCGGACCGCCTGCCCCTCAGCCGGACCACCCGCGAAGAACTCGCCGAACTGAGCGAGCGCTACCAGTCCTCGATCGACTGGGACGACCCATCCGGCCCGAGCCCTAAGAGCTGGGTGACGAGTGGGTCGTGGACGACCAGCGGCATGCTTCCTCGGCCCGGATCTGGAACTACTGGCTGGGCGGCCCCGTTCCGCCGTGGCCGATCGGCGGTTTCTCGCGCTGGCCGTCGAGTACTTCGTCACTGAGGCGGGCATTCCGGCGGTTCCTGGGCATCGGCGCCGATGACGCTGCGCACCCGCTCGGAACTGCTCGAGCCCGGCTTCGTCACCTGCTCGCGCCGGCGCAACGACTCACCGGATGGAGCCCACTCCGTGGACGTGACGCACTTCTGCGGCGTGGCCAGGAGACCGTAGGGAAGGACGGGGGAGCGCGGGGCGGGCGAGCGCGGCCGACATGGAACCGCCGCGCTCACGCGCCCCGTTCACCGGTCGGCTCAGGTGCCGGGCTTGCGACCGTAGACGAAGACGTCATCGCCGTTGCGCAGCAAGGACCAGTACTTCTTCGCGGCGGTCTTCGTCATGTTGACGCATCCGTGGGAGCCCGGCGGGTTCCACATGCTGACGCCGACGGAGTGGAACGCCTGACCGCCGTCGAAGAACTGGCTGTACGGCATGGGGACGTTGTAGATCGTCGACACGTGGTCGATGTGCCGCCAGTAGATCTTCTTCAGGCCGGTACGGGTCTCGTACCCGTTGCGGCCGGTGCGCACGGGCACGGGCCCGTAGACCAGGTTCCTGCCGTCCTGGATCCAGCTGATCTGCAGGGTCAGGTCGACGCAGGCTATGCGGCCCTTGTTCACGGGGCACTTGCCGCTCTTGTTCGGCTTGTTGCCGACGGCCTTCTGCTTGTTCATGAGGTTCATGACGCCCCAGGTCACCGACCCGGCGTAGCCGATGTTCGGAGTGATGCCGTGCTTGGTCTGGAATGCCTTGATGGCCTTGCAGTCGGCGGCGGACTGCTTGCCGTCGACCGGGCGGCCGAGGAACTTCTCCACCTGCTTCTGATACGGGCCGCGCTGGGTCGTACAGTTGCTCGCGGCCTGCGCCGGCGACGCTCCCAACGCCAGCGTCAACGGCGCGACGAGCCCGGCGATCGCGACGGTGGCGGTGCCCCATCTGCGAATGTCCCCCATGGCAGTTCCTCTCCCATGCCTTGCGTCTCTACGGCCGGCCGCGGGGCGCTCTGCCCGCGGCCGACCATGGTCCTGAACAAGCAGACAGGGGGAAGGGCCGACAGGTTGTACTGATGCGCGGCTTGGGACGAAACGGTGACAACGCCGGGCGGCCTCCAGGCCGTGATGCGACGCTGCTCGCGCTCGATGTACTGCTGCCACAACGACATGGATGGACATGGCTGGTGCGGGGTGCTGTTGAATGCATGGAATGAATGAATCGGCTGCTGTTCGACTTCGTCAGGCCGTCCGGCGTATCCATCACGCCACCCGCGCACGTGCTGCCACCGGCCGCACCGTGGAGGAGGCCGACGACGTCACCGGAACGTTCGCCACGGACGGCGCGCTCGGTTTCGACCCACTGCCTTTCCTGACAGCCTTGTACGAGGCCGGTTCCCGCGCGGTGGTCATAGGCCAGGTCGCCGGAATCATGCACGGCTCCGAGGAACTGACCGGCGACCTCGACCTGCTGTGGGACGGAACCCCCGGCGAGGCGCACGCTCTGCGCGCCGCCATGACTGCCACCGGCTGCACCGACGTACCCGACCTGAACCACCCACAAGTGGCCTACCAGGTGACCGGTGTAAGTGGTGACCTATGCACACCTGCCCTTCCCTGGGGGCAGATGGATGTGTCCGGCTGCCTGGCGACGGCGGTGGAAGCCCATGACCCGGCGGGCTTCACCATCCGTTACGTCGCGCTGGACGATCTGATCCGCATGCGGCGCGCCATCGGCCGCCCCAAGGACCACCGCCGCGCTGACGAACTCGTTGGCCTGGCCGCCGGGACGGGAACGTGAGGCGGTGCTGGGTGAACTGCTCGGCGCCGTCGCGCGTCGGTTGAGCCCGAGTTGACGACAGACGGGTGGGTTGCGTCAGGTGGTGGGGGAGGGGGCGCCGCCTGGTGCGCCCCCGCCTCCGTCCTCGTTCGTGGCGCTGGGATCCACCGCCATGGTGAGGGAGCCGATGACGCCGCGTTCGATGTGCCGCTTGTCGTAGAGGAGTTTGAGCATGCCGCCCCGTGTGCCGGTCCCCGGGTAGATCGAGTCCTGGTCGAGGGTCACACGTGTGACGTTGTTGGTGTTGTACGGGGCGCTGTCGGCGGTCGCCTCGACCGCGTCCTCGGAGAAGTAGAACTGCCCGGTGTGGCAGGTGCGGCCGCCGGTGTACCCGTCAGAGGTCCGGGAGCCGCCCGTGTGCACCTTGGTGTGGATGTGGACGGCGCGGCCGGTGTACCAGCCGGGAAAGACGGTCCGGAAGGTGACGAAGCCCTGGTGGTCGGTCATCTGGATGCCGCGCAGCCAGGTGAGGTCGTCGGTCGGGGTGGCGTGACCGCCACCGCCACCGCCGCCACCGCCCGGACCGTCCGGAGGTGGCGTCGGGGTACCGGAGGGCGGCTGGCCAGGGGGCATGCCTCCGCCGCCGTTGCCGATCTCGGTGTAGCCGGAGTAGACGCCGGACGCGTCGCAGTGCCAGATCTCGATGGCCGAGTTGCGCAGGGGCTTGCAGGTGGCGCTGTCGACGGCGCGCAGTACCAGGAGGAGCGGAACTCCGGTGCGGTCCTCGACCACGTTCTTCCGGAAGAGTTCGTAGTCGATGTAGTAGGGGCCCTCGATCTGCTCCGTGGTCAGCGACATGCAGGTGCTGGACGCGGAGGCGGCGGCTTTCACCGAGTCGAGGGTGCTGGTGCCGGTGCCGGTGTTGTTCCGGTCGGCGGCGCTCGCGGCGGCGCCTGCCCCGCTGAGGGCGACGGCACCGGCCGCGCCGCCGAGGAGCAACAGGCGGCGGCGGGACACGAGTTGGGAGACGACGGCGTTGTCAGGCTCTTCGAGAGAGGGTCTGGACATGGGCACGACAGTAGGGGCGGTGCCTGTGAACGCCCTGTGAGACAGCGGGTTTTTCCGGCCAGACAATGAAACCGTCGACGTCGAGCGGAAGGCTGTGTGTTGAGCCAGGGGAAGCCGGAGCCGAGCGAACGGCAGGGGAGCGGCGCGGACGGGGAAAGGGAGTCGCCGTGCGCGGAGAGGGAGGCCACGGGGATACGGCGGTACGCGCTCGTGCTGGGAGAGCCGCAGGTCAGACGGTGCCTGCTGGGCGCACTCGTCGCCCGGCTCGCGCAAGGCATGTACCCCGTGGCCATGCTGCTCACCGTGCGGCGGCAAGCGGAACAGTTCGCCATGGCGGGCCTGGTCGTCGCCTGCTTCGGTGTGGCGATCGCGGTCGGCAGCCCTGTCCTGGGACGGTTGGTCGACCGCCACGGCGGGATCGTACTCGGCGTCTGCGCGTTGGCCGCGCCCCTCAGTATCGGGGGCCTCGTCGTCGCGGCAGAAGCGGACCAGTCGGCCGGGCTGCTCGTCGCCGCGGTGGTGGCCGGGGCGCTGCAACCTCCCGTCACACCGTCGCTGCGTACGCTGCTCACCCGCTCGTTCACGGACCCGGGGATGCGGACCGCCGCCTTCGGTGTGGACGCGGTGAGTGTGGAGCTGAGTTTCGTCGTCGGGCCTGCGGCCGTCGGCGCCGCCCTCGCCTGGGGAGCGCCGCAACTGGCCCTGCTCGCTGGCGCCGTTCTGACCACCGCCGGGACGCTGCTGTTCCTATCCGCACGGCCGGTCCCGAAACACCGGCCGGCGACCGCTGCTACGGGTTCCGGGCGCCACAGCGTGCGGCGCGTGCGGGTGGTGTGGCTGGTCGGTCTCGCGGGTCTCGCCCAGATGCTGGCCGTCGGCATGGTCGAGGTGGGCGTCTCGGCACGCGCGCTGGAGCTCGACGCCCCGGCGCTCGCCGGCATCTGCCTCGCCCTGTGGGCGGCCGGCTCCGTGACGGGCGGGCTCGTCTTCGCCGCCCGGTCCTGGCGCGGCGGGATCCGCGCCCAGTACGCGGCGGTCTCGGCCGGTGCCGCGACGGGGTTCGCGCTCCTCGCGCTGCCGACGGCGAGCGCGCCCATGGCGGCGCTGATGTTCGTCGCCGGGCTGGCCACGACTCCTGTCGCCACGCTGGCCGGCACCGCACTCGGCGAGGGTGTCCCGCAGCAGTTGCGTACGGAGGCGTTCGCCTGGTTCGCCTCCCTCAGCGCGGCGGGCGGCTCACTGGGAATCCTGGTGGGAGGGGCACTGGCCGACCGGTTGACCGCACGGCCGGTGTTTCTGCTGGCCGTGACGCTGCCCCTGCTGGCGGCCGTGATCGTTGTGGCCGGGCTGGGGCGTGGGGCGGCGAGAGACGGGACGTAAGGCTCGCTCCTGGCAATGGCGCCTACACGGTCACTCGGGGTACACGGTCATTCGGGGAACGGGCCCCGCACCGACACCCCTCCGTCCACCACGATCTGCTGCCCGGTGACATAGCGGGCCTCGTCCGAGGCCAGATAGAGGGCCGCTGCGGCCATCTCCTCCGACGTGCCGTAGCGTCCTGCCGGAATCTCCGGCACCCATGCGTCGGCGGCAGGGCCGTTGTTGACCGCGGTGTTGATGGCCCCGCCGACGACGACGTTCATCCGGATGCCGTCGGCCGCGTACTCGGCGGCGACGGTGCGCGCCAGGCTGAGGAGACCGGCCTTCGCGGCGCCGTACCCGGCCTGCTTCGGCGCGGCCATGATGCCGGTGACCGATCCGATGCTGACGATGTTCCCGCCCGTCCCCTGCTCCAGGAACAAGCGGAGTACGCGGCGCACGGCACGCATCACGTAGCGCAGATTCAGGTCGTAGACGGTCTCCCAGTCCTCGTCCTCCATCTCGTGGAGCTTGACCGCCGGTACGAACGCGACCTGTCCGCCGACCACCGTGACCAGGGTGTCGAGACCGCCGAGACGTTCGGCCGCGCCGGTGACCATGGCGTCGATCTGTTCGCGGGAGCGGACGTCACCGCTCAGCGCGTGGGCTGCGTGTCCGGCCGTCCGCAACTCGCCCGCCGCCTCCGTCGCCCGTGCGGCGTCCACGTCGGCGACGACCACGCGCGCCCCGGCGGCGGCGTACGCACGGACGATGGCACGACCGATGCCGTCCCCGCCGCCGCCCAGCACCAGAACTCTCTTGGCGTCGAGCCTGCCCGCCACGGTCATGTCCCCTCCAGGGTCGTCGAGTTGACCAAGACTACGGTCCGCGGTTGGGTCGACCGTACGGAGAGGCGCGCCTTGCCGACGGCGCAACGGCGCTGTGCTTCACAGTGCATCTGGGGCGCGGGGGAGAGGTCACCGACTACGCCCTGTACCGCTCGAAGCCGGGGCTCGTGCAGGTCACCGAGGTCGCGCCCGCCTCCCGGCAGGCATATGCCGCCCTCTGGGCGCTTCCTCATCGACCTCGACGCCCGCACCCACCTCGCCTACGACGGTGCCGTGGACGAACCCCTGAAGCATCTGCTGGCCGACAGTCTCTGGGTCCGCCTGGTGGACGTCGACCGGGTGCTGACGGCACGCGAGGAACTGCGGCCGGGCGCGGACGCCGCGGCCTCGCTCGGCTTCCGCGGCGCCCGTCCTGAGAACCGCCCCGATCACCACCAGAAGGGCATCACGGGGCCCCGGTCACTCATTCGGGCGTTGCTGTCTGGGGCCGCTCGCGTGACTCCCGCACCATCGAAGGACGTTCCGGCGCGAAGCCGGCCGATGAAGGGAAAGCTCGTGATCCGCAAAACAGCAGTATCCGTGTCCGCCGCCTTGGCCCTGTTCGTCGCCGCGCCCGTCGTGGCCTGGGCCGCCCCGAGCGCCCCGCAGGCCGCCCCGAGTGCCCCGCAAGCCGACCCGAGCGCCCCGCAGCAGGACCCCGTCGCGATATGCAAAGCGCTCGTCGCGCTCATCAAGGTCCTGAACCTGGGCACCCCCGCGGCCGACCTGGACAAGCTGTGCGAGCCCGCGAACCAGCCGTCGCCCTCGCCGTCGACCTCGACCTCTCCGTCGCCCTCGGCCCCGCAGTAGGACGGACCGGGGGACGGAAAGCCGGTGCCGGCTCCTGGCTCCTCGCCGACGCAGTGCTCCGCGTACGGGTCACGGGGCGGCGAGCCAGGGCCGGCGACGCCGGCGGGTGCGGGCCGCCCAGCACGCGTACACGCCAAAAACGTGGGCGATTCTCTCTTTACGGGACTTTTTCGGTGATCTCTCCTGGGTACTCGCCGGATCACTGAGTCACAGCAAGCACTCCTTGCCCCTCAGTAACACCTGATGACCGGTTTCGTCTGGAGGACACCATGACCACGCCCGAGGAAAGCCGCCCCAAGACCGACTCCACCAATGACGCGCTGCTGAATCAGCAGGCGGGGCAGCAGAACGCTTCCCATGAGGACACGAACGGCGCGACCGGCCGCACGATGTCCGAGGCCCTCGAAGAGGCGGGCCTTGCGCCCCAGGCGGACGAATCGGACGACGAGACGAACCGCTGACGGACGCGCGCCCGCGCGGACCCCGCCTCCTTCGAATGTTGGTGGCGGGGTCTCGCGCGTCCGGTCGGCACCGCCCGGAACAGGGCGTATGCGTGACCGTCCGATCACCAGCGGTGGTGCACCTGGCCGCGGACCTTGTCGTCGTACAGGGCCTGGACGGCGTCGAGCGTCGACTGGGGCAGCGGGGCCAGCGCGGCGGCCTGGGCGTTGCCGCGGACCTGCTCGGGGTTGCGGGCGCCGGGAATGACGGAGGAGACGCCCGGCTGCTGGAGGATCCAGCGCAGTGCAGTCTGCGCCGGGCTGGCACCTTCGGGCGCCAGCGCGGAGAACTCGGCGGCGGCCTCGACGCCCGTCGCGAAGTCGACCCCCGCGAAGGTCTCACCCTGGTCGAAGGCCTCGCCGTGCCGGTTGAACGAGCGGTGGTCGTTCGCGGCGAAGACCGTGTCCTTCGTGTACCGGCCGGACAGAAGCCCGCTGGCGAGCGGCACCCGGGCGATGATGCCGACCCCGGCCTCCGCCGCTGCGGGCAGGACCTCCTCCAGCGGCTTCAGCCGGAACGGGTTGAAGATGATCTGTACGCTCGCCGTGCCCGGCCGGGCGATGGCGGTCAGCGCCTCCTCACACGTCTCCACGCTCACCCCGTACGCCGCGATCCGGCCCTCCTCCACGAGGGTGTCCAGGGCGTCGAAGACGGCGTCGGAGGAGTACACCGGCGTCGGCGGGCAGTGCAACTGCACCAGGTCGAGCCGGTCCACCCCGAGATTGCGGCGTGAGCGGTCCGTCCAAGCGCGGAAGTTCTCCAGCGTGTACAGCGCCGGATCCAGCTCCACGCGGCGGCCCATCTTCGTCGCCACCAGGACGTCCGCGTCCGGGCGCCGGCGCAGGTACTGGCCGATGAGCTGCTCGCTGCGGCCGTCCCCGTACACGTCGGCGGTGTCGAAGAAGGTCACTCCCGACTCGACGGCGGCATCCAGCACCGCCAGGGCGTCCTCCTCCTTCACGTCACCCCAGTCGGCCCCCAGTTGCCAGGTGCCCAAGCCGATCACGGACACCTGCTGCTTGCTCCTGCCGAAGGCCCGCTGTTCCATGGTTCCTATCCTTATGCCGGACTGCCGAGGTTGCCGTGTCAAGCTACATGGCGGCCCGGGGTGCCGAACGCACCTCTCCCCTGGATGTGCCCGTGGTGTGCTGTCCCGAGGCTGACACACACCCCTGGCCGACACACATCCGTGGCCGACACACATCCGTACTAGCCGTCGCGACGTACGGCATACAGCCATCCATGGTTTCGATTCCCCCCTACGGGTACTGGCGACGTCACACGCGAGGGCCCCCCTCGGCCCGCGCAAGACAAAGGGACAAGCGATGACTACATCCGCCCGCTCCGTGACACCCACCCGCACGCCCGTGCAACAGGCCGCCATGGTCGTCGGAGCCGTCTTCCTGCTCGTCGGCATCCTGGGCTTCATACCCGGCATCACGACGCACTACAGCACCATGGAATTCGCGGCCCACCACTCGGAGGCCAAGCTCCTGGGCATCTTCCAGGTGTCCATCCTGCACAACATCGTGCACCTGCTCTTCGGCATCGCCGGCCTCGCTCTAGCCCGCAGCGCCGGCGCCGCCCGCAACTACCTGGTCGTCGGCGGCGCGATCTATCTCGTGCTGTGGCTGTACGGCCTGCTCATCGACCGCACCAGCGACGCCAACTTCGTACCGGTGAACACGGCCGACAACTGGCTGCACTTCGTTCTCGGCATCGGCATGATCGCCCTGGGCTTCTTCCTCAGCCGCAACGCCACGACCGCCCGCCGAACCGGGGTGGCTCACTGACCGCAGGTTGGTGGGACCGATGCCGGTGGCGCACAGGTGTGTCGGAAGCGTCGAAAACAACCCACCCAGCAAACATGCGAGCGGGCTCCGGATCACCTCGATCCGGAGCCCGCGGGCTGTAGAGCGGGAGAGGAGGGGCGACTGTAGTGACATGGAACTGTGCCCCTGACCTGACATCCTCTGCCCGGGGCGATTTCAGTGGCGACTATCGACGCTGAGGGTCTTGTCAGGCGGTGCCCTGTGCGGCGGCGCGACGCTGGCGTTTGCTCAAGGGGGCCTGGGACAGGTCCTCGGCGCGGACGCGGAGGTTCTTGTAGCCGTAGCCGTGTTCCGCGAGCCACGCCTTCGCCGTCTCCTCGGCGCGTTCGGACGCCTCCAGGATGTCTTCCTCTTCTTCTCCTGAGTCCAGGAAACGGAAGGTGAAGGCGGGACGCGCGGCCAGGTCGTAACTGAGGTGCCCTTCGCGCGTGAATGCGGCGCGCAGGACGTCGTGCTCCGCTGCGTCGGCCAGGAGCGCGGCGCGCTGATCGCTGCTGAGCCCGTCGAAAACACCGCGGACGGTGACGCGGAAGGTGCGAGTACTCATGCCGCGACCCTAGCCAGGGAGATCCGCGGGCTCCACGGATTTTCCGACGGCTTACTACGGCTTACGACGGCTTACGACGGCCTGCGACGGCTTACGACGGGCCTACGGTCTCGGCCAGGCCTCGTGGGGCGAGGCGCGCGGGCTCGCCGCGATCAACGTTTGGTCCGTGCCAACACCTTGACGCCCACTTACTTCACTTCTTAAATCAACAGGCGAAACAGCTCCACCTTCACCCTCATCTCGGCCTGCCCATGTCGTGCCCCACCACCCAGGAAGGATCGAGACGTGAACTCCCACCGTCTGCTGCGCAGATGTCTGCTCGCAGCCCTGTCCGCGACACTGGTCGCATCCGCCGCCACCGGCGTGGCTCAAGCAGAACCGTCGAATGCCGCCCCCGCCCCCACTGCTGCCCCCGCTGCCGCTGCCGCCGTGACGTTCTCCGACACGTTCGACGGCCCCGCGGGCAGCGCGGTCAACGGGTCGAAATGGACCCTGGAGACCGGCGACAACGTCAACAACCACGAGCGCCAGTACTACACCTCCGGCACCAACAACGCCGCCCTGGACGGCCAGGGCCACCTCGTGATCACGGCCAAGAAGGAGAACCCGGCCAACTACCAGTGCTGGTACGGAACTTGCCAGTACACCTCGGCCCGGCTGAACACCTCGGGCAAGTTCAGCGCCCAGTACGGGCATGTCGAGGCGCGCATGAAGATTCCGCGCGGGCAGGGCATGTGGCCCGCGTTCTGGATGCTCGGCACCGACATCGGTTCGGTCGGCTGGCCCAACTCGGGTGAGATCGACGTGATGGAGAACGTCGGCTTCGAGCCCTCCACGGTCCACGGCACCATCCACGGCCCGGGCTACTCCGGATCGGCCGGTGTCGGCGCCGGGTACACGCTGCCGGGCGGGCAGGCGTTCGCGGACGCGTTCCACACCTTCGCGGTCGACTGGGCGCCCAACTCCATCAAGTGGTCGGTCGACGGCGTCGTCTACCAGACACGTACGCCCGCCGACGTGAGCGGCAAGACCTGGGCCTTCAACAAGCCCTTTTTCCTCATACTCAACCTGGCGGTCGGCGGCTACTGGCCCGGCGACCCCAACAGCTCCACGGTCTTCCCCGCCCAACTCGTCGTCGACTCGGTGACGGTGACCACGGGTGACACGCCCACGGGCGGCGCGATCAGGGGCATCGCGGGCAAGTGCGTGGACGTCGCCGGGGCGAACCCCGCCAACGGGACCCCCGTACAGCTCTACGACTGCAACGGCACCGCCGCGCAGCAGTGGACCGTGGGCTCCGACGGCACGATCCGCGCCCTCGGCAAGTGCCTGGACGTGGCCAGCGGCGGCACGGCCGACGGCACCCCCGTACAGCTCTACGACTGCAACGGGACGGCCGCGCAGAAGTGGGCCGTCAGCTCAGCGAACGACATCGTCAACCCACAGGCGAACAAGTGCCTGGACGCGACCGGCAACAGTTCCGCCAACGGCACCCGGCTCCAGATCTGGACCTGCTCGGGCGGCGCCAACCAGAAGTGGACGGTGGGCTGATCGCCCCGGCCGAGCACATCTGCTCGCCCGGGAAGTAACACGGAAGTGACACATAAGCAAGCCCGCTACCAAGGCCGCACAGGAGCGCCGTGCGAAAGAAACACGCGCCATGTGTGCGGCCTTGGTAGCGGGTCCGAAGCACACGACCAAGGCCGTCCGCCGGCACACGGGCGCGGGAAGTGGACCGGCTCTGGCGACCGGCTCTGGCCGCTGCCGCTCCGGCCCACCTCCCTCGGTACGCGTACGCGGTGCGGAATCAGATGAGGACGACGATCTTTCCCCGTACATGTCCGCGCTCGGAGTGGGCGTGGGCCTGCACGATCTCCTCCAGCCGGTACGTCTGCTCGATCCGCGGGGTGTAACGGCCCTGCTCGCCGAGGGCTGCCGCTTCGGCGAGGAGTGCGGAGTCGTTGACCGCGTTGGCTACCCGTACGCCCAGGCTCTCCGCGTTCTGGTGGTCGGCGACGGTGACGACCCTGTCCGCCGCACCGGCAATCGCGACGAGGTCGGCGAGTGAGCCGGAGGCGGCGGCGTCGAGTACGAGGTCGACGCCGTTCGGCGCCAGGTCGGTGAGGCGCTGTGCGAGGCCCGCGCCGTAGGTCGTGGGAATCGCGCCGAGGGATGCGAGGAAGGCGTGGTTGCGCTCACTGGCGGTCCCGATCACGGTGGCCCCCTGCGCGAGGGCGAACTCGACCGCCGCGCTGCCGACGCCTCCGGCGGCGCCCTCGATCAGCAGGGTGCGCCCGTCCAGCGGACCGAGGGCATGGAGCCCGCCGAACGCGGTCACGGACGCGAGACCGGCCCCGGCCGCCTGCTCGTCGGTCCAGTTAGCGGGCGCAGTGGCCCAGGCGGAGAGCACGACCAGTTCCGCCGTCGCTCCCGTCAGGCCGCCGAGCCCAAAGACGCGGTCCCCGACGTCCACGCCCTCGACGCCCTCCCCAACCATGTCCACGACACCAACGGCGTCGCGACCGGGAATCGCGGGCAGGTCCAACGGGAACAGCTCGCGCACCACACCGCTGCGCACCTTCCAGTCGACCGGGTTCACACTGGCCGCCGTAGTACGGATGCGGACCTCGCCCGGGCCGGGCAACGGGTCCGGGGCCTCCTCGACCCTCAGAGTCTCCGTACCGCCGTACTCGTGGTAACGGGCTGCGCGCATGACGTCCTGCCTCTTCGCTCGGTTCTGCTCGGTCGTCTCGGTGTGCCTTGACGTCGACTACGCTAAAACCTGACATTGACGTGAGATGCAAGTCGCGGGCGGAGTAGCCCGTGGGGCGGAGGGTTCGTGCGTATCGGCGAGGTGGCCAGGGAGGCCGGGGTGAGCGTGCGAGCCCTGCGCTACTACGAGGAGCAGGATCTGCTGTCCCCCGAGCGGAGTGCCGGGGGACAGCGCCAGTACCCCGACTCCGCTGTCGACCGGGTCAAACTGATCCAGCAGCTCTTCGCGGCGGGCCTGCCGAGCAGGTCGGTGCGCGAGGTGCTGCCGTGCGTGTACTCCGGCACGGTGGTACCCGGACTCCTGGACCACCTGGAGGCCGAGCGCGCGCGGATCAGCGAGCGAATCACCGACCTGCTCGCGGCGCGCGACCGCCTCGACACGGTCATCGCCAACACCCGCAACCCGCCCCCCGAATGCCGCCACCCCCGGGACTGAGTCAGCGACACTGATCGAGCTCGCGCCGGCTCATGCAGTGTGCTCCGGGCCACCGCTACTGCCACCGCCACCGTCGGTGGAGCTGGGGTCCACGTGGGACGGATGGCGGTCGCGACCGCCGCCGTTGCCACACCGTCACGGGGTGGGCCGCGCATGCGGCGTTCAATTTTCGTCGGCGCGGCGTACCACGTAGGCGGTGCCGATCGTGTCCGGTGTGGCGGAGTCCGCCCGGACCGCGAGGCGCGGCGCTGCCGTGGTGAGGTGAAGCTCCTTGGTCGCTGATCGCGTGCAGTCGATGTGCCTGACGGCTCTGGCGGTCCCGGACACGGCCGTGAACGTGACCGTTCCTTCTCCCCCGCAGGCCATCCTCACGCGCAGCGCGGTGCCGGACTCAATGGTCTCGTCCACGTTCTGCCCGGGGATCGCGAGCGTCCCGGACGCGATGAAGCCGTCGTCGTCCGCGTCCAGAAGGCCGGTGCTGTCGAGCAGATGGCGGGCTGCGTTGTCGAGCCGTTCATGGTCGGGGCGGGACACCCGTTGCGCGGGGGACGCGGCCGGAGCGCCGACCATTGCCTTCGACGAGGAAGGCTCCGGCGTCTCCGCCGAGCCGGAGCAGGCTGTCGCCACGGCTGTCAGGATTGCGAAGCCTGCGAGAGCCGTGGTCACAGGGCGGGCGCGACGGTACATGGGATCCCCCGGGAGTTGCGAGCAGGGCCGGGCGGATGCACGGACCTCCGTGATCTTCCCCTGCGGGGCCTTGAAGCGGAAGCGCGGAGCGGCACAACGCCGACGCGTGCGAACGATACGTCGGCGTCTTGCACAGGGGGCCGAGCCGGAGGGATGGAGCGGGGGACGGCCGTTGCACCGGGCGGCGGTGTTCGGCTCCCCGGAGGTCGTCATGGAGCTGGCCACGCGAGTCGCCGACATGGATGCCCTGGAGAACGGAGTGACGGCATTGTGGGAGGCCGTCGTGTCCAGGAGGCCCGACAACGCGCGGGCATTCGTCGCCGCTGACCCAACCGTGGGGGTACGCGCACAGTTGCCCGGGGTGCTCAGTCGGCTGTCGGCTGGGACCTGCACCCCGGGGGCGGACCGCGGACCGCAGGCGGGCGACAGCGCCGAGCAAGCCATGCCGCCACCCCTACCAGTACAACGCTGTGGCCTACTCCTGCGCCTTCGCCGGACTGCGCCCGCTCGATGCACGTCGGGCCTCCTGATGCGTGGGTGCAGTTGCCGCAGCGCGACTATTGGGAACACCGCTGAGCTATCAGATCCGACATGACAGCAAGTGGCAGGGAGGAGTTACTGGTCGCGGCCTCTACCACTTGCCAGTCGGTGTCGGCGATCAACTCCACAATGTCGTGCGGCGGAAGGGCCGGGTGGCCGGCGGCCAGAGGGCGCGCCTGCGGGTCCGTCAGGCAGGTGCGGAGCGCCGCGACCGTCGCACGAGGGTGCCGAGCGATCTCGCGGAGCGCCTTGCGTACCGGAGGCTGGTACCGGGTCAGGTCTTCCAGCAGGGTCGGGGACGCGTCCGGATTGGCCGCCACCTTGGCGACGACTCGTACGCCGTGCCGGTCGACCATGGCACGTAGCTGTGCCTCGGAAAGACCTGGATGGGGAGCGATCGCCTTCACCACTTTCGCGTCGGGGTCGGCGGCGAGCGCCTGGCGGATCCGGGCCGGCAGGTCACGTCGTTGAGCCACGAGCTTCCGGGCGGCCGGGTCGCGCGACTGCGCCAGCTCCTCCACCTCGGCCGTACTGGCGGCGGCGATTCTCGGCAGCACGGTGGGGCCGAGCCTGGTGTTGCCCGCGGCCAGGCGGACGAGTACATCGAGCGGTACGCGCGGGTGGTGGGCGAGGTCGCGTCTCACTCCGTGCTCATGGTCGTCGGCCAGTAGGCGAATGAGGTCGTCTTCGAGCGCGGGGTTCTGGGCGAGGTCGGCCCGGACGCAGGGGTCCGGGTCCACGGCGAGCCGCTCGTACACCCGCGAGGACAGGTCGGTGCGAGTGGCGAGTGCCCACCGCAGGAGCGCTGACGGATGGTCGGCGAAGCGGGTGACGGCGTCGGCGGGGGTGGCGGGGTTGCTCAGTGTCATCTGCCGTATGTCGTGCACGGCCGACTCATGCGCGCCGTCGCACCTGGCGTCCGGCAGTGGAACGTGGTCGGGCAGCGGGTGCTGTCGCTGATCCACGGCCGTTGTTCTGTGCCGCTCGCAGACCAGACACCATTGCGCGGGAGGCAGACCCTCGCCGGTGAGCAGCGCCGCCAGTACGGCCGGGGGTGTCGCCTCGTTGGAGGCCACGGCGCGGCGCACTTCGACATGCGGATGCGCCGCGAGTTCGGCGGTTACGGCGGGAGTGGTTGCCGACGCGAGCTCCGCCACGACCCGTACGGCAGGGTCAGTGCTGAGTGTCCGGACCACGTCGGGAGGAAGGCCGGGGCAAGCAGCGAGTTTCTTCCGTCGCTCGGGGACCGGGTCCGTTGCGAGGAGACGTGCCCATTCCGGACAGCCGACATCCTTCGCGAGTAGGGAGAGGGCGGCGTCCGGCTGTTCAGAGGGGTCGATGTCGGCGGGGGTCAGTCGTCCCGCGTACGCAAGCCATGCGGCGCTCTCCTCGACGCGCGATGTCAGCGCGAGCGCCTGTGCACGACTGAGATCCGCACGGTCGGCTAGGTGCCAGGCGATGTCGGCGTCCGCGACCGCTATCAGCCGATCGACCAGCTCGGAGGGCAGGGCAGTATTGGCGGCCAGCCCGCACAGGACATGATTCACGTAGGGCATCCTGTCCGGGGTGGGGCTGGGTGGCTGGTGATTTTCGTAGCAGCGGAGTGGATCCTGACCGGAGCCCTCAGCGGCGCAGTCGGCCATGCGCTTGCAGACTGGCCTGCTCACACCGAGGCATTCAGGCGCAGGAGCATGCGGGCAACCAGTGACGCGCGGCCGTCAGGGTCACTTCGATGTCATCGCTCCATGAACAGACTTCCAGCCATGACAGACGGCCGTCCTGGACGAAGACCAGGATCTCACCGGGGCATTCGCCCGCGTCGGTGAGCAGCTGCGCCTCCGCCGCCACGACTGTGCCGGGGCCGGTCGGCGCGGACGTTATGTCGCCGGTGCTGAGCTCGAAGTAGGCGGTGCCGCACCCACATGTGCAGTGTTCTCGCACGCGTAGGTGCGGAATCTGACTCCTGAGCGCGACATGGACCGGCGTGTCCCTGTTCAGGAGCGCCGCAAGCACGTCGGCTATGTCGGTAGGCAGGCCCTCGCTCACTTCGTCACCGTATCCGACCAGCGACGAGTGCCCCGCCGTGTCCGAGCCGACGAGGCGCGGAGGAGTGACGGCCCGCCCATAGTGCCGCGGTCACTGGAAGCTCAGTCGATGGGGATGGCCGATGTCGGTGGGGCAGGTGAAGATACGGAGCAGGCCGCGGCCCAGCTGGACTCCCGTAGGGGTCGAGGCGCCCGGGACCCCGATGAGGTGGCGGTCCTCGAGCGGGACCCAGGTGGTTGTGCCGTCCCATTCGCCGTCCTCGACGGTGAGCAGGGGCCGCATCGGCGTACCGCACGCGGCGCAGTCGACGCGGGCGGGGCCGGTGAGGTGCCAGGTGGCGTAGCCGCCGACCTTCCAGCCGGGCGCGATGGACAGATCGTGCTGGTAGGAGTGGATCTCCGGTGTGTCGGGGCGGGCGGCCGTCGCGGCGTCGAACGAGGCGCTGTCCGCGTGATTGCCCCACGGCGCCTCGTCCTCCAGCGCCGCTTCCTGCCGGGTCAGTTGCTCGTCCTCCCACGCGTCGATGGCTCGCCGCAGGGTCTGCGGGAGCAGGTCGGCGTACTCGTACTCGACGACCTGCTCCGGGTCCGGGACACACGCGTTGGGCACGCACCACGTACGGCCCACGATCAACGGTTCCGGCTGCACGTCGAGGACCTCGGTGACATCGTCCGTGTGGCGCCATCTGAGGACCACGTCGATCGTGCGGTCCGGTCCGTGCGCCTCGAAGGGGCACCACAGGACCTGCAGCAGGTCGGCGCCACCGGGCCCGGCCGGTAGGTCCGGTATGTCACGGGCGAAGAGTTGCGCCGCCAACAACGGAACGGGGTCGTCGTCCACGATGCCGGGCACCGCCCGCACCCGCCGCTCCAGCCGCCGCAGCGTCTCGCGTTCCGCGTCGTTCGGGCCGTGCTCGGGGTCGCGACGCCGGGCCGCGTCGAGGAGGCGGCGCCCCGCGCGCAGATCCGTCAGGCGGTACCCGCTGTGCTTGCGGTGCACGCTCGTGCACACCGGCCACGACTCGTCGGCGGGCCACCACAGGGGGCCGCCCACCGAACTCTGAGCAGGGCCCGGGTTGCCAAAACTCGGGTGCAGCCGGGTGGTGGTTCGCCGGAAGGCCTGCAGCCCTGGGAAGGGCCTCGACGTCGACGGGGCGTGGGGGGGTGGTACGGGGCACGGGGACCTTTCGGTTCGGGGGGGGGGCGGGGCGGGTGAGTCGCGGTCAGACCGGTTTGGCGACGGGCTGGGCAGGCAGGGCGAACGGAGGTACGTCGATGCCCTGCCAGAACGGCGTGTCGATCATGCCAGGGTGACGAGGGTGGCACCGATGCCGCGGTCGTGGCGTACGGGCGCAGGTTTTCAGCGCGTCCGGTAGTGGCCCATTTGGTGGCCGGGTACCAGCCGTCCGCCCGTGATATCGAGGTGGGGCAGGGTGGCATGGGCGGCGGGGCGAGCCCGAGGGTTGGTGAGGACCATGGGCGACCACAGCGTCGGGTCGCCGGCCCCGATGGAGTCACCGGACGTGAATCCGGCGTTGGCCACCGCCGCGTCGAGGCCGCCGACGTGCGCCAAGGTGCGGGTCACGGCCGACTCGGTGGCCTGCCAAGTCAGCCGCGTCCGAGACGAGTTCAGCAGACGGGCGGAGTGCCGATCTCGTCGACGACGTAAGACTTCAGCTTGCTCTCCTCGCGGCGGCCCAATGTCGGCCCCGCCCACGCGAACCGGTCAGTCCGAGGCGTCGCGGCCCTTGATGACAGCGCGAACGGCTCGGTCGCCGCGCGGGTCGGCCATCAGGCGGGCGAGGTCCCACCACCGCAGTAGCAACGCCGGGTAGTGCGGCGGGATCGCGTTCATCAAGTCCCGGTTGAACCGGGCGCGGACGCTCTCGTGGCGCAGGGCGCTGCGGATGTCGTCCAGGGACGGCGGGCGGTGGCGGATGGCGGGCGCCAGTGTCGCCTCGTACTCCGGCGCCAGTGTGCGGCCGGGGCTGACCAGGACGTTCCCACGCAGTGCGGCGGCGACTTGGTCCTCCAGCTCCTCCTGGGCCTGCACCGCGCGCCCCCACCACTGATCCAGGAAGGCCGCGACCGCCTCGGAGTCTGCCAGGTCGAGCGCGTCGCGCTGATCGTCGAACTCCGTACGGTCATCGACAGGCAGGGCCTCCCGAATCGCGCCGAGCGTCTTCGCGGGGTGGCGCGGCGGGGCCTGGCCGAGGTGGCGAACCCACTGGTCCCTGCGCTCCTCGTCGGAAGGCGGTCCCCATACCAGGGCGCCGCCCAGCATGCCGGGCTTCTCGGGGCCGGACCCTGTCACGGGGGCTTCGAGGCTGATCGCCATGAGTTCCAGGTAGGCGGGGAGCGACTTGTACTTCCGTACGCGCTCCGCGAACCTGGTCCACTGCCAGACCTCCCCGGTCTCGCCGTCCAAGTAGAGGCCGTAGGCGGTGTCCTCGGGGGTGCGGGAGCAGAAGGGTATCCATGACGGCTTCCATGACGCCGGGGCCTCCTCGCCCTCGATGCCGCCCACGTCGCCGGCCGCGCCCTCGCCGCTGCTCCGTAACCGCATCTGTCTCCGGTGCACCTCGATCACGGCGTCGAGCGGCATCAGGGCCCAGTTCCCCAGCATGAGCCCTGAGCCGTTGACACCGTTCTCACCGGCGGACAGCCGCCACAGTGCCTTCAACTCCTCGGGAACGCTCACGGCGAGGGCTTCTTC
This sequence comes from Streptomyces sp. NPDC046939, assembly GCF_040644575.1. NCBI lineage: Bacteria > Bacillati > Actinomycetota > Actinomycetes > Kitasatosporales > Streptomycetaceae > Streptomyces > Streptomyces sp. NPDC046939. The sequence continues at coordinate 50,474 of NZ_JBEYWV010000005.1, forward strand.
CAGGGCCGTGATGTCTCTGTCGTGGGCGCCGAGTCTGAGGGCCGCATACGACGGTGGGGTGTAGTCGGCCAGCCATTCCATGATCTGGCTCCATGCGTCGGTGACGCGTACGTCTGCTGGTGTGTCAGTGGTCATGCGCACCACGTTCGCATTGCGCCCCGGCCTGTCACGCGCCGGGGTTCATCCCACCTGGCGGACGAGGAGAACCGACTGCACCGCTTACCCTGCGGGGCGCCGCGTACCGGGAGTCAGACGGTCCAGCCTCCGGACGGCAACAACAGGCACGCTCAGCGGACGAGACGAGGATGACCGCCGCACCCGAGAAAAGCGGTGCGGCATGTGTCGGGTGTGCCGGACGGGCCGCGTCGCACGATGAAGCCATGGACGACAAGACCTTGACATCCCGCTTCCTCCGCGACGGCTTCGTCAAGCTGGAGGGGGCCGTCGCGCCCCGCGTGGCCGCGAGCTGCGCGCGGCTGCTGTGGCGGGAGACCGGCTGCGACCCTGACGACCCGGAGACGTGGACGCGGCCCGTGCACTGGGTCGGTGGGATGGCGCAGGGGCCGTTCGCCGCCGCGCCCAACTCCCCGGCTCTGCACCGGGCGTACGACCTGCTGGTGGGCGCCGGGCGCTGGGAGCCGCGCTACTCCCTCGGCACCTTTCCGCTGCGCTTCCCGCACGAGGAGGAGCCCGACGACGCGGGCTGGCACATCGAGGGCAGCTACGCGGTGGACGGCGAGGACTGGCCCTTCACCAATCTCCGCTCACGCGGCCGGGCGCTGCTGATGCTGTTCCTGTTCAGCGAGGTGGGGGAGGAGGACGCCCCTACCCGGATCCGGGTCGGCAGCCACCTGGACGTGCCGAAGGTCCTTGAACCGTACGGGGAGCAGGGCGCGAGCGTCCTGGACATCGCGCCGGACCTCGCGGCGGCATCCGCCCACCGGCCCGTCGCCCTCGCCACCGGGTCCCCGGGCGACGTCTTTCTGTGCCATCCGTTCCTGGTGCACGCGGCCCAGCCGCATCACGGGACACGACCCCGCTTCATGGCGCAGCCACCGTTGATGTCGGCCGCGCCGTACGAACTGGAGCGGACCGACGGCGCGTACTCTCCCGTGGAGACAGCGATCCGGCAGGGTCTGAACTTGTGATGGTCGGTGAGTGAGTGTCAGGTGCGCAGGTGAGACGCGCCGTTGAGGTCCACGACGGTTCCCGACGCCCATGTCGCGGCCGGGGACGCGAGGAAGTGCACGGTGGCGGCGATCTCCTCCGGGGTACCGACCCGCCCGAACGGACTCTCCGCGCGCAGGCGCTCGCCCTGCGGGCCCGACAGTTTCGCCGCCTGTCGTTCGGTGGCCACGAATCCCGGCGCGACGGAGGTGACGGTGATGCCGTGCGGGGCCAGCGCCACGGCAAGGGACTGGCCGAGGGCGTGCAGCGCCGCCTTGGTCGCCCCGTAGGCCGGGAAGTCGGGTTCGCCGCGGAAGGCGCCGCGCGAGCCGACGTTCACGATCGCGCCGCCGGCACCCCGGTCGACGAGGTGGCGGGCCGTGGCCCAGCACAGGTCGGCCGCCCCGAGGAGGTTGACGTCCACCATCCGCCGCCACACCTGCTGCCAGTGGTCCAGCGGAGTCTCGGCGATCGGATGCCGGGTCTCCGCCGTGGGCGCCACGGCCGCGTTGTTCACCAGTACGTCTACCGCGCCGAGTGCGGCCACCGCCTCGTTCACGGTCCGCTCGGCCGCGCCGGGCTCGCCGAGGTCGGCCTGGAGGAGAGTGTGCCCGTCGCCCGGCAGGAGGCGCAGGGTCTCCTCGGCGTCCGCACGACGACCGGCGTACTGCACGGCGACGCGGTCACCGCCCGTGGCGAAGGCCATCGCGACGGCCCGGCCGATGCCCCGCGAACCGCCGCTGACCAGTACGCCCCTCATCGGGCGAACACCATCGACTCGTCGCGGAAGGACTTGAACTCCCATGCGTTGCCCGCCGCATCGGGCCCCACCAACCTCGTACCGATCGGCCAGGATGCGGCCGCCACTACGTGGGTCACCAGTTGATGCCCTTCCAGGTTCCAGTCCACCCAGTGGTCGGTGCTGCGTCCCTCGGTCAGGCCGAGCACCTTCCCGTAGAAGTCGCGGGCGGCGGTGAGGTCGTTGACGGGGATGGCCAGATGGGCAGCGGGGCGATGAGGCACAGGGTCCCCTCCGATGGGCGCGGTGGACCGCAGCAGCGTGGACCGGTCGTTGTCCTAATGTCAACATTCGGACAATGCCATGGGCGCAGGCTGGCGGGCCTGACGTCGGTCATTGTCCGGATGCCAGCATTGCCCGCATGTCATCCGCACTGCCGAGGGCAGCCCGGCGCGGCCTCGCCGACGAAGCCGCCGACCTGATCCGCGCGGCCATATTCTCCGGCCACTTCCCGCCCGGCGCCGCACTCCGCGAGGTGGAGCTGGCCGAACGCCTCGGGGTCAGCCGCGGATCGGTCCGCGAAGGGCTCGCCCGGCTGACGCAGGAAGGACTGGTACGCGGCGGCTGGCACCGCGGCACCACCGTCATCGAGGTGACGGCCGAAGACGTGGAAGAGGTGTACGCGCTACGGGCCGCACTCGACCGGCTGGCCGCGACCACCGCGCGACGGGCCGCGCCCGAGGAGCACCTCGCTCAACTCGACCGGCTGGTGGCCGAGATGGCGACCGAGATCGCTGCGGGCGGTGAAGCCCACCGGCTGGTGGCGCTGGACATCGCCTTCCACGACCAGATCTACGCCGCCGCCGGCAACGGCAGACTGACCACCGCCTGGCGGACGATCCGTTCCCAACTGCACTTGTTCCACTTGCGACGCGTCGACGCGGCCTACGACCACTACCGCGCGCGTGTGATCGATGAGCACCGCGAACTCGCCGCTCTCCTGCGCTCGGGCGACATCCGGACACTGGCCCGCCGGGCCGAGGAGCATGTGGACTCGGCTCGACGCAGTCTGCTGGCCGGTTTGCCGCCCCGCATCGCGACGGAGAGCGCCGGGGCCTCCGATCGACGTTAAGCGTGTGCGGTGTGCGGTGTGTTGTTGGGGCGGCATCACGCGCCCCGGTCATGGAGGGGCGCAGGGTGACATGGGTCACAACGTGTCACACCAGTCGCACCAGTGGTGTCTTGAGCACGAACCGCTCGAAACGAGGGAGACACCATCATGGTTGAGAACACCGGCGTAGTGGTGATCGGCGGCGGATACGCCGGCGTCATGGCGGCCAACCGCCTGACGCAGCGCGACGACGTGACCGTGACGCTCATCAACCCGCGCCCCGTTTTCGTCCACCGGGTGCGCCTGCACCAGTTGGTGGGCGGCACCGACACCGCTGTCGTCGACTACCAGGAGGTCCTGTCGGCGGGGGTGCGGCTGGTGGTCGACAGCGTGACCCGGATCGACGCGGCCGGGCGCCATGTCGAGCTGGGCAGCGGGGCCACGGTCGGCTACGACTACCTGGTCTACGCGGTGGGCAGCGGCAGCGCCGACCCGCACGTGCCCGGAGCGGCCGAGTTCGCCTACCCGATCGCCGGGTTGGAGGAGGCGCAGCGGCTGCTGCCGGTTCTGCACGCCGCGTCCGCGTCGGTCGCGATCACGGTCGTCGGCGCCGGTCCTACGGGCATCGAGACCGCCGCCGAGCTGGCGGAGCAGGGCCGCAACGTGACCCTGGTCTGCGGCGGGGTGCTCGGTCCCTACCTGCACCGGCGCGGGCGGCGTTCCGTGGCCGACCGGCTGGCGGCGCTCGGGGTGAAGGTCCTGGAGGGCTCGGCCGCGAGGGTGACGGAGGTGACGCGTGACGCGGTGCGGCTCGCTGACGGCCGGGAGCTGCCCAGCGCGGTGACCATCTGGACCGCGGGCTTCGGCGTGCCGGACCTGGCCGCGCGCAGCGGGCTGCGGACGGATGCCCTGGGCCGGCTGCTCACGGACGAGACGTTGACGAGTGTGGACGACGACCGCATCGTGGCGGCCGGGGACTCGGCGGCGCCGTCGGGTCTGCCGCTGCGGATGAGCTGCCAGACGGCGATGCCGCTGGGCGCGCGGGCCGCAGACACGGTGCTCAGCCGACTGGCCGGGCAGCGGCCCGAGCCCCTCAACCAGTCGTTCGGGGCTCAGTGTGTCAGCCTGGGCCGCGGCACCGGCGTCTTCCAGTTCGGCAACAGGTCCGATGTCGCGGTGTGGTTCCACATCGGCGGTCGTCTCGGCGCGAAGATGAAGGAAGGCGTGTGCAAGGGCATCGTGAAGCACTTGGCCGAGGAGGCGCACAAGCCCGGCGGATACCGCCTGCACCGCATGAAGGGAGGCGCCGGACGCCGCGAGGCGCTGGCGGCGATGCGGGCCGAGGCACCGGTCGTCGAGCGGGTTTCCTAGGTCCTGGGAAGCCGGAAGGCGTGGGGGAGAGGATCCAGCCATGAGCGAGAAGTCCAGCTTGAGCGTGAAGTCCAGCTTAAGCGAGGAGTCCAGCTTGAGTGCGGAGTCCAGCTTGAGTGCCGAGTCCACCTTGGGTGAGGTTGCAAGCTCGAGTGAGGACCCGAGCTCAATAGAGGTTCCAAGCATGGGTGACGATCCGAGCTCAATAGAGGTTCCGCGCATGGGTGACGACGACGCCGTCGACCGGGCGACCGAGACCTTCGTCGCCCACCGCAACCTGCTCTTCACCGTGGCGTACGAGATGCTCGGCGCGGCGGCCGACGCCGAGGACGTCCTTCAGGAGACCTGGCTGCGGTGGGTCGAGGTCGATCTCGACCAAGTGCGCGACCAGCGCGCGTACTTGGTCCGGATCACGACCAGGCAGGCGCTCAACCGGCTGCGCACCATGGCACGGCGCAAGGAGTCGTACGTGGGCCCATGGCTGCCCGAGCCGCTGCTGACCACGCCGGACGTCGCCCAGGACGTCGAACTCGCCGAGAGCGTGTCGATGGCGGTGATGCTGGTCCTGGAGACGTTGTCGCCGACCGAGCGGGCCGTCTTCGTCCTGCGCGAGGTCTTCGACGTCGACTACGACGAGATCGCGGCGGCCGTCGACAAGACGCCCGCCGCCGTCCGCCAGATCGCGCACCGCGCCCGTCGGCACGTGGACGCCCGGCGTCCGCGCTCGGCGGTCTCCCCGCGCCGGACGCGGACGGTGGTGGAGTCGTTCTTGCGGGCGTTGGAGGGCGGGGACCTGCAGGGACTGCTCGACGTACTGGCGCCCGATGTCGTCTACATGGGCGACGGAGGCGGCGTGAAGCATGCCGCGCTGCGTCCGATCGTCGGCGCCGACAAGGTGGCCCGCCTCCTGACGGGCGGCCTCGGCAAGAACAGGACCCCGGTCGCGTTCGGTCATACCGTCGTGAACGGAAGCCCGGCCCTGACGATCCACCTCGACGGGGAGCTGGAGGGCGTCGTCGCGGCTCACGTGCAGGAGGACCGGATCGCCGGGCTCTACGTCGTCCGCAACCCGGCGAAGCTGTCACGCATCGGATCCGAGACGCCGCTGACCCTGCGTTGAGCCATGCACAGCAGGGTGAAGGCGATCGGCGGCGGGTGCGGAAGCGGCCGGGGTGTCAGTCGTCGAAATCGGTGGAGCGGATGAGCTTCTCCCAGGAGGCGAGTTCGGTACGGGAGCGGTCTAGGTGGTCGGTGATCGCGTCGGCGGCGTCATTGCCGAGCGGCAGCCGGAGCGGCGGTTCCTCCGCGTCCAGAGCGGTGAGGATCGCCGCGGCGGCCTTGGCCGGGTCCCCGGGCTCCTGGCCACCGCCTTCCGGGAGCCCGGACAGGACGGGGCCGACGGTGTCCTGGTAGGTGTCCGGGGCCGTGGAGCGCAGGTCGGCGGCGCCGGCGAAGCCCGTACGGAAGGCTCCGGGCTCGACGATCAGTACCCGGATGCCGTGCGGCGCGACCTCGGCGGCCAGGGCCTCGGAGAGCCCTTCCAGAGCGAACTTCGTGGCGCAGTAGGCACCGACCCCGGCGAACGCGAACCGTCCGCCCATACTGGTGAGTTGGACGATCGCGCCCGAACTCCGGCGGCGCATGTGCGGCAGCGCGGCCCGGGTGAGCGCGGCCGGGCCGAAGAAGTGCAGATCCATCAGGTCCCGCAGCTCCTCGTCGGAGCTGTCCTCGACCGCCCCGACCATGCCCCGCCCGGCGTTGTTGACCAGGACGTCGATCCGGCCGTGCCGGGCTGCCACGCCGTCCACGACGGCCTGGGCGGCCGAGACGTCGGTGACGTCCAAGGACAGTGTCTCGACCTGGTCCGGGTGCGCGGCGACCAGATCGTCGAGCGGCGCCGTGCGGCGGGCGGCGGCGACCACGACGTCACCTGCGGCGACCGCCGCCTCGGTGATCGCCCGGCCGAACCCGCTGCTCGCCCCGGTGACCAGCCATACCTTGTTCATGTTCGTCTCCTCGCGCTCCGGGTGACTTGCGGCCCTTCGGCGGCCGTCCGTCGGTGTCCCGTTGGTGTGAACCACCCTGCTGCACAAGCCAGTTGCCGGTCCAAGACCCGCTGTGATAGCCGATGGTTATGGATGTTCACGGACGGGATCTCCGGTACTTCGCCGCAGTGGCCGAGGAACTGCACTTCACACGCGCGGCCGAACGGCTCTACGTCTCGCAGCCCGCGCTGAGCAAGCAGATACGGATGCTGGAGAAGCAGATCGGGGCCGCGCTGTTCGAGCGCGACCGGCGCGATGTGCGGCTGAGCGCGGTCGGCGCGGCGCTGCTGCCGCATGCCCGGAACATCCTCGCCGAATGGGAGTCGGCGCAGGAGACGATCGCCCGGGCCGTGGCCGACGAGGCGGCCGTCCTCGTGGTCGGGATGAGCACCAGCCCGGGACGCGGGGGACTGCTGCCCGCGATCCGGTCCCGCTTCACCGCCATACGTCCCGAGACACGTATCACCCTGCGCCACATCACCTGGCACGACACGACCGCCGGACTCGCCGAGGGCACCTGCGACGCGGCCTTCGTCTGGCTCCCGCTGCCGGACCCGGACCGCTACCGGTGGAGGGTGGTCGCCGAGGAGCCCCGCCTGGTCGCCATGCCCGACGGCCACCGCCTCGCCGACCGGGACACCATCGACTTCGCCGACCTTCTGGACGAACCGTTCCTCGCCCTGCCCGACCATGCCGGCCCCCTGCGCGACTACTGGCTCGCCACCGACGCCCGCGACGGGAGGCCCGCGCGCATCGGCGCGGAGGTGGCGAGCACCGAGGAAACCTACGAAGCGCTGGTCGCGAACTTGGGGGTGGTCCTCCTGGCCGCCGGGAACGCCCCGCTGATCACCCTCGGCGGAGTCGTCACCCGCCCGGTACGCGGCATCTCACCCAGCCGGTTCGCGCTGGCCTGGCGCGCGGACGACAACCGCGCGATCCTGCGGGATTACGTACGGGCATGTGAACTGGCGACCGGGACGGCGCCGCAGCAGGTGTGACGGCGTTAAGGGAGTGGCGGCATGGCCGCCTTTCCTTCCTCATCCGTGCGGGACATCAGCTCCATAAAGCTCCCCGTCGTCCCCCTGTACCCGCGCGTTCAACGCGGCTGCGACCTGCTGCATTTTGCCGATCAAGACCTCGCTGGGGTTCTTGGCGCGTATCTCGCCGGAGTCCCAGCGCAGAGCAGTGCCCATTCGCCCCTCGGGCGGATGCGTGACCATGTCGGCGATCCACTGCGGCGGTCCGCTCCAGTCCGGTGACGGTGGAACCATTGCGAGGTCCGGGTCCGTCTCCACCAGGGCCACCCATTCCGCCGCGGTGATCTCTGGTCCTGCCTCGTCGTACCAGTCGTCGCGGCGGGTGATGTGGAGGTCGTAGCCCATGCGCCGAAACGGTAGTCGACGTCACTGACAAGCCGTACGCGGGTGCTCGACAGGGTTCGATGGATCGATGGGTGCCAGGGACACCGCGGTCGGCACCGCCATGCTGCTGGCCGGTACCGTCTCCGCGCGACGCACCGCGACCGCGTGCCGGGTCGCGTCCGACCTCGCCGACGCCGCACTCTCCGGTACCTTCCTGCCGGAACCGGCCGCGCGGCGGGAAGGCCCCTGCGGTCGCCGGAGGATGGGGTGTGCTCTGCGCGCCGGCGGCCGTGGCGACGGACAAGGCGGGGGAGTAGCAGCGGCGCTCTGCCGACCGCCCTCGACGGGTTCACCCCCTCGGCCGTGACGAACGACCGCTGCCGCATGCGACTCCCGGTCACTCACTACGCCCCCCGCACCTAGTGAAGTCCTCGCGCGTACATGCCTGTCACACCATCACCATCACCCCCACAGCCGACCAGGCATGCTTAGGCGCACCATGGGGACACCCCACACCTCAGCACTCACTCGTGAATCGCCAAGTCCCCCGGCCTCTCACCCACAGGCAACCACCAATCCGGGTGGTTTACCTCTCCCCCCATTTCGCGACCGACCACCCCGGGCACACCACAGAAAGACGCGGGACCGGGAGACCCCCACGCCCCCGGCCCCGCGGCTCACCCGTACCTGCGGCTCACCCGTACCCGCCTGTTCCCATGGCGTGATGCGCGGCCCGGTCTCCCGTGCTCGGCGTGGGTGCCGGCTCCAGGGCCAGCGCGACGACCTCGTCCGGGGTGAGGCAGGCGCCCGTGCGCAAGGCTTCCTCGCAGGCTTCATGGCCGAGGGCCTGGCGCGCCAGCCGTTCCCCCTCCTCGTGCGGGTCCCGCCAGAGTGTGGAGCCGAACCACGGCAGCCCGATCGTGTTCCACTCCTCCTCGGCAGCGCCGAGCAGCACCGCCGCCCGCCGGCTCGGGCCCTCGGCGGCGGCGATCCAGCCGAGGAGGTCCACGGCCATGGCGATGCCGAGGCTGTCGCGGAAGTCCCGTTTCAGGCGCAGGCTTTCGCGGGCGTGGCGGGTCGCCGCGCCGCGGTCGCCCCTGGCCCACTCGGCGAAGGCCTGCACGTAGAGGACGTAGGCGAGGGTCCAGGTCTCGTCGTGGACGTCGCAGATGGCCCGCGCCCGGCTGCAGAGGCGGACCGCGCGGTCCGGTGTGCCGAGGGCGACGCCGGCCATGGCGAGCTGGACCTGCGCCATGATGACCACGCTGTTCAGCTCGCCGAGCGCGACATAGCGCCGCAGGGCGTCCTCCAGGAGGTCCCGTGCGCGCTGCGGGTCGTCGCCGAGCAGGGCGGCGGCACCCGCCATGTGTGTGCCGTAGGCCAGGGCGGCGTCGTCGCCGAGCGTCCTGGCCAGTCGGCAGCACTCCTGGGACCTGGCGGTGCTGCCGGGCATGTCGCCGCGCAGATAGGCGATCCGGGCCAGCACCCACAGGGCTTTGGCGCGCTCGCGGGAGGGTTCGCGGTCCAGGGCCAGCGCCCGGCCGAGCCAGTGCTGCGCCTCCTCGACGTGGCCGCAGCCGACCCAGAAGAAGTACAGCGCGGCCGCCAGGCGGAGACCGGCCCGGGCCTCTCCCGGCGTGGTCAGGCAGAAGGTGAGGGCCTCGCGCAGGTTGGCGTGTTCCAGGCGCATGCGGGCGGCCCAGTCCGCCTGCTTGGGGCCGAACCACTCCGCCTCACCCTGTTCGGCCAGGGCCAGGTACCAGTCCCGGTGACGACGGCGGAGCGCCGTCCGCAGGCCGCTGTCCGAGAGCCGCTGCCGCCCGTACTCGCGGAGCGTCTCGAGGAGCCGGAAGCGGACGCCGCCCGGGGATTCCTCGCGGATGAGCACCGACTTGTCGACCAGACCGTCGACGAGGTCGAGGACCTCCTCGGCGGGCAGGTCGTCCAGGGCGCAGACGGCCTCGGCCGTTTCGAGGTCGAAGGTGTCGGTGAAGGTCGACAGGCGGGCCCACAGTAACCGCTCCTGCTCCGTGCACAGATGGAAGCTCCAGTCCACCGTCGCCTGGAGCGTCTGGTGGCGCGGCAGCGCGGTGGGCCGCGCCGTCGAGAGCACCCGGAAGCGGTCGTCGAGGCGCGCGAGGAGCTGTGCGGGCGACAGGGCGCGCAGGCGTCCGGCCGCCAGTTCGATGGCCAGCGGGATACCGTCGAGCCGCCGACAGATCCTGACCACGATCTCCTGGTTCTCGGGGGAGAGGGAGAACCCGCAGGGCACCGCGGCGCGCGCCCGGTGGGTGAACAGAGTGACGGCCGACCCGTCCTCCTCGGACGCGGGCGCGCGCCCCGCGCCCGGTGCGCGCGGGCGTGCGGCATCCGGCGGCACCCCCAGCGGCCGCACCGCGAAGATGCGCTCGCCGTCGATGGCCAGCGGTTGCCTGCTGGTGGCGATGACCCGCAGGCCCTCCGCCGCGCGCAGCAGATGGTCGACGAGCGGTGAGCACGTGCTGAGCAGGTGCTCGCAGTTGTCGAGCACCAGCAGGACTCGCCGGTTCCGCAGGTGCCTGATCAGGGCGGACAGGGGTGTCCGGCCGGACTGGTCCTGGATGCCGAGCGCTGTGGCGACGGTGTGCGCGATGAGCCCGGGGTCGGAGAGGCCCGCGAGCTCCACCAGCCACACGCCGTCGGGGAAGCCCGGCCGCAGGTCTTGTGCGGCGCGCAGCGCGAGCCTGGTCTTGCCCACGCCGCCGGCCCCGGTGAGCGTCACCAGGCGCGTGGCGGGCACCAGTTCACGGATCTCGGACAGTTCCCGCTGCCGGTCGACGAAGCTGGTCAGTTCGGCGGGCAGGTTGTCCGCTGTGGACGGGCCCGTGGTGGCGGCGACGCCGACGGAGGGGCCGTCGTCGTCGTTCCGCACCGGTTGGGCCGCCTCCGTGCGGGCTGGGGCCGGTGGGCTCAGGGCGGCGTCGGCGGTGAGGATCTGCTCGTGCACCCGGCGCAGTTCCGCACCGGGTTCGATGCCGAGTTCGTCGGCCAGCAGGCGGCGCGCCTCCTGGTACACCTGGAGGGCCGCCGCCTGCCGTCCCGAGCGGTGCAGGGCGCGCATGAGCAGGCCGTACGGCCGCTCGCGCAAGGGGTGGGCGTCGATCAGGCGGCGCAGTTCGGCGACGGGGCCAGTGTCGGCGCCGAGCGCCAGGTCGGCCTCGATGCGCTCCTCGACGACGCCGAGGCGGTCCTCCTCCAGACGGTCGCGCTCCGCGCTCAGCAGGGGTCCGGCGAGCCCTTCGCACAGCCTGCCCCGCCACAGCCGCAGGGCGGCGTGCAGGGCCTCGGCGGCCGCGGGCAGGTCCCCTGCGATCCGCGCCGACCGGCCCTCGTCCACCTGCGCGGTGAACGTGTCCAGGTCGAGTCCGCCGGGCGCCACCCTCAGCAGATAGCCCGCCTCGGTCCAGGTCAGCGTCTGTGACGGTGTACGGGCCTTGCGCTCGGGTTCGAGGACGCGGCGCAGGCCCGCGGCATGACGCTGCAACAGGTTCACCGCCCGCCCGGGGGCCGCTTCACCCCAGATCGCGTCGATGAGTCTCTCCCGTGACACCGGCCGGTTGGCGGACAGCAGCAGCACGGCGAGCATGACCCGCTGTTGCACCGGCCCGGCGTCCAGTTCCAGGCCGTCCCGCCGGACCCGCAACGGGCCGAGCACCTCGAATCGCAGCATGGCGGACGTCATGGGGTCGCCCATCACCGCCTCCCCCGTGAAGCAGTTGCCCCCAACCTAACCGGCGCGCCGCACGCCGGTTACCGGCTGGAGGACGGGCGCACGCACCGCTGTGTCCGCTGCGGGCGCCCGTTCTGCCCCACTGCCCCGCACGGCGGAACCACCGCCTCACCCGGCGCGGCCGCCGTACGGGGCAGGGAGGTCCTCCGGCAAGAGGTGGGCGTAGGGCTTTTGGACCAGGCGTGGCCGGTAAGCGGTGGGTGCCGCGCCGCGTACGGGGTGCGTAGGCGGTGTCGTCTTCCGTAACATGCCCATGCCGTCCGCGAACTCGTGCGACCCACGGGCCCCTGCTTCCTCTACAGGCCCACGCCGTCGAGCCAGCGGCCGAAGAACCTCCGGCCCTGACTCTCGAGGAGGCCCGCGTAGCGGCGGGTGTCCTCCCGGATGCCGCTGGCGGACACCCCGGGCGCGTGCGCTATCTCGTGGGCATGCCCGATCAGCCAGGACTCGATGGCCGCGCCTCGGACCTCCGCGTGGAACTGCACCCCCAGGGCGTTCCGCCCGAGGGCGAACGCCTGGTTCGCGCACTGCGGCGTGGAGGCGAGGTGCACGGCCTCCGTCGGCAGGTCGAAGGTGTCACCGTGCCAGTGCAGTACGGGCGCGGTCAGCTCGGCGAGGGGCGAATCGGCCCCTGCTGCGGTCAGGTCGACGCCCTGCCAGCCGATCTCCTGCGCCGCGGCCGGGTAGACCTTGGCGCCGACCGCCGCAGCGATCAGTTGCGCACCCAGGCAGACGCCCAGCAATGGTTCCTCGCGGGACAGCCGGGCCCTGACCACCTCGATCTCCTCCGTGAGGAAGGGGTACGCGGTGGTCTCACCCGCCCCGACGGGACCGCCGAGGACGACGAGCAGCTCGGGAGAGCGCCGTTCGACCTCTTCCCTGAGCCGGTCGCGTCCGGCCTCCACGTAAGTCACCCGGATGTCCCGCTCCTTGAGCACCTCCTCGAAGAAGCCCAGGTCCTCGAAGGCGACGTGCCGGACGGCCAGCGCCTCTGTCATCTCGATCAGCCTCGCTCATGTCAGGTGGTAGGGGTCGGTCGCTCAGAGGTCGAGGACGAGCCGGCGGCCACGGGTGCGCGAGACGCAGATCATCATGGACTCCCCGGCGGCCCTCTGCTCCTCGGTGAGCACGGAGTCGCGGTGCTCGGGGGCCCCCTTGATGACGCTCGTCTCACACGTACCGCACACACCCTCACGACAGGCGGCGAACGTCAGCACACCCGCCCGGTCGGCCACGTCGAGGATCGACTCGTCCGGTGCGACCGCCAGCGTCAGGCCGGAGCGCCGGCATTCCACCTCGAAGGCGGTGCCACCGTCGTCGTCGGCGGGTGTCGGCCGGGCCCCGAAGCGCTCCGTGCGCAGCGCGCCGGACGGCCATCCGGCGCAGCGTTCCTCGACGGCGCCGAGCAGGGCCTCGGGCCCGCAGCAGTACACCAGGCAGTCCTGGCGCGGGGTGTCGAGGAGCTCGGCGAGCGGAAGCAGACCGCTCTCCTCCTGGGGATGGACCCGTACCCGGTCCCCGTAGGCCTCCAACTCCTCCAGGAAGGCCATCGACGCGCGGGACCGCCCGCCGTACACCAACTGCCAGTCCCGGCCCTCGGCCTCGGCGGCGGCCACCATCGGCATAATCGGTGTGATGCCTATGCCGCCCGCGATGAAGAGGTAGCGGGCCGAGGGCTCGAGCGGAAAGTGGTTGCGCGGGCCCCTGACCCGCACGCCCTTGCCGGTGTGGAGCGCCTGGTGGACATGGCGCGAGCCGCCTCGGCCGTTCGGTTCGAGCAGGACGGCGACGCGCCAGGTGTACCGGTCCGCCGGGTCGCCGCACAACGAGTACTGCCGTACCAGATCCAGCTCGGGCAGCATCAGATCGATATGGGCCCCCGGAGACCACTCGGGCAGCTCCCGGCCCAAAGGGTCGACCAGGGTGAGGGTGACCACTCCGTCGGCTCCCTCGGTCCGTCCGCTCACGCGCAGGACGGTGGTGGTTTCTTGACGGGGCCCGGGCGCCCCGCGCAGCGTCGGTGCCGCGATGTCGACTGACATGACGTGCTCAGCTCCTGCACTTCCTTCGTACGGATGTCGTACGGGTATGGGGTTACGGGAGCGGCGGGGCGGGCGCGGTGACGCGCCCGGCCCACCACTCGGGTGCTCTCAGGCGGTGATCAGACCCTGCCTGGCGAAGCTGTCGCGGGCCGCGGCGGAGTCGAGCAGGCCGATCTCCTCGGCCAGCGTGACGATCTCCGAGTAGTCCAGGGAGGTCAGGTCGGCGGCGCCCAGGGACCGGCACTCACGGATCATCTCCTCGGCCTTCGGGAAGCCGATCTGCCGCAGCATGGACAGCCAGATGTCCAGCTCGCGGTCGGCGAACCACACGACGGGTTCGGCCAGCACATCGGCGAACGCGGCGCGCTGCTCCACCGTCAGGTCATGGGAGAAGAGCTGCGCCATGGACCGGAACAGGGGACTGTGCACCATCTCGTCGTGCCGGTGGGCCGCCACCGTCATGCGGTTGAAGGGCTGGATCTCCTCGCTCTCGCTGAGCAGGTGCAGATAGTCGCTGATGAAGATCTCCGAGACCACCGCCGTGGCGAACTGGACCATCTGGCCGTGCCAGGGGTCCGTGCCCGTCCGCTGGCGCTCGCGCATGTGCCGGACCAGGTTGAACTGCGGGATGTGCAGGTTCTCCAGGCCGCGCCGGCTGCGCGTCAGGCGGCTCGCCTGCTCCACGAGGTGTACGTGGTAGGCCTCGTCGACCATGGTCTCGCAGACGGCCTTCTGCGCATCGGCCGTACGCAGCCCCGGCATCGCCCCCGCGATGATGTCGAGACAGGACGGATTGACGATCTCCGTCTCGATCTGCGTGGTCTTGGCGTTGTACATCAGCCAGCCGCAGCTCAGGACGCGGGACTTCATCTCGGGTGAACTGGACTGGTACTGCGGCAGGTCCTTGAAGGGCAGGAGCCCTTCGAGGAAGTCCTCTTTGCCCGGCGCACCCTGCTCACCCGGCCGGCCCGCCTCGAAGAAGGGATCGAGCTCGTCCTTCTTCACGTAGGCGCGCCTCGGCCAGTTGGCGGCGAGCCGGCTCAGCATGATCCTGGTGTGCGACAGGTCGTCGTTCTGATCGGCCCGGAGTGCCGGGCCTCCCATGTCCGTGCTCAAGGGGTCAACTCCGATGTGGTTGCGGCTCTGATCGTGCGTTTCGGTCACCGGTTCCGTCGGTGACCGGGTCTGTCGGTGACCGGGTCTGTCGGTCAGCGGTTCCTTCCGGTCGCGAACTCCCCGTGGAACATGCTCAGTCCGTCGTCGGCGTCGTAGACCTTCGCCACCTGATCGGTTGAGGTGTCGATCCGGATGAGGTGATCGCTGACGAAGCTGGAGACGAGCACCGACTCCTCGTTGAACATGGCCGTGGCCGTGTGGGCGTTGCGGAAGTCGGCGGGCAGTTCACGGCCGGGGCGCAGTCGCTTGATGAAGCTCGGGCGGTCACGGTCGTAGAGGTTCCAGATCGAGATGTAGCCGTCGCGCCCGTAGTCGGCGGGGTTGTCCGTCCGGCCGCCCCACGAGTCCTCCTCCGCCACGTACAACTTGCCCTTGGCGATGGTCAGGTCCGACGGCGACCTGTACATGCCCGCGCCACCCGGCTTGGTGGTGGGGCCGATGACGCGTACGGCGGTGTCGAGCTCCGTGTCGATCAGCCAGACGCTCGGTCCGACGACCGTGGCCCCCAGGGGCGTCCTCGACGTGGGCCCGATCTGCATGGCCCCGATGTAGGCGTAGCGGTTGTCCAGCCATGAGGCGTAGTGCGCGAACGCCCCGTACTCGGTCTCCGTCCCCAGGGTGATGGTGTGGGTCGCCTCGACCTTGCCGGTGTGGCGGTCGGGACGGTAGACGCGCACCTCACCGATGTCGTAGTCGTAGCCGACACCGAGCCCGACGGTGCCCTCGGCGTTGAAGTTGACGCCATGGGTCTGCCGGGTCAGTTCGCGCTGGGAGTACAGGACGCGCTGCTCGAGGGTGCCGTCCGACTTGATCCTGAATCCGCGCACGCGGTCGTCCGTGTAGTGCGTGACGTACGTGAACTTCGAGCGCGGCAGGAAGGTCGGGCCGTGCGTCTGCGTGTAGAAGGGCCTCGTCCACGGCATGATCGGCTGGTTCGGCGATGTCTGCCTGAGGTTCGGCATGTCGGACGGCGTGCCGGAGACGTCCAGCGGAACGATCTGCCGGAGCTCCACGTCGGCGGTTCCGGCGTCCCAGTTCACGTCGTTCAGGTGCAGTGTGACGATGGAGGCGTTGAAGGGCGGGATGGCGTCGGTCGCTATGTAGACGGTGACCTCGTCGGAGGCGATCCACGTGTGCTGGGGAGTCGCCGGCAACCAGCCGTCGATGTCCGCGAGTGGCACCCTGACCAACTTGTCCTGCTCGGAATGGACCAGGACGAGATCCTTGGACAACATGTTCACTCCGGTGAGGATGTGCATTCCTGTTCTCTCCTCGTTTCTCTCGGTTTCCCCGGGGCGCTCTTGCTTCCCTCGCACGTCTCTCGGTCACGCGATGACCGAACCGCGCGGCCGGGCATGCGTCCGCGTCCGCTGACGGGACGTGGGATTCATCGTGCAGGCCCGCGTTGCAGGACTCGTTGCACCACCCATTGCAGGGCCGTTGCAGGCGCGCTCGGGGCGAATCAACCGCACCTCGGTGCCACGGACGGCACCACTACAGGGGCAGCCCCTGCCGGAGAGAATTCGGCAGGGGCTGCTGTCAGGCGTCGACCGGGGTGGCGCGGTATCCGGGTCACGAGATCACCGGATCACTTGCACTCCGACAGGTATCGGTCGAAGGCGTGCTTCTTCGCTTTGCGTTCTACGTTTCCGGAGTAGTCGTCAGCGTTGAGTACGCCGACGGCGAGCCGGGTGTCGTCCTCGACTCTCTTCGTATTCGCGCAGGCCGCCACCACGATCCACTCGGTGCGGTACGTGTCATCCGAGAGGCTGTGCTTGGACTCCGCTCCCGTGACCGGTTTCGACAGATCGTACGAAACCATGGAAGCCTCCGACGGCAATGCGCCTTCCACCTGGGCAACGGATCGGCCGACAAGTGAGGCGACGGGCGTCGTCCGCACCTCGTCCTCCGCCCCGCAACCCGCCAGAAGCACTGCTGTTACCGCTGCGCCGACCACAGCGCTGACACGGACATAGGGAAACGAGTAATGACGATGGCGGCGACTCATATGACCGTGCAACTCACCTTCGCGGGTGAGGGGTCGAAGGCGTACTTCCACCCGCTCGTGTCGGTCTTGTAGTCGATGGGCGTGGTGATGTGCTTCTCGATCTTGTACTTGTACCGCGTACCGATCGGGTAGGCGACGAGCGAGTGCCCCTTGCCGACCTTCGCGCTGCATGTCACCGACACGGACTGCGTCTTGGCCTTGCTGATGCTCAGGCTCGATGCGACGCCGTTGTACGTCATACCGAAACCCGCGTCGATCGTGCGTGTCGCCGACGCCGTCTTGTTGATCATGCAGGTCATGCCCGCGGTCTGCGCCGTGCAGCGGGCGATCTCGTTCTTGGTGTTCGTGTAGTTCTTCTTCGACGTCTTCTGGACGAGCTTGCTGTAGTGGCCGACAGCCGCTCGGGTCGATATCTGCCCACTCGGCTTATGGAGGTCAGCGGCAGACGAAGACTCACCACTGTCCGCATGAGCAGCGGTCGTTCCCAGAACGGTGGGCAAAAACACCACCGCGACGCCGAGCGCTCGCAGATTGATTGCATGTGACATAACAGTCCCCCTTGATGACCGGCGGCCATGGTCAGTAGCCGCAACAGGCAAGATCGTACTGGTCAGAGGGGGTGACGATCGAATTTGCCAACCTGTGGCGAGTGTGCCTGCTCGCTGGCTTCGTGTCCGCCGTAGTGATCGCTTCCGGCTAGGGTGGCGGGCCGTGTTCGAGGACACCGTCCCGTCAACGAAGGGCAGGCTCTTGTGCGCACTCTCTACGTCGTTACGCACCCGGAAGCAACGCATCACGTCGAAGGAGTCGTAGGCGGATGGCACGACTCGCACCTGACACCTGCCGGAGTTCGTGCGGCGGCCTCCATCGCCGAGGCGCTTCGAGCTCAGATCCCGGACGGCATCGAGGTCGAACTGTTCTCCTCGGATCTGCAACGCACACGTCAAACCGCCGAAGCGGTAGCCGCACGGTTCGACGTGAAGCCCGTTCTTGATCGGCGACTGCGGGAGAAGTCCTACGGCGAGGCAGGCGGGAGGCCGCAGGAGTGGCTGGACCGGCGCTTCGTTCCGCCTCCGGCCGTGGGGGAGCGGATGGACCATGACGAGGGCGTAGAAGGCGCCGAGACGAAGGCTCAGTGGGTGCAACGCATCTACGCGTCCATGGACGACATCTTGCGACGGTCCTGTGAACACCAGATCATCGTGA
Source organism: Streptomyces sp. NPDC046939 (assembly GCF_040644575.1). Taxonomy (NCBI): domain Bacteria; kingdom Bacillati; phylum Actinomycetota; class Actinomycetes; order Kitasatosporales; family Streptomycetaceae; genus Streptomyces; species Streptomyces sp. NPDC046939. The sequence goes on from NZ_JBEYWV010000005.1 coordinate 68,469, forward strand.
CGCACGGTGGCTCGCTGACCTTCGTCCTGGCGTCTTGGATCAAGATGCCGATCGAGTCGGCCGGCTACGTCAGCTTCCGGGCCCCCTCCGGCAGCATCACCACGCTGCGCGAGGACGACTTCTTCCACAATCGCCAAGTCGTCAGCCTCGGTGACACTCGCCATCTCGATCTGCCACCGGAGTGAGCGCGGAAAGGCGGAGGTCACCGGCCCAACTGTCGCAACGTACTCGGCCGGAGGCGAAGTCGATCTCGACAGCGATGCGACCGGCTTCGCGCTCGAACTCTTCCCTCACCGCCAGAACGACTTCCCCGAGGTGGGCAGCGAACGGCGTCCGGTCACCGACCGGAGCCACCTCGACGCGCCCCCAGCCGCCCATGTCGTACCCCGTGTGCGGGCCTGCAGACTCTACGATCAGGCACCAGTCCGAGCCGGTGGTGATGTGCAACGGACTGCCTTCGCTGCAGAGCAGCCAGACGTCCAAGGGACTCTCGGCCTCGCCATCATCCTCGCTCGAATGCCACGCGGCGATGACTTCCTCAAGCCGACGTCCGACCAGGACCTCAGGACGTGCGCCGACTCCGTGCAACGGGCACTGATCCACCTTCTCGGACTCCACCAGCCAACCGTATCGCCAGCCAACCGAGGTCACCCCATGACCCGGCGAGCGAACCACCTGGGCGCTTCAAGAGGCACCTCGCAGGTATCGAGCACGGAGGCGAGTGAAGGCAGTGCGCGTCGGCCAGTCCAGCAGCCGCTTCTTGATCGCTTCAGCGCACTCACGTGGGTCCGCTGCGCTGGTGTCGCACTCGATGTCGTAGTCACCATGTGCATGGACCAGCTCGAACTGCAGCGCCGCGAGCCCCGAGGGGCGGTCGCCGCGCACCGATTTCCTGCGAGCCAGTTCCTGACTTCCCCGAACTGGTCGTGCCGTTGAGGAAGATGATCCGACCAGGTGTCGTCATGCGGACATGATCACACGGTGTTCCCGCGCCACGTCTCTCGGAGGCAGCCCCTGAGGGACCGACTCCGAGAGGGGCGCAACCCGTACGCCGGCCCGCTTCCTAGTACCAACCGGTGCAGGTGATGGCCGTGTTGTCGCCGGAGTCGCCGCAGGCCCGCATCAAGGAGCCGTTGCGGTCCGGCCACGCCTCGGTGTGGACGCTGGTTCCGGCGTCGACCCGCCGGATGCCCAACTGCGGTTCCCAAGTGCGGCCGCCATCGTGACTGCGGTCGACCCAGACGTGCATGCCGACGGCTCCGTTGGTGACTCGGCCCCAGGCGCAGGTGTTGTTGCCGGAACCGTGGTACCGCAGCTCGAAGAGTTGCCCCCTGGCCCCGGTCGCGGAGCGAGCGGTTCCCAGTACGGGGTCGGTGTTGCAGCCTTCGGCGGCACTGGCAGTGGTTACGGCTCCGGACATGGCCAGCAGCCCCGTGGTCATGGCCAGCGCCGAGACAGCGGACGCGACCTTCTTCTTGATGCGCATGTGTTCTGTTCCCCCTTGGAGTTCCGGGACTCCCGTAGTCGGTTCCGGCCCGTGTGAGCCGTCCTGAAGGCGGGTTGGTTGCGGAGCGGAACAGGTCAGGAACCGCTCTGCTTGAGCGCCGCACGTTCGCTGTCCGGCTTCCCGATGCCGTTCATGGTGCGGCGCTCGCTGACGACTCTAGGAGCGGCCCGCCGTGCACGAGCACCACTACGCGCACCATGACTCTCCAGTTCGTGCACGGCGGGCCCACAGTGCGGCAGTACGGTTGTTGTGCAAGCAGTGAGCTGGGGGGCTTCGTATGACAGACTGCAAGAATTCCCGGTTGACGGGGACCGAGTCCTTCGAGGCAGTTGCTTCCGACTTGTTCGCGCCGTTACGGGTGACCGACGGCGGCCCGCAGGTGTTCAAGGCTGTGGTCGACCACACGGTCGTCGGGCCCGTGGTCGTCGCTCGGATCCAGGCCACTGCCGCGACGGTGACGCGGGACAACCGCTGCATTACTTCCAGCGACGTGGAGTGGATGCACTTCAATCTGCATCACCACGGCTCGCTCACGGCCATACAGGACGGCCGCACCACGACGGTGAGGCCCGGCGAACTGTTCGCCTGTGACAACACCCGGCCGTACCGGCTCGTCGGTGCCGACTCCAGTGACATGACCGTCCTTTGTGTTCCTCGGGCGACTCTGGGCAGGCATGCCGATTCCATCGGCCGGCGCACGGCGCTTCCCATCTGCGCCGGGGGAGGGGTGGGCCGACTCCTCGGCCACGCACTGTCCGCAATCGGGGAAGACTGTCCACGTCAGGGGGTGGCACGTACGTATCTGGCCGACGCGCTCACCGCGCTCCTCCTCGCGGCCTTCGCCGACACCACTCCCGAGCGGGCTTCCGTAGCCAGCGACCTCGTCGACCGCATCCGCGCCTACGTCCTGGCCCACCTCGACGACTTCCGCCTCTGCGCGGAACGGGTGGCGCAGCAGCACCACATCTCCGTACGCCACCTGCACGCGCTCTTCAAGGGAAGCGACCTCACCTTCGCCGCCTGGGTCCGCCGCGAACGCCTGCTGCGGATCCGCCGGGACCTCCTCGACCCCGCCTCTGCGGACATCTCCACAGCCGCTATCGCCGCGCGGTGGGGCGTGCACGACACCAAACACCTGGCCAGAGCCATGAAGCGCGAGTTCGGCCAGACCGTCAGCGATCTGCGCCATGGGCAGGAGGGTTGACCGGGAGGCGTCGCCGCTCTCGGCCGTGGAGGCGCGGCATGGTCGGCGTCGAGGAGTATGCGCTCACCGCCCCATATACCTGGGTATGCTCGGTGGTTCAGTCAGTCCCGACGAGGTTCCTCGATCTTTCTGATGACATCGGCTTCCGTGCCCACGGCACTGAAGAGGCGAATGTGACACAACGGCCATGCCGGCCCCAGGAGTTGGCTGACAAGTGAGCTCTTGCTTGCTTTCCTGTTCGCTCGCCTTCGGACAGGGATGTGTTCTGAACGGCTGGTGGCAGGGGGTGAGCGTGTTCAGGTGCTGCTGGCGCTCCAGGGCGTGTTGCGGGCGTGATGACGGCGCCGCACAACGATGTCTGCTTACCGCCAGCAAGGTCCTCCAGAGGTGATCATGCTGGCGGCATGACGATGTCACCCACTACGGAGTCAGCGACAGTTCTCACCGGCATGTATGCGGCTGAGGCGGAATACCTGGCGGCCGGAGGCCCCGACGAGGCTTCGTTCGACCTGCTCGCCCCCTTCTTCGCGCCCAATGTCGAGCTGCATCAAGCAGATGGCCTGCCCTATGGAGGCGTCTGGCGTGGGCACACCGGCATGAGGCAGTTCTTCCTCAAGATGAAGGAGGTGTGGGAGTCGTTCGACATGATGGAGCAGACGTTTCTTGCCACTGGTGAGACCGCGGTCGTGCTCACACAGGTCCGTGCTCGCGCCCGGCCGAGAACTCCGTTTCCCCCTCCTACAAGCGATCACAGTCAAGGACGGCCGAATCACTGAGGTCCGCCCGTTCTACTGGGACACGCGGGCTGTCGCCGACGCCTGCACCGTGTCATGCCGGCGGACTGAGCTCGTCGAATGTTCCCGCCCGGTCGGCAACATGTCTCACGGTCAGCGCGGCGCCATCGGGATGCGCTGAACGGGCGGTTCAAGGTCCATGGGTTGCTCCAAGGGGCGGTATCGGCGTTGCGGGATCCGGCGGACGGGGCGTCGCGTCCCTGATGCTCGGCGGCGTAGGCGATGCAGTCCCTCGTCCCTCGGGAGCCCTTCGTGGACCGACCATCCGTCATTGCCGGCGCGCTCCTCGCGCTCACCGCTCTCACCGCTTCCCCCGCGGGTGCCGTGCCCGCCGATCCCGGTTGCTTCGACCGCGACAGCCGCCCGTACACCTCCGTTGTCGACAGCCATCTGCACTTCCGGCCCTTCGGCGGGCCCGCCATCCCGTTCAAGGAGCTCACCGGCTATCTGCGCCGCTCCGGGGTGCGGTACGCGAACGTGTACGGCATCGGGCAGACCCTGCCGTCCGACTCCACCTGCACCTACTATCTCGACTGTCCGGGCACACCGGTGGAACCCAGCATGAAGAACGACTTCGCCAACGCCCGCGACATGGTGGAGAACGCCCCGAAGGACGTGCACCTGACCCTGTCGATGACGTTTCCCGATCTCGCCCACCCGGACGGCGTGCTGCAGCGGATGCGGTTGCTGGACAAGGAGTACCCCGGGCGTTTCCGCTGGATGGGGGAGGTCAACCTCGTCAAGCAGGCGTTGCTGCGGAACGACCACGAGCCTGCCGACAGGGAGGACATCGCGGGCTGGGCGCCCTTCATGGAGCAGCTGCGGGAGCGGAACATCCCGCTGACGATCCACTCCGACCTCGGCAACAACGACGACCACACCGAATTCCTGAACCTGATGGAAGAGGTGCTGAAGCGTTACCCCGACAACCGGATCGTCTGGGCACACATGGGACTGTCCAAAGAACTGTCGACGATGGACCCGGCGCAGCACATCGACATCCTGCGGCACCTGATGGACCGATACCCCAACCTGGGCCTGGACATCAGCTGGAGGGTGCTGTACGACCAGTACTTCTCCCACCCCAAAGCGCGGGCACAGTACGTACCGTTCCTCAACCGGTACGCGGAGCGGATCCTGCCCGGCACCGATTTCGTCGCCTCCCGTGACAAGAACTTCAAGACCTACAAGGAGGAACTGGACATCACCAGCCGCGTCAACCGGTACCTCGATGACGAGGCGTTCCGCGACATCGCGCTGGGGCAGAGCTACTTCGACCTTCTCGGCCTGGATGACACTGCCCCACACGTGTGCCGCTCCTGACCCGCGCTCGCACACAAGCACACGGATCAGGAAGCGGCGCGGTTGTGCTGTGCGGGTACGACCATGTCGGCGTCCCGCCGTGTCAACAGTTCTTGATCTTCCAGACCGGGTCCCAGTTGAACCAGGTCGGGGCGACGCCATAGGCGGTGGACGAGTGGTAGACGCCACCGGTCGAGTTGTAGAACGTGGCTACGGTGCCGGTCGTCTGGTTGTTGTAGAAGCCTCCGCCGTCGCCACCGGAACCCCAGTAGGACAGGGAGTAGGTGTCGCAGTAGTACAGGTCGAACACCTTGTACTGACCGCGGGTCGGGTCCCAGACGCGAGCGCACAGGTATCCGTAGTCGCAGCTGTAGGTTCCGCCGCTGACGTAGCGGACGTTTCTGGCGGCGGGGCTGATCGACGGTGCTGTGGCGAGTGTCCCGGCCTTGTGTTCCGCGCCGGTCGCAGGTGTGCGGACGGTTTGCGTGGTGGTGCCGGCCGCCCGGTCGACGGACGGGGCGGCCTGGGCCGGTGTGGTGGCCATGAGGCCGCCGACGACCAGGCTCACTCCTGCGATGAGTCCCGCTACCTTGTGACGTAAGACCATGCTTGATCCTCCGCGGTGATTGTCAGGGACAGCGAGGTGTCTGCGCGACACAGTGTGGGCCGGTGCCCCCACGTTGTGAAGTGCCCTATGAGACAGCCGAGTTGGCGTCAGTCGAGTTGGCGTCCGCCTGCCCACTCGGCACGTCGTCTCTCGCGGTAACCCCTGGCGTGACATTCGCGCGGGATGCGGTCGGCGGACGGGCTAGAGAGCCTTCACGTTGTCGCCGAAGGTCCAGTTCTTCGAGCCGTCCCAGTTGATGGACCAGGTCATCAGGCCCTTCAGCGCGCCGCCGTACGTGTTCCACGCCTGCTTGACCTGGCTGGGCGTCATGTAGCCGCCGCCCGCGCCGGGCTGCGCGGGCAGGCCCGGGACCTGCTTGTCGTAGGGGACCTTGATGGTCGTGCCCTGGATGTTCAATCCCTTGTTCAGGCAGGTGGTCTGGGCGGTGAAGCCCTGGACCGTGCCCGCGGAGTAGGAGTCGCCGGAGCAGCCGTACATCGAGCCGTTGTAGTACTGCATGTTGAGCCACCACAGGCGGCCGTTGTCCGCGTACTTCTTGATGACGGGAAGGTACGCGCCCCAGATCGAGCCGTACGTGACGCTGCCGCCGGTGACGTAGGCGGTCTCGGGGGCCATCGTCAGGCCGAATCCGGACGGCATCTGCGCGAGGATGCCGTCGATGATGCGGATCAGGTTGGCCTGGGACGTCGACAGCTGGGAGATGTTGCCGCTGCCGGTGAGGCCGGTCTCGATGTCGATGTCGATGCCGTCGAAGTTGTACCGCTTCAGGATCGGCACGATCGTGGCGACGAACCGGTCGGCGACCGCGGTGGAGTTGAGGTCGATGCCGGCCGTGGCGCCGCCGATCGACATGAGGATGGTCTGGCCCGCGGCCTTCGCCTGGCACATCTCGGCCGGGGTGGCGACCTTCACGCCGGTGTCCATGCCGTCCTCCCACAGCGCCGTGCCGTCGGAGCGGATCACGGGGAAGGCGGCGTTGATGACGTTGTAGCCGTGCTGGCCGATCGCCGGGTTGGTGATGGGGGTCCAGCCGAACGGCGGGTGGACGCCATTGGCGGCGCCGTCCCAGTTCTCCCAGTAGCCCTGGAGGACCTTGCCGGATGGCCTTGGCTTGGTCGCACAGGTGTCGGCGGCTGGGGCGGCCGGTGCGGCGACCAGGAGGGTGGTGACGGTCGCGGCCGCGGTGAGCGCGGCGGCGAGCAGACGGGACGTGCGACGGCTGCGCGGGCGGAACGGCATGGGGGGCTCCCGTGGGGTCGCTGAGCGCCGGACAGGGGTGGGGTGTCTGGATGTCGCGAACATGACGCACGCTAGCAGGTCCAGACCTTTCGTCAATGGGTCTGGACCAATCAGGGGTGGGCTCGGCAACTCCCCCAGGGGACCCGGGCTTTGCTTCACCCCCGTCCTCGCGGCCGGGAATGCACCTAGTCGAACCGCCGACTCGCACCTACCGTGCGCCAAGACGGGCCGCGCACAGGGCAAGAGGGCGGCGCGCCGCGCGTACGCCGCGTTCACTGGTGTTTCAGGAGGCAGGTGACCATGGCGCAGACCAGCATCGAGCAGAAGTTCACCACCCTGTTCGCTTGGTTCGACCGCAACGGCGACGGCTATCTGACTCGCGACGACTTCCAGGAGTTCGGCGAGGTGTTCGCCGCGGTGGCGCCGCAGGAGGCGGAGAAGAGCGCGCTGCGCGAGGCCTTCGTGGTCTGGTGGGACGTCCTGGGCGAGGCCGGGGCGCCGGACGCGCAGGGCAGGATCGCGCCCGCCCAGTTCATCACGGCCATGCGGTCCCACATAGCCGCCGACGCCAAGACCGTGGAACGCCTGGTGATGCCCATCATCGACGCCCTCATGCGGGCCCTGGACACCGACAGGAGCGGCACACTCACCGCTGACGAGTACGTCCGTATGTATGAGGCGCTGGGCATCGACCCGGCCACCTCCGGTGCGGCCTTCCGGCGCCTCGACCGCGACGGCAGCGGCACCATCACCCACGACGAGTTCCGTACCGCCATCGAGGAGTTCTACCTCAGCACCGACACGGAGGCCCCCGGCAACTGGCTGCTCGGCTCGCCGCTGCCGCAGGGGTGAGGTCCGGTCAACCACCGCAACGAGTCCGTACGTTGCTCAGGACATGGTTCCCCGGCACACCGTCCCGGCGGCCGGGGTGTGCCCCGTGCGGAGATATGTGTCGACCGCCTTCGTGACGCAACGGTTCCGCGGGTATGTGTCATGGCCCTCCTCCTCGGCCGTCAGGAGCATGCCGACCCCGTCGCCCAGAGCCCGGGCCATGTGGCGGGCGCCGGGATAAGGCGTGGTCGGGTCGCCGGTGCCACCGACCACCAGGACGGGGGCCGCGCCGTCGGCGTTCACCTGCGGTGTCACGCGCTCGCCGTCGAACGGCCAGTCGTAGCAGAGGTAGACGCCGCTGGACCAGGCCGCGCCGAAGACGGGCGAAGCGGCTTTGACACGGGCTTCGTCCCTGTCGAGGCGTTCGAAGCCGGGCCGCAGGCTGGAGTCCGCGCAGGTGATCGCGGAGAGGGCGGCACGGCTGCTGTCGCTCGGGGGCGCCGCGCGTTCGGCGGAACCGAGGAGGTCCGCACCCTTGCTCAGCGGACCGCCGTCGTTGTGGTCGATCAACGCGGTGAGGGCCTTCGCCAGCGGCGACCAGCCGTCCGTGCCGAGGACGAGATGGTCGCTGACGGCGTACGCGAGGTCGTCGGCGTCGAGCTTGCGTCCTCCACCGGCCGGGGCGGGCTTCTTCTTCAGGCGGTCGGCCAGGCGCGCCATGCGACGCGCGGCCTCCTCGGGACCGTCGCCGGTCGGGCAGCGGCGGACACGGGCCGCGCAGTGCGTGGCGAACCGGTCGAACGCCGCCTGGACCGCCTTGACCTGTGACACCTGCGCCTCGTCGTGATCCTCGGTCGGATCGACGGGCGCTTCGAGGACGAGCCGTCCGACGTGCGACGGGTACAGGTGCGCGTAGACCGCGCCGAGCGTCGTCCTTTATGAGACGCCGAAGTAGTGCAGCCGCTCGTCGCCGAGGAGGTAGCGCAGCAGGTCGAGGTCGCGCGCGGTGTGTGAGGTGCCGACGTACGGGAGGAGCGCCCCGGAGTGCTCGGCGCAGGCGTCGGCATCATCGTAGCCGGTGTCTTCCGCGGTTTTCCCGCAGTGCACGGGGATGGTCGCGCCGACGCCGCGCGGGTCGAAGGAGACCAGGTCGTAGCGGTCGAGGAGTGGCTCGTACTGGTTCAGGAGTTCGGGCAGTCCGATCACACCGGAGACGCCGGGACCGCCGAAGTTGAGGACGAGCGAGCCGATGCGCCGGGCGTTCGGGCCGGTGGTCTTGCGGCGGATGAGGGCGACGTCGATCGTTCTGCCGTCCGGTCTGCGGTAGTCGAGCGCGGCCTTCATGGTGGCGCAGTCATAGTTCGTACGCGCGGTGCGCGGCGAGGTGCAGCGGGACCAGCGGAGGTGCTGGCCGGTGGTGAGCGCGGTGGGCAGATCGGCGGGCGGGTTCGTCGCGGTGAACTCCTTGCGCGGCTCAGCGCTTTGTCCGCGATCGTCGTGCTGGAGCGCGGCGCCGACGGCCCCGAGCGCGGCGAGGACGAGCCCGACGGTGATCAGGGCGCCGGCAGCGAGGCCCCGTCTGCGGCTTCGTATCGGCTGTGCGTCACTCATCGAGGCCCCGCGCTCCCGCATGCCCGTGTCGTGATCGTCCGCTCGTCGAATGAGTGCAGGGTACAAGCCGTTGCTGACGACGGCTCGGCTCAGCTTGACCCGCAATCAAGTCATCTGGCGCATTTATGCGTTGACCGTATCGCTCTGTGACGTTTGCATGTCGATGGTTCCCCGAACGGGGTACCGAGGCCGAAGTTGTCTGGGGGGAACATGCGGGGACGTAGGAAACGGGTCGGCAGCAAGACCAAGACGTGGACGGGTTGCCCTGAGCTCAGCGGCAGTGGCCTGTGTGATCGCTGCGGTGCTGCCTGAGGCGGCCCAGGCTCAGCCCGCCGACGTACGCGCGGCCGGTGTCGAGAGGATCAGCGTCGCGGCCGACGGCACCCAGGCCAACGACGATTCCGCCCAGGCGTCGATCACACCGGCCGGCGACCGCGTGGTCTTCACCTCGTACGCGAACAACCTCACCCCCGGCAACACGGGCAGGAACAATCGGGTGTTCGTCCGCGATCTGGCGACGGGAGAGAACCGGCAGTTCGACGGATTTTCGATTGGGCCGCCCATGCTCAGCAGCGACGGGCAGGTCCTGGCGTATCTGGCAGACAGGTTCGACAGTATGGCCCTGTATCAGAAGCATCTGAGCCTGGGATGGTCGTCTCCCTACACCTGCTCGCTCCTGACCTGCGAGGCGTCCATGGGTTCGAGCGAACGGCATCAGGCGATCACTGTCCGCTTCAGGTACCCGGAGCAGAATCAGCGCGTCCAGGTCCGCAGACCGGACACCGGCGAGTTGCAGATTATCGACGTCATCCACAACACCGCACCGATCCGGCCATCCATCAGTGGCGACGGGACCCGTCTCGCCTACCAGGACGGCGGTGAGCAGGACATTCTTCTGTGGGACTGGGCAGGCAACAGCGTCGTCTACCCGATCGAGGGTGAAGGCAGAGCGGCCGAGCTCGTCCAGCTCAGTGACGACGGCAGCAAGGTCGTCTACCGCTCGGGCTCCGACACGTACGTCCACGACGTCGCCTCCGGCACCGCCGTGCAGGTATCCGGCGTGAAGGGCATCGCCATCGACCCCACCGGCCGCTACCTCCTGCACACCCCGTCCGGGACGACCGGACCGGCGCCGCTCACGTTGCGCGACCTGGAGACGGGCACCGACGAGACCGTCACCGACCGCCCCGCCACGGCCGAGATCGACGCGGTCAGCGCCGATGGGCGCCACGTGGTCTTCCGGTCCACGGCCGACGACCTCGTTCCCGACGACACGAACGGCAAGGCGGACATCTTCCTCCGCACCCTGCGCTGACCAAGTGGCATGAGTCCGCGCCGCCCTGGACCTGCCCGCCGGGCGGTGCGGCTCAGCCCAGGCCGCCCGTCGCTCGTAGGTTCTGGCCCGTGATCCATCGGCCGTCCGGACCCGCGAGGAACGCGACGACATCGGCCACGTCGGACGGCTGCCCGAGGCGGCGCAGAGGCGTCATGTCGATCACCGCTTCGAGGGCTTGTGGGGGGTTGGTCCCGCGCAGCAGATCGGTGTCGGTCGCGCCCGGGGAGACGGTGTTGACGGTGATGCCGCGCGGCCCGAGTTCCTGGGCGGCGACGGCGGTCAACTGCTCGATGGCGCCCTTGCTCGCGGCGTACGGCGCGATGCCAGGGGCGGGGTGCACGGTGTTCAGGGTGGAGATGTTCACGATCCGTCCGCCGTCGCGCATCCGCCTGGCGGCGTGACGCAAGGTCAGGAAGACGGATCTGGTGTTGACCGCCATCACGCTGTCGAACAGTTTCACGTCGGTGTCGGCGAGCGGAGTGGGAGTGAACGACATCGCGGCGTTGTTGACCAGGATGTCCAGGCCGCCGAAGTGCGCTTCGGCGGCTTCCATCAGCCGTTCCGGCGCGTTTGGCTCCTTGAGGTCCAGGCGTTCGGCCCGGACCTTGCCGCCCTCCGCCTCGACTACGCGCACGACCTCGGCGGCGGCTTCCTCGCTGGTGGCGTAGTTGAAGACGACGTTCGCTCCGTCACGGCACAGGCGCTCCACGATCGCCCGCCCGATCCCTCGGGATCCGCCCGTGACGACAGCCGTCTTGTCCTTGAGCATTGTTCCTCCGCGCCGTGAAGGATGATCCGGGGCGTTCGAACTGTGGCATGCGGCGACAGACTAGGGAAGGTCGGTGTGAGCGAGGTGGGTCGCGCAGACCCGGCATCGAAAGAGGATGAGCGGCGAGCTCGGCGAACCCGGCCGGGCCGACGAACGCGGTGCCGTCGCCGCAGTGGAAGAACCACGAAGGCTCCTGCCACGCGAAATAGCCCGGAGTGCGCCGGTCGACAGCGGCGAAGACTCCCCTCGGCACGTCCTCGCCGAGGGCTGACCCGCCGGTGAAATGGGCGTCGAACCGCTCGGCGACGCTGCCGTCCGCGATGCACCACGGGCACAGCCGCTCGCTGAGTTCCTCCTCGGCCCAGACCGGCCCTCGGTAGATGTAGCCGCGCCGGCACCCGCAGCAGGTGCAGGCAGGCCGTACGAGAGCCGCATGCCTCACACAGACGCATGATGTTCAAACGTCTGATGTTTGTATAGGGTGGGCGTCATGGAACGGATCAGCGCACCGCGACGGGCCACCAGCCTGTCCGCTCAGCTCGTACAAAGTCTTCGCTCGCACATCGAGTCGGGCGGCTGGCCGGTAGGGACGCGTATCCCGCCGGAGCAGGCCCTCATCGAGGAGCTCGGGGTCGGACGCAGCACGCTGCGGGAGGCGATCGGTGCGTTGGTGCACCTGGGCCTGCTGGAGCCCCGGGCCGGGGACGGAACCTATGTGCGTTCGGCGAGTGAGTTGCAGTCGGTCATGGTGCGGCGGGCTAGCTCCGCGAAGCGGGACAACGTGCTGGAGCTGCGGACCGTACTGGAGGAGTACGCCTCGGGAGCCGCCGCGCTGCGCCGCGACGAGGAGCAGCTCCAGCAACTGCGGGAGCTCCTTGCCGATGCCGACGCGGCCGGTGACAGCCAGGACCCGGCCGCGGCCAGGAGCGTCGACGCGTTGTTCCACCGGGCCGTGGTCCGGGCGAGCGGGAACGACCTGCTGATCGAGGTGTACGACCACCTCGGCACAGCGCTCAGCTCGTCCCTGGGCGGCCTGCCCTGGGACGCCGCGCACGCCGAGGAACACGCGCGCCTGCACCGGCGGCTGGTCGCCGCGATCGAGGCCCAGGACGCGAGCGCGGCTCGTGAGGCGGCAGCGGCGATCGTCCGGTGCACCCGTGACCACGAGAGCGACCGGTCGGAAGCGGGTGAGGAGCAGTGAGTGCCCGGCCTTCCTCCGTGTCCTCGCGGCACTCCGTCTCCGGGGCGACGGACGCGGGCCTGATCGACCCGGTGCCACGTGCCGTGTCGGCCGGACTCGTGGTCGCGATCTGTCTCGTGGCGGCGAACCTGCGCACCACCCTCACGGGTGTCGGCACGCTCCTGCCGGAGATCGAACGTGGCAGTGGCCTGACATCGAGCTGGGGCGGCTTGCTGAGCACCCTGCCGCTGCTGACGTTCGCCGCGACCTCACCGCTGGTCGCCCGGGCCTCCCACCGGTGGGGCAACGCCCGCCTGCTCGTGGTGTCCCTCGGGGTGCTGGCCGTGGGCACGGTGGTGCGCTCCCTCCCCTCGGTGGCCTGCCTGTTCGCCGGCACGGTGATCCTCTCCGCGGCCATCGCGTTCGGCAACGTGCTGCTGCCCGCACTGATCAGGCACAGCATGCCCGCGCATCGTATCCAGGGCGTCAGTGCTCTCTACGTGACCGTCATGGGCCTCATGGCCGCGGTCTCCTCGGGGATCTCGGCGCCGCTGGCCCATACGGTGCCTGGTTCCTGGCACACCGCGTTGGCCTGGGGGTTCGTCTTCACCGTCGCGGCGTTCCTGGCCTGGTTGCCCCGGATACGGGGAGACAAGCCGCAGGCGTCCACGGGCGGGACCCACAGCCCGGTCCCCTGGCGGTCGTGGCTCGCTTGGCAGGTCACCTTCTTCATGGGCCTGCAATCCCTGGCCTTCTACACCGCCGTCGCGTGGCTGCCCAGCATCCTGATCGACCGCGGGCTGAGCAGCACCACGGCCGGCTGGATGCTGTTCTACTACCAGGTGATGTCCCTGGCGGCCAGCAGCCTTCTGCCCCTGCTCACACGGGGTCGGCACGACCAGCGGTGGACGGCGGTCGGGGCCTCGGTCCTTGTGGCGGGCGGGTTCACCGTCCTCGTCGCCGCGCCCGGGCTGTCCGTCGTGGCGTGCACCCTGCTCGGCCTCGGCGGTGGCGCGAGCCTCGTGCTGGCGCTGACCTTTCAGAGTCAGCGGGCCGGTAGCGCCGGTGAAGCGGCTGCCCTGGCGGGCATGGCACAGTCCATCGGCTACCTCGTGGCGGCGGCCGGTCCTCTGCTCCTCGGCATCCTGCACGACGCCACGCACAGCTGGACGTTGCCGCTCGCCGTCCTGGCCGCCCTCGGCGTCGTCACGGCGGCCGCCGGACACGGCGCGGGACGGGACCGCCACGTGGGCCGTCCCGCCGCCTGACCGGTCGATGACCCAGGTCAGCATGCGCGGCTCCCCCGGCTACGGCAAGGCGTTCACTGGGCCGGCTGCACGACGACCTGCTCGACGCGGTCGACTGGGCTGTCGAGCAGGGCTACGCCGATCCGGACCGGGTCGCCATCTGCGGTGGCTCGTACGGCGGTTACTCGGCGCCCGCCGGTGCCACCTTCACCCCGGGCGTCCCGGAGCAGGAGGCCGACATGCTGGCCCGCTGGTCCAATGACGTCCGCGCCCGTGGGGTGGAGGTCAAGTATCGCTCGTCACCTGGGCCGTCGCCGGGCCGAGGACCGGCCGACGGCGACAGCGTAGATCGCCCGCTCCTACGGGGGATCACGCTTGGCGCCCCGGTCACGCATCGCCCTCGGCACACGTACGCGCACCCGCACCCGCACCCAGAGCGTCAAGCACGACCCGTACGGCCGCGCGAGCCGGCGCACCCCCGCGGGTCGCCGCGGTGATCGTCCGTGTCACGGGGACGGCCAGCTCCCGGGTGGCGACGTGATAGCGCCCGGCTTCCACGGCGAGGCCGGGCAGCAGCGTGACCGCGTGCCCGGCCTCGACGAGCTCCAGCGCCAGCATGTAGTTGCTGAACCGGCTCACCGCCCGGGGCTCGAACTGCGCCTGCCTGCACAGTCGTAGCGCCAGGTTCGCCATGTAGGACTGGGGGATGTCGAGGGCCCACGGTTCATCGGCGAAGGCCGCCAGGTCCGCGGGCCCGCGCTCGGCGGCCGGATGGTCGGGCGGCAGCACCAGCAGGATCGGGTCCGTCGCCAGCGGCACGAGGTCGAGGTCGGGGCCGAGCTGCTGCTCGCCGAAGTCGGTGGTCGTGATCACGAGGTCGGCGTCGCCCGCCCGTAGCGCGTGCACGCTGTCGTGCGGCTCCAACTCCAGGAGCTGCACGTCGAGATGGGGGTAGGTGCGGGCCAGACGCGTCATCGCCGGTACGGCCATGGTGTGCATCACGCTCTGGAACGCACCGAGCCGCACCAGCCCCGAGGGCTCCTCACCGAACCCGCGCAGCTCCGCCTCCACGGCGTCCATGTGGTCGAGGATCACCCGCGCGCGCTGCGCCAGGATCAGGCCCGCGGAGGTCAGACGTATGCGGCGGCCCGTACGTTCGAGGAGCTGGGTGCTCGTCTCCTTCTCGAGGACCGCGAGCTGCTGGGACACGCTCGATGGGCTGAGATGGGCCGCCGCGGCCACCGCCCTGACCGTGCCCAGGGCCTCCAGTTGCGTCAGCAGCCGCAGCCTCCAGGGGTTCATCACCGTTCCATTGTTGTGCGGATGTTCCGAACAGCAAGACCGGGAATGTGTGATGGACGCGGCGCTCGTCGTCCTCCTACCGTCGGCGTCATGACAGTTGCGCCAGCCACGTCCAGCTCCCTCGCGACGGGTGAGTCCGAGTTCTGGGCCGATGCGGACCGGCACCTCGTCCGCTACGGCGGAGACTTCACCCGGGAGATCATCGAGCACGCTTCCGGAAGTTTTGTGCACACCGCGGACGGCAGGAAGATCCTCGACTTCACGTCCGGCCAGATGAGCGCCATCCTCGGCCACTCGCACCCGGCGATCGTGGAGACTGTCCAGCGTCAGATCGCCCGCCTCGACCACCTCTACAGCGGCATGCTCAGCCGCCCGGTCGTCGATCTGGCCCGGCGCCTGGCGGAGACACTGCCGGCGCCCCTGGAGAAGGTGCTGCTCCTGACCACGGGCGCCGAGTCGAACGAGGCCGCGCTCAGGATGGCCAAGCTCGTCACCGGCAAGCACGAGATCGTGTCGTTCGCCCGGTCCTGGCACGGCATGACCCAGGCCGCCGCCTCGGCCACGTACAGCGCCGGCCGCAAGGGGTACGGGCCGTCCGCCCCCGGCAACTTCGCCATCCCGGTGCCCCACGCCTACCGCCCCGACTTCACCACCCCCGACGGAGACCTCGACTGGCGCCGCCAGCTCGACTTCGCCTTCGACCTCATCGACGCCCAGTCCACCGGCAGCCTCGCCGCCTGCCTCGTGGAGCCGATCCTCAGCTCGGGCGGCATCATCGAACCCCCGCCCGGCTACTTCGCGGCGCTCAAGGACAAGTGCCGGGAGCGCGGCATGCTCCTCGTCCTCGACGAGGCCCAGACCGGCCTGTGCCGCACCGGCACCTGGTACGCCTTCGAACGGGACGGGGTCGTCCCCGACATCGTCACCCTCTCCAAGACCCTCGGCGCGGGCCTGCCGCTCGCGGCCGTCGTCACCAGCGCGGAGATCGAGCAGGAGGCGTACGACCGCGGATTCCTGTTCTTCACCACCCACGTCTCCGACCCGCTGGTGGCCGCCGTCGGCAACACCGTCCTCGACGTCCTGACGGAGAACCGCATGGACGAGCGTGCGCGGGCCCTCGGCGCGTTCCTGCGCACCGGCCTGGAAGATCTGGCCATGCGCCACGAAGCCATCGGTGACATCCGTGGCCGCGGACTGCTGGTCGGCCTGGAACTCGTCACCGACCGTGCGACCAAGCGGAGTTCCGACGCCATGGGCGCCCAGGTCACACGCCGGTGCCTCGAACTCGGCCTGCACATGAACATCGTCCAGCTCCCCGGCATGGGAGGCGTCTTCCGTATCGCGCCCCCGCTCACCGCGACCAAGGACGAATTGGCGCTCGGTCTGTCGATCCTGGACACCGCCTTGGGGGAGCTGGACTGACGGTCCGGCGGTGTGCGGCCACCCCACCGAGCCGATCGTGGAAGGATTGGCCCGGCGGGACGACATCGCGGTCCCGGCGCCGCACGGGGCGCGAACACCGCCCGCGTGCGCATACGCACAGCCCTCCGGTCGGCTTCGCGCCCCCGCGACACAGGTGTGACGCCGAAAGGTGCGTCCCTGGGTCAGGGGGAGCCGGGTCCGGGGACGGAAGGAAGACAAGAGTGGCCGATGAACCGATCGACGTGGTGATCGCGGACGATCAGGAGCTGGTGCGGGCCGGCCTGGAGATGATCCTGGAGGCCGAGCAGGGCATCCGGGTGGTGGGCGTGGCGCGGGACGGCGTCGAGTGCGTCGAACTGGCCCGGCGGCTCGAACCCCAGGTGGTCCTTGCCGACATCCGCATGCCCCGCATGGACGGCCTGGAGGTCACGCGCGTCCTGGTGGGGGAGAGGCGATCCGGGCGCGCCCCGAACATCGTCGTGATCACCACCTTCGACCAGGACGACTATGTGCGCGATGCCCTGCGCTACGGCGCCTGCGGCTTCCTGCTCAAGGACGCGCCGCCGACACTGCTCGTGGAGGCGGTACGGGCGGCCTCGCGCGGGGACGCGCTGGTCTCGCCGTCGGTCACCGTACGGCTGCTGCGCACCTTGCAGGGCGGCTCGGTGGACGCGGCGCAGCGGGAGGCCGCCGGGCTGAGCAGCAGGGAGACGGAGATCATGCGGCTGGTGGCCGTGGGCCGGACCAATCAGGAGATCGCCGACCGGCTGTTCCTGTCGCTGTCGTCGGTGAAGACGTATCTGGGCCGGATCCAGGCCAAGACCGAGGCCCGCAACCGGGTCGAGATCGCGGCCTGGGCGTGGGAGAACGGGGTGGTCACCTCGCGGGACGAGCACGGGTAGCGGTGGTGCGGGGAAGTCCGGCGCGGACTTCCCACCGGCCGTCGCCCGTGGGCCCGGCCCTGAACGTCCCGTCGAGAGCCTCGACACGCTCCTTCAGGCCGATGAGGCCGAAGCCGCTGCGCCCGCCCGCGGGAGCGCCCGCGCGGCGCTGCCCGAGGCCGTTGACGACGGTGACGTACAGCCAGTCGGGATCGGCGTCCAGGCGTACGGTCACCCGCTCGCCGGGGGCGTGCCGGTGCACATTGGTGAGCGCCTCCCGCACCACCCGGTGCACGGAGGTCTCCACCTCCGGGCTGTACTGGCTGGTGCGGGCCGCCGCCGTGGCCTCCAGGCGGGCCGCCGGGGCCTGCGGCTGCTGCTCCGAGAAGGCGGCGACGAGTTCCGCCAGCTCGGCGAGCAGATCCCCCGGGCGCAGGGCCTGATGATCGTCCTCGCGCAGGACGCGTACCAGGCGGCGCATCGACTCCAGGGTCTCGGTGCCGGCGCGGGCGATGGCCTCCAGGGCGGGATCCACCTTCTGCGGCGCCGTCGCGTGCACGGCGCGTGCCGCGTTGGCCTGCACGATGATGCCGGTCATGTGGTGGGCGATCAGGTCGTGCAGATCCCGGGCCAGTGCGAGCCGCTCGGCCTGGCGTACATCGTGCACGGCGCGCTGCCTGCGCAGTTCGAGCGCGCGGATGGCGCAGCCGGTGGCGACGCCCAGGGAGAAGACGGTGGTCAGGAGATAGCTGCCGGAGACGAACGTGTCCAGGGTCCGGCTGCGCAGCGGCATCAGCAGCGCGGCGGCGATCAGGGCGACGCACAGTTGCACGGCGGTACGGGCCGCCCGGGTCTGGGCGAGAACGCGGACGATCAGGAACAGCAGCGCGCACGCCTCCAGGAAACCGAAGTCCGTGCTGGTCTGCGGCACGACGAGACACACGCAGGTCAAGACGGTGGAGACGCCGGCCGCCGCCACGGCGCGCACCGGCAGCGCGGGCGAGAACCGGGTGCTGGGCAGCATGATCGTCAGCAGCGGGCCGGTGACGAACACCGGCAGCCAGTCGGTGGCGGTCCGGGGCGCCGGGGTCGTGCGCAGCACCTGGATGTCGCCCAGCCACATCAGGCTCAGGGTCAGCACCACGGCGGTGATGATCATTCGCCGCACCGCCGGGGAGAGCGGAAGTTTCCAGTCCACGGAGTCAGCCTAAGAAGCCGGTGTACTGCGGCGCTGTCAACCGGATGACCGACACGCCAGGTCCCGGCCCGTACCCAGGGCTGACGCGACGACGACACGCCGTGGCACAGCATGGAACCGGGCACCGGCGTCCCTCCCCCGAGACGTCGGTGTCCCACCAGTCCCTTCCGATCACGGCACACGGAGCGCCACCAGGCTCGCTCGCCGTTCACGGTGTCCGACACCTGCCGCGCGGCAGCCGCCGACGCCCGAAGAACGAGCGGGCCGCCAACGTGCCGCCGCTCCTCGTCCGAGTCATTGCGTAACGGAGTCTGTCTTTCTCATGGCTACTTTCCTGCACCGGGTCGGCCGTGGCGCG
The DNA here is from genome assembly GCF_040644575.1 of Streptomyces sp. NPDC046939. Classification (NCBI taxonomy): domain Bacteria; kingdom Bacillati; phylum Actinomycetota; class Actinomycetes; order Kitasatosporales; family Streptomycetaceae; genus Streptomyces; species Streptomyces sp. NPDC046939. Next base: position 87,278 of record NZ_JBEYWV010000005.1, read on the forward strand.
TTCCGCCGCCGCTGGCTGACCCTGTTGCTCTGGGCGATCGTGCTGGGCGTCGCGGGCGCCGCCGCGGCGGGCAGCAGCGGCAGCGCGAACTCCAGCATCACCCTGCCCGGCATCGAGGCGCAGAAGGCCTACGACGTGCTCGGCCGCAAGTTCCCCGCGGCCAACGCCGACGGGGCGAGCGCCCGTATCGCCGTACGGGCGCCGGAAGGACACAAGCTGAGCGAGCACGGCCCGCGCTCGGAAGTCGCCACGCTGCTGCACGACGTGAAGGCGTCCTCACCGCGCGTCGCCTCGGTCACCGACCCGTATCGGGCCAAGGCGATCAGCGCCGACGGCACCACCGGCTACACCCAGGTCACCTACCGCGCCAAGCCCGCCGACCTGACCGACACCGACCACGAGCACCTCGACGCGGCCCTCGACGAAGCACGTGAGCGAGGGCTGGTCGTCGAGGCGTCCGGCAGCGCGCTGGCGCCCGACGAGGCCGGCGCCTCCGCGGAGGCGATCGGGTTCCTGCTCGCCGCGGTGATCCTCGTCCTCACCTTCGGCTCGCTGGTCGCGGCCGGGATGCCACTGCTGACCGCGCTGGTCGGGGTCGGCGTCACGGCGAGCGCGATCACCGCGCTCACCGCCGCCTTCGACCTCAACAGCAGCACCTCGGCCCTCGCCACCATGCTGGGCATCGCGGTGGGCATCGACTACGCCTTGTTCATCGTCTCCCGCTACCGCTCCGAACGAGCGGCGGGGTACGACGCCCGGGAAGCCGCCGGGCGCGCCAACGGCACGGCGGGCTCCGCCGTGGTCTTCGCCGGTCTCACCGTGGTCATCGCCCTGGTCGGCCTGGCCGTCGTGAACCTGCCGATCCTCACCGCCATGGGCATGGCCGCCGCGGGAGCCGTGGTCGTCGCCGTGCTGGTGGCCATCACCCTGGTCCCGGCGCTCCTCGCCCTCGCCCCCGAACGCGTCCTGGGCCGCACGGCCCGCAAGCAGACCTCCCGCGCCAAGACGCCCCTGGCCGAGCGCTGGGCCGGTTTCGTCCTGCGACGCCCGTGGAAGGTCCTGGTCCTCGCCGTCCTGGGGCTCGGCGTGATCGCCCTGCCCGCGGCCAAGCTGCAACTCGGCCTGCCCGACGACTCCTCCAAGCCCGCCTCGACCACCGAGCGCAAGGCGTACGACATGCTGGCCGAGTCCTTCGGGCCCGGCTTCAACGGTCCGCTCACCCTGGTCGTCACCGACACCGACCCGTCGGCCACCCGGACGGCCGCCGCGCGACTCACCGACGACGTCAAGACGCTGCCGGACGTCGCGGCGGTGTCACCGGCCACCTACAACCCGGCCGGTGACACCGCGACGATCACGGTGGTGCCCAAGAGCGCGCCTGCGAGCGAAGCGACCGAGGACCTCGTCCACGCCATCCGCGACCAGGCCAAGGACACCGGCACCGCCACCGGGGCCGAGGCGTTGGTGAGCGGCACCACCGCGATGAACATCGACGTCGCCGCCAAGTTCACCAGCGCGATCATCCCCTACCTGGCACTCGTCGTCGGCCTGGCCTTCCTGGTCCTGATCCTCGTCTTCCGCTCGATCCTGGTGCCCCTCAAGGCGGCCCTCGGCTTCCTGCTGTCCATCCTTGCCTCCCTCGGCGCCGTGGTCGCCGTCTTCCAATGGGGCTGGTTCAAGGACCTGTTCGGCCTGGAGAACACCGGCCCGATCATGAGCCTCATGCCGATCCTCCTGGTCGGCATCGTGTTCGGCCTCGCCATGGACTACCAGGTCTTCCTCGTGACCAGGGTCCGCGAGGCGTACGTGCACGGCGCCGACCCCCGTCAGGCGATCATCGAGGGGTTCCGCCACAGCGGCAAGGTCGTCATCGCCGCGGCGCTCATCATGACCGGCGTCTTCGGCGGCTTCATCGGTGGCCACGACGCCATGATCAAGTCGCTGGGCTTCGGCCTGGCCACTGCGGTCCTCATCGACGCGTTCGTGGTCCGCATGACCATCGTCCCCGCCGTCCTCGCACTCCTCGGCCGCCGCGCCTGGTCCCTGCCGCGCTGGGTGGACCGCAGGCTGCCCCATGTCGACATCGAAGGAGAGAAGCTGACCGCCTCCCCGGCCGGTGAACCCGTCGCCCCGCAGGGCGACTTGAGCAACACCCGCTGACCTCCACGATGCGCCCGCACCACCTGTGCGGGCGCATCGCCGCGCACCTGCACACCCAGCCCCCGCCCTTCTTCCTCCCCTGGGACACCCATGCGCAAAGGCCCCGCCGTCCTCACCCTCGCCGTCATCGTCGCCCTGCTCGCCCTCTCCGAGCACAGTCGCCAACAGAGCGCCGATCTGCCCGACTTACGCGGCATGACCATGGACAAGGCACAACTGGCCGCGCAAAGAGCCGGTTTCAACCGACTGGCGGGCCAGGACATCCACGCCGACCACCGCATCCCACTGCGCGCCAGCAACTGGACGGTCTGCGCACAGCAGCCGCCGCCCGCACACTATGCCGTCACCACGGCGGTCACGGTGCGAGTGGTGAAGAAGGGCGAACGCTGCCCTGGCTAGGGCCGGGCGACCGGGTGTTCGTTGCGTGGGCGAGTGCGTCGTGCTTGGCTCGCCGGATGAACCTTCTGTTGACGGCGGCCGGCCTGCGGAACGAGACGTTGCGCGAGGCGCTGCGGGACATGCTGGACAAGCCGTTCGGATCGGCGAACGCCGTGTACATCCCCACGGCCTCGCTCGCCGAGCCGGGGGACCACGGGTGGTTCGTCGCGGACCTGAACCGGTTGCACGGGCTGGGCTGGCGGGAGTTCGACGTCCTGGAACTGAACGGCCTGCCCCGGCAGTCGGTGCTCGACCGTCTGCTCCACGCCGACGTGATCTATGTGAGCGGCGGCAACCACTACCACCTCGCACGCAGCATCACGGCGAACGGCCTGGCCGACGGCATCCTGAAAGCGTTGGAGAGCCGGGTCTACGTGGGGTTCAGCGCCGGGTCGATGATGTTCAGCCGTCACCTCACCGCGCACTCCGCCGACGTCATCGGCGACACCGCCGACCTTCACGTGCTGGGCGCGAAGAGCGTGGAGCCACCGTTCGGCCTCTTCGACTGGTATCTCAAGCCCCACCTCTGCTCGCCCGACTTCCCCGAACGGGACGACGCCTGGGCGGATGACATCGCCGCGCGAGCGGACTTCCCCCTGTACTTCCTCGACGACGAGTCGGCCGTGCGCGTCAGAAACGGCGAGGTGGATGTCGTCTCCGAGGGGCGGTGGCGGTTCCATCCGTGAGGTGACACCGACGCGAGCGCCCTCGAAGTGGTGCTGCCACACTTCCGTGGCGACGCGACGGGGCTCAAGCACCGGAAGATTGCCATGTGGCTGGACGTTGGTCGTAGGTATGAGGATCGGCGAGGCTTCCAGGGTCAGCGGTGTGAGTGCGCGATCGTTACGGCACTACGAGGACGAGGGCTTGATCGTCCCTGGTCGATGCGGCAACGGGTTCCGTGACTATTGCCAGTCCACCCTTGACCGGGTGCTTGCCATCCGGTCGTTGCTGGAGTCCGGGTTGCCCGTGCGGTTGATCAGGGAAGTCCTGCCCGGTCTCACTGGCGGAACGGAGGCCGCGACCGAGATGGTGTGCTCCGAGTTCTTGCACGAGGTGCAGGGCTATCGCGACAGGATCGCCGCTCGCATCGCCGTCCTCAGCGATCAGCAGGCGGCGCTCGACGCCTACCTGAAAGAGGCACGTCGTACTGATCTCTGACGACCGCTTGCCCTTGCCACAAGTGTGAGGTTCCTACGGTCGGTGCATGAACACCAACGAGCGGCAGAGCGCCGTCGAACAGACCATGCGAGCCCTGGTGCAGCAGTCCCATCGGGGACCGAAGGACCTGACTCTCGCGACGGAACACCGCGTCCCTGCCCCGGGACCCGGCGAGTATCTGATCCGCGTCGGCGCCGCCGGGGTCAACTTCGCCGACGTCATGCAGACGTACGGCACATATGGCGGAGGCCCGCAGGCACCCTACGTGGCGGGCTTCGAGGCCGCCGGGGAGATCGTGGGGGTGGGCCCGGACGTCGACAATCCGCTGCCGCTCGGCACGCATGTCGTCGGAACCGGCCCGGGCGCCTTCGCCCCCTACATGACGATGCCGGCCGCGGGGGCGCTTCCCGTCCCCTCCGGTTGGAACGACGCCCAGGCGCTCGGCCTGGTCCTGAACTGGGCCACCGCGTTGGCGGCACTGCAACCGCTGGGGCAGATCAAGGCGGGCGAGGTGCTACTCGTTCACGCCGCGGCCGGGGGCGTCGGGCAGGCCGCCGTTCGCCTCGCCCACCACTACGGTGCGCGGGTGATCGCGACGGCCTCACCGGAGAAGCACGACACCGTCAAGGCCCTTGGCGCCGACGAGGTGCTGGACAGCCGACGTCCTGATCTGGCCGAGGAGATCACCCGCCTGACCGGCGGGGTGGACCTGGTCCTCGAATCGGTGGGCCGGGCCACGTTCAAGGTCAGCCTGACGGTCACCAAACCCTTCACCGGACGCATCGTTGTCTTCGGAGCCGCTTCCGGCGACGCCACGCTGACCACTCACGATCTGGTCTTCACCCACCAGGTCCAGGTCAAGGGCCTGCACATCGGCGCTCTGGCGGTCGCGGCGCCGCCCCTCTACCAGTCGCTGCTCGCGGAGATCGAGTCCCTCATCGCCGACGGCGTCTATCCGCCCGGCGCCCCTCGCGTACATCCCTTGGCCGAGGGAGCGGAGGTGTTCCAACAACTCGAAGCGGGCCGGACCCGGGGGAAGCTGGCTCTTGATCCCTGGCGGTAGATGTTCTCACGGGCGGCGGGCAGCCGGACCCCTCTCCTGGTGACGACGGTGAACTGCTGCCTCCCGGAGCTCCTCGGTGGCCGCCCTGCTCTATCTGGTCGAGGGAGTCGGCTACGGGCTTGACGATGACCTTGCGTCGATCGCCCGGATCCGCGGTCCGGCGGACGAACCCGGCCCGCTCCAGGCGGTCGATCAGGCGGGTGGTCGCGCCTGTGGTGAGACCCGTACGTGCGGCCAGTTCTTCGGGGCCGAAGCCGTGGGGCTCAGCGCGTACCACTCGGACGCGCCGAGCCCCACGGCTTCGGCCCCGGCCATGCCGTGCAGCGCCGGGACATCGTCGACAGCCACCCGGCACTGTTCGCCAAGTTCCTCAAGGGGACGCAACTCGCTGATGAAATCCTGGACGTCCGCTTCTACGGCCCGGACACCGCCCTGGTCACCGGCCGGGGCCACACCTACAAGGGCTCCACCAAACGCAAGCCGCTCATGGAGGCCATCTCCTTCCCGGTGACTCAGAAGTTCGGCTAACAGTGCGGCGGTCGATTGCAGAGGAAGCAGCCGTCGTACAGCGGGAGCGCGCTGAGGACGCGGTGGCGTACGCACGAGGCCATCGCGGCGTCCTCAGGACCGGGGAAGTCGTGTAGGGCGCTGCTGCCGGCGGGCGGGGTGAAGGACTCCACCATCGTCGTGAAGCGGTGCAGGTATCCGTGCACGCGGGGCGGGTGGTAGCCCAGCTCATTCCAGCGGTGTCCGCTCGCCGCGAGTGCTGCGGCACGCAGTACGAAGTCCTTCGCGCGGGCGCGTTCTTCGTCCGTCGCACCCCAGTCGAACTCCGCCAGGTCGAATCCGACGGCACCGCGCCCCATGACGTTCTGGTCCTGCAAAGACAGCAGCGCCGCGAAGCGGAAGTCCCAGGGCTCGGCGGCGAGATCGGAAACGGCCAGCATCAGCACGTCGACGAAGACCGCGGTGGCGCCATTGGACAGATCCAGCTCGTGGTCTCCGCCGGAGAAGATGTTGCTCACCGACCTATGATGCGATCCCGGCCCTCCACCTGCTTGGAGAAGACGCATGACGGATGCGAGCAGCGGCAAAGTGGTCGTGAACAGGGTGATGTCCCTCGACGGGTTCATCGCCGGTCCCGGACACACGATGGACTGGGTCTTCGAGCACATGACGTCGACGACGTTCCCGGAGGTCATGGCGGCCACCGGCGCCATGCTCATCGGCCGGGGCACGTACGAGGTCGGCAAGCGTATGTCCGACGAGAACACCGCCTACGACGGCGGGGCGCGCTTCGTCCTCACGCACCGTCCCCCCGATGAGCCGGACCCCGGCGTCACCTTCCTCACCTGCGGCGTAGAAGAAGCCGTGGCCACGGCACGCCGCGTCGCCGGCGGCAAGAACCTGGAGATCCTCGGCGCGGACGTGGCCGCCCAGTGCCTGCGGCGCGGCCTCGTCGACGAGATCCTGGTGTACGTGCTGCCGGTGCTCCTCGGCGACGGCACCCGCTTCGCGCCGCCGGGCGGTCTCGACCGGATCGACCTGGAACCGTTCGCCAACGTCCAGTCGGGCGGGGTCACCATGCTGCGCTTCCACGTGCGGAAGTAGGCGCATGCGCGCGGCATCGGAACAGGCGCGGCGGTCAGGCGGTGCTGATCACCGCACCGATCACAGTGGCGAGCAGCAGGACAGCGAAGAGGGGCTGCGACACACGTCCCAGGCGAGCGGAGGAGCGCAGGTAATGCGTGCTCTGCACCACCTCGGGATTCTCCGGGTCGTACACCACCGTGAGCGGCTCGCCGACCCGGGGCGCGGGCCTGGGCGAGGTCACTGTCGCCCGGACGTGGACGCCGGGGCGTGGGCTGAATACGCACGAGACGTTCACGACGGTGAGCCCACCTCGGTACAAACGCTCCTCGCACACCGCCTCGGCCGTCACCCCCCTCCTGCGGAGCTTGCGGTCCCGGATCTGGTGCGGGATGGAGAGCAGGGCTATGCCGCCGACCGGGAGACACGACATCGCGGCTGCGGTGGTGAGGAACATGGCGGCTTCCTCGGATATGTGCACGAACCCTCCCATGGCGCGCCTGCCCAAGTGGCATCTCCAGTCGCAGACGTCAATCCTGCCTGACGCCGTAGGGGGTGGCGGGGGTTCCGGTCGGTCCGCTGCCGCGGTGGTGATTAGCGCATGCCGCCACGTCGAAAAATCTATCTCGGCGGGAGTAGACATTGGGCGCTGGCATGGCTAAGGTTTTTCTCGTAGACAAGGTCGAACAAGGCCCGGCGGGACGGTCCGCCGGGCAGTAGTACCCGTAAGTGCAGGACGGTGCGGTGGCGGAGTTTCGAAGCCAGGTTTGTTGCAGGACGGCGACGGGACTGGCGACCGCACCGGGTGGCTCGCAGTGTTCAAGGAGCCACCACGGCAGGACCGAAGTCAGGGTCATTGCCGTACGCAGTAACACAGCAAGATCAGAGGGATAGGAACGGAGGAAGCGAAGCGCCATCAGGATCGCCCGGGCACAGCAAGCGGAGCCCGGGTACCGCAGGACATCGATAGTGAGGTGGTCTCCGGTCAAGCAACCGCGATCCCCGTACCCCCGGTGGCAGTTCGCCCGGGCGGACGGCAAACAATAGGCCGACAGCGTTCCGAAGTCGGCAGATGGTGCAGTTCCTTCGGGGCCCGGGTGCGAGCAAACGCACCCGGGCCCCTCGACGCGTGACACAGAGAGGTGCAATGACAGCAGACGACAGATTCGGACGTCTTGACGACGACGACTACCCCGCCTTCACCATGGGCCGGGCCGCGGACATGCTCAACACCACCCAGGGCTTCCTGCGCGCTCTGGGCGAACACCGCCTCATCACCCCGCTGCGCTCGCCGGGCGGCCACCGCCGCTACTCCCGCTACCAGTTGCGCATCGCCGCCCGCGCCCGGGAACTGGTCGACCAGGGCACCCCGATAGAGGCGGCCTGCCGCATCATCGTCCTGGAGGACCAGCTCGAAGAGGCCCAGCGCATCAACGCCGAGCTGAGCCGCACCCGTACAGCGGACCACCCGCCGCAGGGCACTGCCGAGCGCCCCGGATCGCAGCCCGCGTCGTGAGAGCCCGGAGCTGTCCCATGCAGGATCGGTATCTCTACCTCGTCCGTCATGGTGAAGCCACGTCCGAGGAGGGCGGGCTGACGGAGGCGGGCCGACGGCAGGCCGAGCTGCTGGGACGGCGTCTGCGCGGTGTGCCGCTGTCGGCCGTCCACCATGGCCCGCTGCCTCGTGCGACGCAGACGGCCCAGTTGATCGCGGAGCAGTTGAGCGGGGTTCCGTTGCGCGAGTGCGAGGCGGCCGGGGACTACGTTCCCTACGTGCCGCAGCGGGACGAGCTTCCCCCGGAGTCGGCCGACGCGCTGCTGGCGCGTCTGGCGTCGGTCTCGGCGGAGGAGTGTGCGCGGGGCGCGGCGTTGGCCCGCCGGGCCGTGGAGGACTTCACCGGTCCGACGGAGCACGGCGACGCACCCCGGCACGACCTCGTCGTCACCCACGCCTTCCTGGTCGCTTGGCTGGTACGTGCCGCGCTGGACGCACCGCCCTGGCGCTGGATGACTCTCACCCACGGCAACGCGGCACTGACCGTGATCCGCTACGCCGAGGGCCGGTCCGCCACCCTCCTCGCCTACAACGACGTGAGTCACCTCCCGGGCGAGCTGCGCTGGACCGGCCTGCCCGCCCAGCTCCACACGCCCTGACCGACCGTCCGCTGCCACGCGGCCGACGGCCCACCGGGGGCGCTTGTCGCAAAAGCCATCCGGCTCATAGGGCCCCGCTGGCGCGCCCCCTCACGACAACCGTGCGTCGGTCGAGCCAGGCAACAGCCAGGCCGACAGCGCGGTGGTTGCGCACAGGAGGGTGCCCGCGATCAGCAGTCCCGCTCGCATGCCCGGTATCGAGAAACCCTCTCCGCTCCCGGTGGCGACGAGTGTGCCGAAGAGGGCGACGGCCAGCGCCCCGCCGGTCTGCCGGAACGCGTTGAGCAGGCCCGACGCCGTACCGACCCGTGGCCCGGGGACGGAGTCCATCAGCATCGCGGTCACCGCCGGAATGGCGAACGCCCCGCCCAGCCCCGTGGGGACGAGCATGACCAGCACCAGCCACATCGGCGTGTGCGGTGTCAGGGGCAGCAGTACGAACATGGCCAGGGCCAGGACCAGTTGGCCCGCCGCGATGACCGGCCTGCGGCCGAACCGCTCCGCCATCCGGGGCGAGACCAGGTTCGTCCCCGTGATGATCACGGCCAGCGGCACGAACACCAGCCCCGCCGTGAGCGCCGACATGCCTCGCGCCTGCTGAAGGTAGAGACCCAGCATGAAGACGAGCCCGTAGAAGGCCACGTTGAGCGCGAAGCCGACCGCGAGCGCGACGGAGACGGTGTGTGAGCGGAGCATGGGCAGCGGCACCATGGGCGCCCGGTGCCGCTTCTCGGTCACGACGAAGCCCGCGGCCGCGAGGGCGGCCAGCGCCGCTGAGAGCAGGACCGGCGGTGACGTCCACCCGGTGTGTCCGCCCTCGATCACCGCGAAGGTCAGTCCCGCGAGCGTCAGCACCGCTGTCACCTGGCCCGGCAGGTCCAGCGGTGCCGGCCTGCGCGGCGACACCGGCACCCTCGCGAGCAGCACGACGATCGCCGCGCCGACCGGCAGGTTGAGGAAGAACACGGCCCGCCAGCCCACCGTCTCCGTCAGGGCCCCGCCGAGGACCGGCCCCGCCGCCATCGCCACCGAACCGCCCACCGTCCACAGGGCGATCGCCCGCGCCCGCCGCCGCGCATCCTCGTACGCCTGTCTGATCAGCGCGAGCGACGCGGGCATGAGGACCGCCGCCGCCCCGCCCTGCACGATCCGGGCGGCGACGAGTGCCCCGATGGACGGGGCGAGGGCGCAGGCCAGGGACGCGAGGGTGAACCACGCCGTGCCCCAGGCGTAGGCGCGGCGGGCACCGGCCCGGTCGGAGAGGGCCCCGGCGGACAGCATCAGGCCCGCGAACATCAGCGTGTAGGCGTCCACCACCCATTGCAGTCCGGTCATGCCGCCGTGCAGCGACGCGCGGATGCCGGGCAGTGCGATGTTCACCGCCGACACATCGATGGTGATGACCGTGAAGCCGAGCAGCGCCGCCACGAGCGCGGTCCCGCCGCCCCGGGTGGCGCCCCGCGTCCGGGCCGGTGCGGTGGGACGGCTGCCTGTGTGGGTGAGCGTCACGTGAACCTCCGAAGCGCGTACGACATGGGCTGTGCGGGTGGGTGGGTCCTTCCGGGCCGCGGACCTGTGACGCGCACTCCCTGGGCCCGGTGGACCCAGCCACCCGCAACACACCTCACTCTCGTCGCGCCCCGCGTGAAGTGACAGACCGCCCGCCGCCGGGGCCCCGCGTTCCTGGCCCTGACACGGCCCCCCACGCCACCGGCCCCGCGTGGACAATGGGTGGATGGCCGACACCACGGAACTGGGCAGATACCTACGGGCGCGCAGGGCGCAGGTCACCCCCGCCGACGCGGGACTGCCCGCCGGGACGGGCCTGCGCCGCACACCGGGCCTGCGCCGCGAGGAGCTAGCGACCCTCGCCGGGGTGAGCGTCGACTACTACACGCGGCTGGAGCGGGGCCGCGAGAAGAACCCGTCGCCCGCCGTGATCGACGCGCTGAGCCGCGCCCTTCGGTTGCGCGGCGACGGGCACGAACGACTGCACGAGCTGGCCGAGTTGGCGTCGGGGCGGCTCACCGCGCCCCACCCGACGAGCGACGACACGGTCCGCCCGTCGGTGCTCCAGATGCTGGAGGCGCTGCGGCCCATGCCCGCGTACGTGGTCAGCCGCCACAGCCACATGCTGGCCGCGAACCCGGCGGGCCGCCGTCTGCTCCCCGGCATGTGGGACCTGCCGCCGGAGGAACGCAATGTGGCCCGCTACCTCTTCCTGCACCCGGCCGGCCGCTCCCTGTACGTGCCCTGGGAGGAGACCGTCGCCAAGTCGGTGGCGCACCTGAGGGCCGTGGGCGGCGCCGACCCCGACGACCCGAAGCTGGTACGGCTCGTGGGCGAACTGCTGCTCAAGTCACCGGAGTTCGCGCGGATGTGGGACCGGTACGACGTCTGCGAACGCAGCGGCGGCGTGAAGACCTTCGACCATCCGAAGGCCGGCCGGATGACGCTCACGTACGAGATCATGCAGCTCGCCCGTACGGGCGGCCAGCGCCTGGTCGTCTACCAGGCGCCGACCGGCTCCCCGGACGAGGAGGCGCTGCTGAAGCTCGACCCGGCCGCGCGCGGCTGAGGCATCGCCGGTCCGCGGACGGCCGGCGGCTCCTTCGCCCGGAGCCTGGTCAGCCCGGTCCGCAGCGGTCGAGCGAGGCGCGGACCAGGGCGAGCCCTTCCGCTCTCCAGCGGTCCCGGTCGGGCATCTGGTCCTCGCGGCGCCAGCGCCAGGCCGAGAACAGGGCCCAGTTCACAGCACGGCACCGGGCCAGCACATCCGGATCGGCCCCGGGGTAGTACTCCTCCACGCCCTCGGGAGCGTGCGCGAGGTCGAACTCGACCGGCCCGCGGCAGCACGTGGCGAGGTCCACGAAGAGCGGACCCCGCGCGGTGACGAGGAGGTTGCCCGCGTGTGGCTCGCCGTGCAGCAGTTGGCCGCCGGACCGGTCCGCGCCGATCGATTCGCTCACCTCGCTCAGAGTGCGGCACAGCAGCTCCCGGTCGGCGTCGGACAGGTCCGGGGTCCGCTCCGGGTCGTTTACCTCCCGCAGTGCGCGGGCCATGCGCTCAGTGAAGTGGGGTGCTTCCAGAGCGAGTTGGCGCAGGGCGGCGTGGTGCCGCATGAGCGCGTCGGCGTACTCGGCCGGGGTGATTTCCACCGACATCGGTGCGTAGTAGGCCCACAACGAGACGGCGAAACCGTCCCGCATGTACACGCGGGGTTCAACCCGGGGATCCAGTACGGCCACCGGGGCGTTCACGGCCGTGAGTCGGAGGGCGACCTCGACCTCGAACGCGAAGTCGGCCCGCTGCTCCGACGGCGCGACCCGGACCAGCACGTCGCACGGGACCAGACGCAGCGCTACACGGTCCGAGTTGTGGACGACGGCCACCTGGTCGACCTCAAGGCCGAGCGCCGACGCGACTGTCTGGCCCGCCTCCACTGCCCGACGAAGTATCGAAGGCCGCATGTCGTTCCCCTCATGTGGACTGGTGCACCAGGGTCATGCGTACACCCTCAGCGACCCAGGCCACCCGTCAATTTCCGCTGGTCACACTGGCCGCATCGACCGTTCGGGCGTCGGGAAAAAATTTGGTTGATCATGAAACAGTCGGCTCTGGTGCTCGTAAGGCTGAGTACGGGGAAGTGCCAGCCGCGGCCCTGGATCGTTCCGGATGAACAGTGTGCGCCGATCGAAACCGTACTCGGTGTCCCACGGGCCGAACGGTACCGCGGCGCGCAAAGGGGGAGGCGTCATGGAGCCGCTTGTGACCGGCACGGGGGACGGCGAGCGCGCTCGCACCCTGCACGGCCATGCCGGACTCGGCCGCCCGTCCGACCCGCTCGGGCGTCTGGCCGCCGAGTTCGACGACGCCCAGGATGTGTGGCGTTCGGCCACCGGGCTGGTGTGCGTCGCCAATCCGGACGCCGCCCGGGCGGTGATGGGCAACCGGCACGCGGTCGTCACCGAGACATCCGACTTCTACCGGACCCGCCACGGAGTCTTCGGACCACGCGGCGCACAGATCGAGATCGGTCGGGCGTCCCGCGCCCTGATGAGCCGTCACCTCCACGAGCACCGGTCGCGGCTGCCGCAACTCGTAGCGCACCACCTCGCGTCCGGCAGCGTCTGGCCCGACGCCGGGAACCTGCTTGTCTTCGCGCACCTGCGTGACGTGTTGCTGCACCCCGGCGCACCACCTGCCCTGCACGAAGTGCTTGAGCACATTGTCACCCGGGCGGTGCTCGCGGGTGCGCGGCAACGCCATACGGCGGTGTCCCGGCTGCGCTTTCGGCGCCGCGCGTTCGCCGCGCTGCACGACGAAGTGGCGGCCAGGCAGGGGGAGCGGGGGAGGGGCGGCGGGGTCGGTGAGCCGCGCGATCTGCTCGATGTCGTTCTCGACGGGTGCGGTCCCGCCGCCCGCGCCGCGGACCTGGTCGAGGTCTACCTGTCCTTCCTTTTCGCCACGGTCGGGTCGATCGGGTTCGCGCTCGGCTGGTCGGTCCTCGTTCTCGGAACGCACGCCGAGCAGCCTCCGGCGCGGACGGACTGGGTGGTGCGCGAGGCGTTGCGGCTGTGGCCGGTGGCGTGGCTGTTCGCCCGCACGCCGAGCCGGGAGCAGGAACTCGGCGGGATGCGGGTGACCCCCAAGGACCGACTCGCCGTCTGCACCTATCTGGTTCACCGGCATCCCGCGCACTGGGAGAAGCCCGACGCGTTCATACCGCAGCGCTGGGCCGACGCCGTGCCGGACGGGGAGTACCTCCCCTTCGGCTACGGGCCGCACACGTGTGCCGGGGCGGTCGTCACCATGCGTCTCCTCACGGACCTTGTCGCACTGCTCACCCGTGACTGGCAGGTGTCGGTCACCCACGACGGCGCCGGGCCGCAGATCGGCCCGGCGCTGGCTCCGCCGCGCTTCACCGTGGCGCTGAGCCGCCGTGACCACGACCTCGGAGGGGGGTGAACCACCATGCGCGCGCTGTATCGCCAGGCGAAGTCGGCTCTCAACATCCGACGCCAGTACGAATACTTCTGGTACCTGTACCACCACATCTGACCGGCCGGACGCGGGGGCCCGCCGCCAGGCGGCTCCCCGCGTCACATGAGGGGACCTGCCTGATGACCACCCCCCAGCACCCGGACGACTTCCTGCACATGATGCGGATGCGCAGTGCGAACGAGGGAGGCGTCTTCTGGGTCGACGACGAACGGCTCGCCGTGTTCGAACCGGAAGCGGCCCGTCGCGTCAGTGCCACGAACTGGCACGCCTTCACCATGCACGACCGCCTGATCGACGTGGTCCGGCGCCGTTCGAGCCCGCCGGTGCGATGGAGCCAGATCCGCGCCGCGTGGCTGACCCAGCTCCACACGCTCGCCACCGCCGAGCAGCACGGCCGCCTGATGGAGCGCATGGAACGGATCATCGACGCGCGGCTCGACGAGGACGTGGACCTGGCCATGCTCGCCCAGGAGGTGGCGGTCCGTTCGCTGCTGCCGCTCGCCCTGGCGGGGCTCACCGCCGCCGAGTCCGATCTCGTCCGCCGCGACCTGGAGGGAAAGCTGCTGCGGCTGGTCTCAACCGAACCGGGCAGCACCTTGCAGCATCTCCGGTTTATGGCGGTCCAGGTGCGGTCCGGCCTCGTCGTACGGCGTGTGCTGCGCCAGCGCGCCAACGGCAGGCGCAAGCGCGAACCCGACCTCACGGACCCCTTCGTCGACCTGCTGCCCGACCTCGGCATGGACCGCGCCCTCGATGTGGTGACCGCCGTTCTCACCGCCATCGCGGGCCCCCCGGGGACCGCGGCCGCGAGCCTGCTCTACGAGTTCGCCCGCCAACCCGAGTGGCAGGAACGCCTCACCCGGGAACTCTCCGCCGTCGACCCTGTGGCCTTCCGTACGGCACCGACGAGCGAGGCACCCGCGACCCACCGGTTCGTCAAGGAAGTGCTGCGCCTGTGGAGCCCGCCGCTCCTCCTCGTACGCCGCTCCAAGTACGCCTTCGACCTGGGGCGGGAACGGCTGGAGCCGGGGGAGTGGTATCTGCTCAGCCCGCACATGATCCACCGCGACGAACGGGTCTGGAAGCAGCCCGACGTCTTCGACCCCGACCGCTTCCTGCCCGGCGCTCCACACGGCCCCGCGGACCGCACTTGCTACGTACCCTTCGGCTGGGCGCCCAAGAAGTGCATCGGTGCGAACATCGCCACGGTCCAACTGATGGCGCTCTGTCACCAGTTGTGCACGCGGTACCGCCTGACCGTGAACCGGCCGAAGGACGTCACGATGGCCCTGCGCTTCGCACCCGTACCGGAGAACTTCCATGGCCGCCTCAGTCTGCGCTGACGGCCGGCTCGTCCGCCTCCCGGTGGTCGCCGGGTGAGACCGTGCACTCGATCCGGTCGTCCCGTACGTCACAGACGACGGTGTCGCCGGGGTCCACCTGGCCGTCGAGGAGCATGGTGGACAGCCGGTTGTCGAGCTCGGTCTGGATGGTGCGGCGCAGCGGCCTGGCCCCGAACTCCGGCTGGTAGCCCTGCTCCGCGAGCCACTCCTTGGCCGCGTCGGTCACCTGGAGCGTGACCTGCTGCGCGTGCAGCCTGCGGCGGCTGCGCTCGAGGAGCAGATCGACGATCCGCACGAGGTCCTCACGGGTGAGCGCGTGGAAGACGACCACCTCGTCGATGCGGTTGAGGAACTCGGGACGGAAGTGGCCGCGCAGTTCGGCCATCAGCTCGTCGCGGATCTCGTCCACGGCGCCCTGGTGGCTCAGGATGAGCTGCGAGGCGAGGTTGCTGGTCATGATGACGACGGTCTGGCGGAAGTCGACGGTACGGCCCTGCGCGTCGGTCAGCCGCCCGTCGTCGAGGACCTGGAGCAGCAGGTTGAAGACGTCCGGGTGCGCCTTCTCCACCTCGTCGAACAGCACCACGCTGTACGGCTTGCGGCGGACGGCCTCGGTGAGCTGGCCGGCCTCGTCGTAGCCCACGTAGCCGGGGGGCGAGCCGACGAGGCGGGAGACGGTGTGGCGCTCCTGGAACTCGCTCATGTCGAAGCGGATCAGCCGGTCCTCCTGCCCGAAGAGGATGTCGGCGATGGCCTTGGCGAGTTCGGTCTTGCCGACGCCGGTGGGACCGAGGAAGAGGAAGCTGCCGGTGGGGCGGTCGGGGTCGCCCATCCCGGCACGGCCGCGCCGTACCGCCTGCGCCACCGCGGTGACCGCCTCGTCCTGGCCGATCACCCGCTCGTGCAGGGTCTCCTCCAGGCGGATCAGGCGTTCGCGTTCACTCGCGGTCAGCTGGGCGACGGGGATGCCCGTGCGCCGGGCGACGACCTCGGCGATGTCCTCCTCGGTGACCTCGGCCGCGGGTTCCCGTCCGCCGCCGTCCAGTCCCGAGAGCCTGTCCTGCGTCTCGCTGATCCGGCTCTTGAGCCCGGCGGCGCGTTCATAGTCCTCGTTGTGGACGGCCTCGTCCTTCTCCCGGTTCAGCCGGGTCAGCTCCTGGTGGATCTCGTCCGCCTCGGGGCTGTCGGCACCGCCGCGCAGCGCCACCCGGGCGCCCGCCTGGTCCATCAGGTCGATGGCCTTGTCGGGCAGGAAGCGGTCGGTGATGTAGCGGTCGGAGAGGGTCGCCGCGCTCTCCAGCGCCGCGTCGGTGAACCGTACGCCGTGGTGGGCCTCGTAGGAGTCGCGCAGACCCTGGAGGATCTCCACGGTCTCCTCGACCGTCGGTTCCGGCACCATCACCGGCTGGAAGCGGCGGGCGAGCGCGGCGTCCTTCTCGATGTTCTTGCGGTACTCGTCCAGGGTCGTGGCGCCGACCAGGCTGAGGTCGCCGCGCGCCAGAGCGGGTTTGAGGATGTTGCCCGCGTCCATGGAGCCCTCACTGCCGCCACCGGCGCCGACGACCGTGTGGAGTTCGTCGATGAACAGGATGATGCTCTCCTGCGCCTCGGTCACCTCGTCGATGACCTTCTTCAGGCGCTCCTCGAACTCGCCGCGGTACTTCGAACCGGCCACCAGACCCGACAGGTCCAGGGCCACCACCCGGCGGTCCCGCAGGGTCTTGGGCACGTCGCCGGAGACGACGCGCTGCGCGAGACCCTCCACGATGGCGGTCTTGCCGACCCCAGGGTCGCCGAGCAGGACCGGGTTGTTCTTCGAACGCCGGGAGAGGATCTCCACCGTCTGTTCGATCTCCTGCGCCCGGCCCACCACCGGGTCCAACCGCCCCGCGCGCGCCTCCTCCGTGAGGTCACGGCCGTACTCGTCCAGCGTGGGCGTGGCGGTGGACCCGCCCGCCGCGGAACCGCCCGCCCCGCCTTGGCCCCCGCGTCCGCGGCGGGTTCCCGCGCCACTGTCCGAGCCCAGGACGCCGGCCGCGCCGGACGAGGGGTCCTCCACGACCGCGGCCAGGATGTGCTCCGGCCCGATGTACGACGCACCCGCCTCCTGGGACTTGGCGTGGGCCCTGAGCAGGGCCCGCTTCGCCGCCGGGGTCAGCCGCGGTTCCTCCACCGTGCCGCCGGTGGGCAGCGACTGTTCCACCTGGTCCGCCAGCGCGTCGGGGTCGGCGCCCGCCTGCGCGAGGAGCTGGCGACCGGGATCGACTTGGGTCGCGGCCCACAACAGGTGCACGGTGTCGAGATCGGCGCCGTCCTCGGCGGCACGCCCGCCTGCCGTCGCCAGGAGTTCCTGCGAGGCGTCACTGAGCAGACGACCGATGGGCACGCGCTGGACCGCCGGCGGGGAGGCCGCGGGGCTCGTGCCGAAGAAGCGGTTGAACAGGTCCGAGAAAGGGTCACCGGACCCGAAGGGGGAAGTGGTCACAGCGGCTGTCCGATCCTGACGGCAGCCGGTCCACCTGACGAACCGGACACCGCGTTCGTTGTCGAGAAGGAGGTGGCTCGCGGGGGATAACTGATGCTGTCCGGCGGGGTCAGGGTTTGCCGGTGCGCGCGCCTTTCCCCACCTTGGAAGCCGAGCGGTCTCCGCGCACGTCAGCCACCGCACCGTTCGCCCACGCGAGTGGCTCGGGCGTGCGGTCCGTCGTCCTGGGTGCCGCGCGTGGCCGGGGAAGCGTGTCACCGCGCTTCACGGCCCCCGGTGGGGCATCCTGGCGGCACATGTGCCTCAGCAGCAGCCGTGAGGGGTCGGGTCGTACGGATGTCGTCTCCGAGTGTCATCGTCGTCGCGCTTCTCGCGGATCCGGACGCGCCGACAGAGGTCGCGCAGCGCATGGCACGCGTCCTCCCGGCGCGGCTCGCCGACAGATCCGGCCCGGGGCGACAGTTCGACGTCCAGGTGGTGAGCGAGCCCCTCACCTCGGGCAGCGAGGACCCGCCCACGCTGATGAGGCGGATCAGGGACCGCGCGAGCACGGAGGACTGGGACGTCGTGGTGGCTCTCACCGACCTCCCCCTGCACGCCGACGGGCACACGCTGGTGGTGGATGTGCACCGCGGGCACGGCCTGGCCCTGCTGTCCCTGCCGTCGCTCGGTGGCTGGCGGCTGCAGACAAGGGCCCGGGAGGCCGTGGAGGAAACCGTGCTCGGCCTGGTGAAGGCGAAGGCAGGTGAGGACGAGGAGAACGAGCGACGCCGGCCGCTGAGGGCGCCGCTCGCCGGACGCATCGTGCCGGTCGACCCGGACCCTGCCGGTGACGAGGACGCGGCTGATCTCCATTACGTCGTCAGCGGCCACCAGGGACGTCTGCGGGTGCTCATGGGGATGGTCCGCGCCAACCGGCCCTGGCGGCTGGTGCCGGGGCTGTCGAAGGCGCTGGCGGCCGCGCTGGCGAGCGGGGCCATCGCCACCGTGGACTCGACCGTCTGGAGTCTGGCCGGCGCACTGAGCACACCCCGCCTGGTCATCGCCACGGTCGGATCCCTCGCGACCATGATCGGATGGCTGATCGTGGACGCGGAGCTGTGGCACCGCCCGTCCAAGGGCTCGCGGGAGGCGAGGCAGCGGGCGAGGCTGTTCAACGCCTCGACGGTCGTGACCGTCGCGATCGGCGTACTCGTCTGTTACGCCGGCTTGATGGTCATCAACTACGTGTGGGGGCTGTTCATCCTGAACGACCGCGTCTTCACGTCCATGACGCGCTCCCCGCTGGACCCGGTGGACTACGTGACGCTGGCATGGTTCGTCGCCTCGATCGCCACCGTGGGCGGTGCGCTGGGGTCGGGCCTGGAGAGCGACGAGGCGATCCGGGCGGCCGCCTACTCCAAGCGTGAACAGGAACGCCGCCGTATGCTGGAAAGTGACCACGGCGACTAGCGGGTGACTTGGGCCGGACGCGCATCCAGTGCCGACCGTTGGACAGCAGAACATCGGCCGAGCGATCCCTCCGGGACGAGACGACGTCATGCATTGGCCGTTCCTTCGATCCACGCCCTAGGTTCGCCAGAGTCCTGAGCCGCGAACCCCTTTCCCCAGATCTTTCGCAGACGGCGCATCGGGCCGTCATCGCCGCGTCATGACACCAAGGGGAGTCAACATGAAAGCAGCGGTATACGACGGACCGCGCACGGTCACAGTGAAGGACGTGCCGGACGCCACGATCGAGCACCCCTGCGACATCATCGTCAAGATCACCGTCACCAACATCTGCGGTTCGGACCTGCACATGTACGAGGGCCGTACCTCGTTCGAGACCGGCCGCACCCTGGGCCACGAGAACATGGGCCAGGTCGTGGAGGTCGGCTCGGCCGTCCGCAAGGTGCAGGTCGGCGAGTACGTCGTCCTGCCCTTCAACATCGCCTGCGGATTCTGCAAGCAGTGCGAGCGGGGACTGACCAACTACTGCCTGACCATGCAGCCGGAACCGGACCTCGCCGGAGCCGCGTACGGCTTCGCCGACATGGGCCCCTACCAGGGCGGCCAGGCCGAACTGCTGCGCGTGCCCTACGGCGACTTCAACGCGCTGCGTCTGGGCGAGGACGCAGCCGAGCGGCAGAGCGACTACGTGATGCTCGCCGACATCTTCCCCACCGGCTATCACGCCACCGAGATGGCCCACGTCAAGCCGGGTGACCAGACCATCGTCTTCGGGGCCGGTCCCGTCGGGCTGATGGCGGCCTACTCCGCCGTCCTCAAGGGCGCCGGCCGCGTATGGGTGGCCGACCACCAGCCCGACCGGCTGAGCAGGGCCGAGGAGATCGGCGCCATCCCGATCAACACCGCCGAGCAGGACCCGTCGGAGGTCGTCAAGGAGGCCACCCTCGGCCTGGGCGCCGACAACGGCTGCGAATGCGTCGGCTACCAGGCGCACGATCCCCAAGGACAGGAGGACGCGAGTCTGACGCTCAACGGACTGATCGACACGGTCAGGTTCACGGGCGACATCGGAGTGGTGGGCGTGTTCCTGCCGGAGGACCCCGGCGGCAAGGACGCCCAGAACGAGCTGGAGGCGAAGGGCAAGGTCCCCCTCGACTTCGGGAAGATGTGGTTCAAGGGCCAGTGCATGGGTACCGGTCAGGCGCCGGTGAAGAAGTACAACCGGGCACTGCGGGATCTGATCGCCGGTGGAAAGGCGAAGCCCAGCTTCATCGTCTCCCATGAACTCGGCCTGGACGAGGCCCCGAACGCCTACAAGCACTTCGACGCCCGTGACGACGGCTGGACGAAGGTGGTCCTGCACCCCGACGGCCACGGCAACGGCCGGCACAAGTAGCGAAAGGGATCCGACGAAGTATGCCCGACCCCGGTTCCGGCCGGGGTCGGTTGCGTAGGAGTGCGCCCCCACGGCCGCAACCGACGGAGCACACGGGTCACTTGATGCGGCAATTCGGGATTAGACCCGTGCGACGTGGAAACCCCCGGTGTTGTCCGCTTCGCGCCCTCCACTTCGTCACGATTCATCCGGTGAAGGGCCGTCCATACACCTCTCCGCACGTGGGGAGCACTGATGAAGACAGACACCCGCTCCACTTCTCGCCCGCACCACGACCCGCTCGTCCGGGGACTCGGCTGGGCCAGCGCGCTCCTGGGAGTGCCCCAGGTCGCGGCCCCGGCGGCCTTCGCCCGGACCCTGGGGGTCGGTGACGCCACCCGGCACCGTGCGGCCACGACCGCCGTCGGCGTGCGCGAACTGGCGGCGGCCACCGCGTTGCTGACCCGGCCGCACCCGGCCTGGCTCTGGGGCCGTGTCGGCGGCGACCTCATGGATCTGACGATGCTGACCCGGGCCCTGAAGAACCATGACGGCCGTGGCCTCGGCCGCACCGTCGCCGCGACCGCCGCGGTCACCGCCATCACGGCCACGGACGTCTACGCGGCCGTGACCCGTACCCGTAGGAGGACCCCCATGCAACTCACCGCGGCCACCACCGTGGGCCGGCCTCCCGAAGAGGTCTACGCCCTGTGGAGCAACCTGGCGGGACTGCCGGACTTCATGGCACACCTGGAAGAAGTACGCGTCACGGGCCCACGCACCAGCCACTGGCGGGCCGACGCGCCGTTCGGCAAGACGGTCGAATGGGACGCCGAGACCACCGAGGACATCCCCAACCAGTTGATCGCCTGGCGGTCGGTGGACGGCGCCGACATCGACAACTCCGGCGAGGTCCGCTTCGTACCCGCCCCCGGCGACCGGGGCACGGAGGTCCGGGTCAAGCTGCGCTACGACGTGCCCGCCGGGCCGCTGGGCAAGGCCGTGGCGCGCTACTTCGGCGAGGAGCCGCACCAGCAACTCGACGACGATCTGCGCCGCTTCAAGCAGATCGTGGAGACCGGCGAGGTCGTCCGCTCCGAAGGCGCACCCGGCGGCAAGCGGGCCCGTGGCGAGTTCCCGCAGCACCCGGCCCAACCCCTGACCGCGGACGAACTGAAGGAGGCCCTCGCATGAAGGCCAATTGCTGGACTGGACGCAACTCCGTCGAGGTCCTCGACGTCCCCGAACCCTCCATCCTGAACAGCCGCGACGCCATCGTGAGGATCACCTCGACGGCGATCTGCGGATCCGACCTCCACCTGGTCGACGGCTACGTCCCCACCATGGAGAAGGGCGACATCCTGGGCCACGAGTGGATGGGGGAGGTCGTCGAGGTCGGCCCCGGCATCAGCCCCGACAAACTGCGCGTCGGCGACCGGGTCGTCGTACCCTTCCCCATCGCCTGCGGCGCCTGCGCGTCCTGCCGCGCGGAGCTGTACTCGTGCTGCGAGAACACCAACCCGAACGCCGGGATGTCGGAGAAGTTCTTCGGCCACCCCACCGCCGGCATCTACGGCTACTCCCACCTCACCGGCGGCTTCGCCGGCGGCCAGGCCGAGTACGCCCGCGTGGTGCTGGCCGACGCCAACGCGCTGAAGATCGAGTCGGACCTCACCGACGAGCAGGTGCTGTTCCTCTCCGACATCCTGCCGACCGGCTTCATGGGCGCCGACATGTGCGACATCGAACGGGGTGACGTCGTCGCCGTCTGGGGCGCCGGACCGGTCGGCCAGTTCGCCATGGACAGCGCCCGGGTCCTCGGCGCCGAGAAGGTCATCGCGATCGACAAGGAGCCCTACCGCCTCGACATGGCCGCCGCCCAGGGCTACACCACCATCAACTTCGAGGACACCGACGTACGGTCGGCCCTCCTCGAACTCACCGGTGGCCGCGGCCCCGACAAGTGCATCGACGCGGTCGGCCTGGAAGCCACCCACGGCGCCTCCCACGTCCACCTCTACGACCGCGCCAAGCAGGCGGTCCGCTCCGAGACCGACCGGCCCCACGTCCTGCGCCAGGCCATCATGTCCTGCCGCAGCGGCGGCGTGGTCTCGGTCATCGGCGTCTACGGCGGGCTGATCGACAAGTTCCCGGCGGGTGCCTGGATGAACAGGTCCCTGACCCTGCGCACCGGCCAGTGCCACGTGCACAAGTACATGAAGCCGCTCCTCGGCATGATCGAACAGGGCAAGCTCGACCCGACCCGGATCATCACCCACCGGCTGCCCCTGAGCGAGGCGCCGACCGGCTACGACCTGTTCAAGAACAAGAAGGAACACTGCGAGAAGGTCGTCCTCACGCCCTGAGGGTCACTGCCGCGGCCGTATCGACCGGTCGCGGTGCGTGTACTGCACACGTACGGGGCTAAGGTGTCAAGAACGGGGTCAGCGCCCTCGTCCACGGGGGAGGAACGGAGAGCACCGCACGTGAGCACTTCCTCCAACACCTCGCGCGCCCTGTACCTGGAGGAGTTCGGCACGCCGCCGCGGCTCCAGGAACGGCCGGTCCCGGAGCCGCGCCCCGGCCACACCCTCGTACGGGTCGCCGCGGCCACCGTCGCCCACCTGGACCTGAACATCCTCGACGGACAGTTCGGCATCCTGCCCGAGTTGCCGTTCATCCCCGGCACCCAGGGCAGCGGCCATGTGCTCGCCTCGGACACACACCCCGAGGGCGCCCTCGTCCGGCTGCGCGGCGAAGGGCTCGGCCTCAGTCGGGACGGTGCCTGGGCCGAGCACGTGCTCGTGCCCGACGCCGCCGCCGAGGTCATGCCCGAGGGCACCGACCCCGCGCTGGCCTGCACCTATTTCTCGCCGGTCGGCACCGCCTGGGCGACCGTGCACGCCATCGCCCAGGTGAGGCCGGGGGAGCGGGTCCTGGTCACCGGCGCGTCCGGCGCGGTCGGCGCCATGGCCGTCCAGCTCGCGGCGCGGGTCGGCGCGGAGGTCGTCGGCGCGGTCGGCCGCCCGGCGAAGCTGGAACACGTGCCCGCAGTCGCCAAGGCGCTGCTCGCCTCGGACCTCTCCGAGGAGGCGATCGGCGGCAAGGTCGACGTGCTGATCGACACGGTCGGCGGCCCGATCCTGCGCGACGCCCTCACCCTGGTCCGCCCGCGCGGCCGGGCAGCACTCCTCGGCTACACGGCCGGACGCGAACTCACCCTCGACCTCGCCGACTTCTTCCTCGCCGACGTCTCCCTCCTCCCGGTGAACATGATCAGCCGCGGCGCGGCGGTCGCCCCCGAGGTACTGCGCCTGCTGCCGGAGCTGTCCTCGGGCGCGCTGACATTGCCGTACGAGAGCTACGGGATGGACGCGCTCGGCGAGGCGGTCGACCGGCTCCGCACGGGCGCGGCGGTGGGCAAGATCGTGCTCGACATGACGAGCGACGGCCACTGACCGCCCGCGCGAAGGGCCTCTCCGATGGAAGGGCCTTTCAGCGCTATAGACGCACGACCCGCCAGCGGTTGTCCGCCGTGCCGTCGTCGGCGTCCTGGACCGCGAACGCGCCCACCGCCGTGGAGTTGCCCGCGATGGCGAGGAGCTTCCCGCTGTGCACGTTGCGAATCTTGTACGTGCCGTCGTTCTGGTCGAGCAGGGTCCAGCGGTGGTCCGCGGTTCCGTTGTCCGCCCACTGGAGCACGGTCGCCTTGTCCGTCGTGGCCATGTTCAGGACGCCGAGCACCTTGCCGCTGTGGGCGTTGCGGAAACGGACGGCGGTGCCGTCGGCGATCATCTCCCAGTCGTGGTCGGCGGTGCCGCTGTCCGTCCACTGGAGGGCCCGCCCGCCGTCGGCCGTGGACATGTCCTGGATGCCTAGGACGAGACCGCTGCCCACGTTGACCAGGCGCACGGTGGGTGAGGAGGGTGCGGTGCCGATGTTCCAGTAGACGGTGTAGTTGTGGCCGTGCGCGTCGTGGAACGGGCCGAGGGTAACGGGCGCGCCGTTCGCGGTGGCGGTGAAGGTGAGCTTGTCCGCGCTGGTTCGTCGGATCGTGGACGGCTCCAGGGAGGGGAGGGAACTGAGCTTGGTGTCGCCGTAGTTCCCGGACAGGACGACCGGACCGTAGGTGACGGCCGCCACCTTGGGGTTGTCGTTGGCCGGCCGCATGACGACCCGCATGGGCAGGCGCACGGTCACCGTGTCCCCGGCGGTCCAGGAGCGGGTGAGGGCTGCGTAACTGCCCGGAGTGGTGGCGATGGTCTGCGGAGTGCCGTTGACGCTGACGGTGGCTCCCGTGGTCCAGCCCGGAATGCGGACGCGCAGGGTCCAGGTGCCCCCGGCGTCTCCGGTGACGCGCAGCGTGGTCGTGTCGCTCATCGGGAAGGACGTGGTCTGGGTGACGGTGATGCCGCGCCGGCCCCAGGTGAGGATGGACGGCACGAACAGGTTCACGGTCAGGGTGTCGCCGCCGTCGTGGAAGTAGACGGAGTCCATCAGCCGGGTGTGCGCCTCAAGGCCGGTGCCCTGGCAGCACCAGAAGGTGGTGTAGTCGGTGCTCCAGGTGCCGCCGCCCCACGCCGGTCCCACACCCCGTCGGCCGCCGGGGTTGAGCGGGGTGAAGTAGGTGACGTGGCCGTGCGGGTCGGCCGGGTTCTGCTGGCCGGTCATCTGGTTGAGCCACGCCTGCTCGTAGTAGTCGAAGAGCGCGGCCCGGTCGGGTTCGAGGGCGTACAGCTCCCGCGTGAGGGTGAGCATGTTGTGGGTGTTGCAGCTCTCACACGTGTCTTGGTTGAGGTAGGCGGCGATGGCGTTGGGTGCGCGGAAGTGTTCGGCTTGGCTGTTGCCGCCGATGGCGTACGTGTGCGTACCTACGCATATGTTCCAGGCGTTGGCGGCGATGCTGCGGTACCGCGCGGTGCCGGTGGCCTTGTAGGCGCGGGCGGCGCCGATCCACTTGGGTACCTGCGTGTTGGCGTGCAGACCGGCCAGCCGGTCCTGGTTCGCGGCCAGCGGGTCGAACA
This sequence comes from Streptomyces sp. NPDC046939, assembly GCF_040644575.1. Classification (NCBI taxonomy): domain Bacteria; kingdom Bacillati; phylum Actinomycetota; class Actinomycetes; order Kitasatosporales; family Streptomycetaceae; genus Streptomyces; species Streptomyces sp. NPDC046939. Next base: position 112,527 of record NZ_JBEYWV010000005.1, read on the forward strand.
CCGCGGCATGGTCGAACCGCTGAGCCACGGTGAGCCAGCGCGCGTCACCGGTCTGCTGGTGGAGGTCGGTCAGCACGGCGTTCATGCCGCCGAACTCGGTGCCCAGCATGGCCTGCGTCTGCGCCGTGCTCAGGCGGCCGGTGCGCGCGTCGACCCAGCCCGCGAGGGCCAGCAACACGTCCCGTGCCTGGGTGTTGCCCAGGTACCGCCACACGTCCAGCAACCCGGCGAGGGTCTTGTGGATCGTGTAGTACGGAACATTGCCGTTGTTCAGGGTGCGTTGTTCCAGAGCGGTGAAGTCGGATTCGGGATACCCGGACAGATATCCGCTGCCGAAGCCGACGGCACGATTGTTGGCCTGGCACTTCGCCAGCTCCGCCACCATGTACGCGGCCTTGTCCCGGCAGACGGTGTCCCCCGACACGGCGTACAACTGTGCCCAGGCAGTGAGGAAGTGTCCTTGGACGTGGCTGCGGAAGGGGAAGGTGGGGGCGTCCCAGCCGCCGTTCGCGGCGGCGCCGCCCGTGGACAGACCGTGGTTGGCCCGGAAGACGTACAGCAGCCGGTCCACATCGACGAACCGCAGGTAGGAAGCCGTACGGTTCTGATTGTCCAGCCACCGGCTCGCCGTCAGCCGGACCTCGCCCGGCGCGAAGGCATGGGCCAGGACCCCGGTGTCGGCGCGGGCCGGCGGAACGACCGCCGCCCGCGCGGTCGGGCCGCCGAGGAGGGGTGGGGCGGTCGAGGCCGCGGCCGTGGCACCGGCGATCGCGAGGAGGCGGCGTCTGCTGAGCGAGGACGACATCGCGTGCCCTTTCGGGGGGAAGGGGAGGAGTTGATTGCGGGCGGACCGGACACACTTCCTTCGTGTGGCGGCCAGTGCTTGCTCAGGGCGCGGTCACTTCGAAACGTGTGACCCGGACGGAACCGCCGAGCGACGCGGTGGCGTGGTTGAAGAGCGCGTAGCGGTAACCCATGAAGAATTGCCAGGCGTTGTTCAGGGTGAACGCGGGCCCGAACGAGGTGAAGCGGGTGCCGTCGGTGCTGTAGGAGAAGGTGGCGGTCCTGCCGGTGCCGGGGGTGATGTCGGCCTTGGCCCGCAGCCAGACCTGGTTGCCCTGGACGGCGGCGCTGGCCCGTACCGTGCCGGTGCCGGTGGTGTTCCAGTTGGCGTCCATGGTGAGGCCGTCGACCATGACCACGCGGGTGCCGCCGCTGTCGCGGACGAGGCCGACGCAGGCGGAGGAGTCCCGCAGGAGGGCGAGCCCCGCCCGGTCCCCGTTCCGCATCCCGGAGAAGTCGAGGAGCGCCGTCGCGGTGGAGGTGGGGCCGGGTATGCGGTGCGTGAGGGTGTTGCGGGCCCAGTACAGGTCGCTGGTGACGGTCGCCGTCCGGAGGGTGAGCCCGTTGCCGACGGACCACTTGGTGTCGTCCGGGTTGTGGTTCCACTCCCACTTGGGGGCCAGGGACGTCCCCGTGAAGGTGTCCACACCTGTCATCGGTTCCACGGCGCGGGGTGGCGTCGGTACGGCGGGCAGCGGATAGGTGCTGCCCCAGGCGTTGTTGACGAGCTGCACGGTCGGCCAGCCGTCGGCGGTCCAGGTGACCGGGGCGAGTACGGGGATCCGGCCGCCCGGGTAGGCGTCGACGAAGGCCATGTAGTACCAGGCCCCGTACTGGGTCTGCACGAGTCCGCCCTGGTGGGGAACGCCTCCACCGGGAACCGGCCCGCGCAGGTCGAGCAGGACCTGCCGGAGCGTGTAGGGCCCGAACGGGCCGCTGGTCGACTTCAGGACGTACTGGCCGTTGGCCGGGCGGGTCAGGAAGATGTAGTAATTGCCGTTGATCTTGTAGAACCGGGAGCCCTCCAGGGTTCCGATGCTCGACGGTGTGCTGAACACCTGCTGGCTACGCACCTGTGTGCGGCCGTCCGCGGAGAGCTGCGCCACGTTGATCGTGGTGTTCCCGTATGCCACATACAGGGTGTCGTCGGTGTCGACGAGCAACCCGGCGTCGTAGTAGGCGGTGTTGAGGGTGGCCAGTCGGCTCCACGGGCCCTCGACGGCCGTCGCCGCGTACAGATAGGACTTCGCGAAGTCGATCTGGCCCAGCCAGTAGAACGTCCTGTTGGACGGCCGGTAGGCCAGCGACGAGGCCCAGATGCCCCGGACGTAGCCGCGTGCGCCGTTGAGGTCGTACTTCGTGCCGAAGTCGAGGCGCGGGACCGAGTGGCCGGCGAACTCCCAGTGCACCAGGTCGTACGAGCGCAGGACCGGTGCGCCGGGCGAGTAGTGCATGGTCGAGGCCGAGAGGTAGTACGTGTCCTGCACGCGGATGATGTCGATGTCCGCGAAGTCCTGCCAGAGCACCGGGTTGGCGAAGGTCGTGGCTGAACCGGCCGAGGGCGCCTGAGGTTCGGCACCGGACGCCCGCCCGGCCGCCATGGCGGGCAGGGCACCTTGCGCCAGCAGGCCCGCGCTCGCGGCGAGCACCGTACGACGGTTCAACTCGTGACGAGTCCATGACATTTGCGCTTACTCCTTCGGGTGGGGGTCCAGCAGGAGAGGAGCGGTGTGTGCGTTCTCGTTTGTTCGATGTTTCGAACGTGTAACGACTGCTCGGACGCTAGAATGGCGGGTGCCTGCCCGGTCGCGTCAACCCCTGTGCGTCGAAGCGCGTCGATTCTTCTGTTGATCCGTATGCCCATGCCGAGCGGGGCCGGGAGCCACTGCCCTCCCGGCCCCGCGTCGTACGGAGTGTCAGCTCGCCCGTGCGAGCCCGAGCGCCACGTCGACGATCATGTCTTCCTGGCCGCCGACGAGACCGCGCTTGCCGACCTCGACGAGGATCGTGCGGACATCGACGCCGTAGCGCTCGGCCGCGGCCTCCGCGTGGCGCAGGAACGAGCCGTAGACACCGGCGTAGCCGAGCGTGAGCGTCTCGCGGTCGACACGGACCGGCCGGTCCTGCAACGGACGCACGAGGTCCTCGGCCGCGTCCTGGAGCGCGAAGAGATCGCAGCCGTGCCTCCAGCCGTTGAGGTCGGCGACCGCGACGAACGGCTCGATGGGGCAGTTGCCCGCGCCCGCGCCCTGACCGGCGAGGGAGGCGTCCACGCGGGTCACGCCCTCCTCGACCGCGACCATGGAGTTGGCGACCGCGAGGGACAGGTTCTCGTGGGCGTGGATGCCGATCTCCGTGGCCGGGTCAAGGACGTCGCGGTAGGCGCGCATCCGCTCGCGCACGCCGTCCATCATCAGTCGGCCGCCGGAGTCGGTGACGTAGACGCAGTGCGCGCCGTACGACTCCATGAGCTTGGCCTGCCCGGCGAGCGTCCTGGCGTCGGCCATGTGGCTCATCATGAGGAAGCCGGACACGTCCATGCCCAGTTCGCGGGCGGTGGCGATGTGCTGGGCCGAGACGTCTGCCTCGGTGCAGTGCGTGGCGACCCGCACCGAACGCACCCCGAGCGCGTACGCCTGCTTGAGCTCCTCGATGGTGCCGATGCCGGGCAGCAGGAGCGTGGTGAGTCGGGCGTGCTCGATGTGCGCCGCCGCCGCCTCGATCCACTCCCAGTCGGTGTGGCTGCCGGGGCCGTAGTTGAGCGAGCCGCCCGCGAGGCCGTCGCCGTGGGACACCTCGATGCCGTCGACGCCCGCCGCGTCGAGCGCAGCCACGATCCGGCCCACCTGCTCGGGCTCGATGCGGTGCCGGATGGCGTGCATGCCGTCCCGCAGGGTGACGTCCTGGATGAACAGCTTGTCGACGGTCATGCGCCGGCTCCCTGGAGTTCGGTGGCGCGGGCGGCCATGGCCTCGGCCATCCGCAGGGCCGCGCTGGTCATGATGTCGAGGTTCCCGGCGTAGGCGGGGAGATAGTGGGCCGCGCCCTCGACCTCCAGGAACACGGACACCTGGTGGGTGGCCGCGGCCCTGGTGAGGGTGTGCACCGGCTGGTCCGCGGGGACGGGGCTGATCTGCACCTGCTGCTTGAGGCGGTAGCCCGGCACATACGCCGACACCTCCTCGACCCGCCGCGCGACCGCTGTCCGGATCGCGTCGTGGGTCGCCTCGTCGGGCGCGTCCACGAGCGCGAGCACGGTGTCCCGCATGATCAGCGGGGGCTCGGCCGGGTTGAGGATGATGACGGCCTTGCCACGTTCCGCGCCGCCGACCGTCTCGATGGCGTGGCTGGTCGTCTCGGTGAACTCGTCGATGTTGGCGCGGGTGCCGGGACCGGCGCTCTTCGAGGCGATCGAGGCGACGATCTCCGCGTACGGGACCGGTGCCACCGACGAGATCGCGGCGACGACCGGGATGGTGGCCTGGCCGCCGCACGTCACCATGTTCACGTTGTCCGCGGCGACGTGGTCGTCGAGGTTCACCGCGGGGATCACCATCGGGCCGACGGCGGCGGGGGTGAGGTCGATGAGTTGCTTGCCGTACGGCGCGAGCGCGGCGGCGTTGGCGACGTGCGCCTTCGCGGACGTGGCGTCGAAGACGATGCGGATGTCCTCGAAGCCGTCCATGGCGATCAGGCCCTGGACGCCGTCGGCGGTCACGGGGACCCCCAGCCGCTCGGCGCGGGCGAGTCCGTCGGAGGCGGGGTCGATGCCGACCATCGCGCCCATCTCCAGGGTCTCCGACAGGCGGAGCACCTTGATCATCAGGTCGGTGCCGATGTTGCCCGAGCCGATGACGGCGACCTTGGTCTTCATACGGAGGCTCCTTCGTGGCCGGAGGCGTGGAAGCGGACGGAGACGGAGCCGAGGCCGGTGATCTCGGCGGTGAACACGTCCCCGGCCGCGACGGGCACCATCGGGCCGAGCGCACCGGACAGCACGACCTGGCCCGCGCGCAGCGGATCACCGACATCGCGCGCGGTGCGGGCGAGCCAGGCCAGGGCGGCCAGCGGGTCACCGAGACAGGCCGCGCCATCGCCCGTCGAGACGGTCTCCCCACCCCGGTCGAGGGTCATGGCGGCCTCGACCGGCTCGAACGCGGTGAGCGGCTTGGCTGGTGCGCCGAGGACGTAGAGCGCGGAGGAGCCGTTGTCGGCGACGGTGTCACCGAAGGTGATGTCCCAGTCGGCGATCCGGCTGTCCACGATCTCCAGCGCGGGCACGGCGTGCGCCACGGCGGCCCGGATCTGCGCGGCGTCGAGCGGCCCCTCGGCGAGGTCGGCGCCCAGCACGAACGCGATCTCCGCCTCGACCTTCGGCTGCAGCAGGGTGTCGAGCGGTACGGACGCCCCGTCCGCGACGCTCATGTCCGCGAAAAGGGCCCCGAAGTCCGGCTGGTCCACGCCCAGTTGACGCTGGACGGCGGGGGAGGTGAGGCCGATCTTGCGGCCGGTCACCCGGGCGCCCGCGTCGAGGCGGCGCGCGGTCAGCAGCTCTTGGACGGCGTAGGCCGCCTTCACGTCGTCGCTGCCGATCAGATCGCGGACCGGGGGACAGGGCACACGGTCGGCGGCGGCACGCAGCAGACGCTCGGCCGCCCGCGCCACGGCGTCGTCGCCGGGAGGGAACTCGTTCATGCCCACAGCTTGAACACGAGCGCCGCCCCGCGCCCAGCGATGAGTTCCGCCTCGCGGAACTCATCCGCCGATGAGGGGCGACCGGTGGCAGCGCGGCAGCCGGGCAACAGCCGCCGCCCGGTGGTCGCGGCAGCAGCCGATCAGTGATTGCGCAGTTCCGCGCGGCGCCCGAGCGTCGCGGAGATCCCCGCCGCGGCGGCTCGCACACTGATGGCGTGCCGGGCGGGCTGGAAGCGGTGCACCGGGCCCGTCACACTGACCGCCGCCACGATCTCGTCCGACGGCCCGAAGATCCCGGCGGCCACGCAGACGATGCCGACCGCCGACTCCTCGTACTCGAAGGCCACCCCCTTGGTGACCACGTCGGACAGCTGGCGTGTCAGCACCTCGACATTGGTGATGGTCCGTGGAGCCTTGCGCTCCAGGGGTCCACGCAGCGCGGCCTCCCGTACGTCGGCCGGGGCGTGGCTCAGGAGCACCTTCCCGAGGGCCGTCGCGTGCAGCGGCATGCGCCCGCCGAGCCGAGAGGGGGAGGGCGCCTGTTGATGCCCGCCCATCTTGGCGACGTAGACGACCTCGGTGCCCTCACGGGTGCCCAGATGGACAAGCTCGTGCGTGCGCTCGTACAGGTCCTCAAGGAAGGGCGTGGCCACTTCGAGCAGCCCGCGCTCGACCGACGCGCGCATGCCCAGCTCGAAGACGAGGCCCGACAGGCGATAGCGCTCCTGTACGCGGTCGAGGAGCCGTGCCGCCACGAGGTCGCCGAGCACCCGGTGCAGGGTGCTCTTCGCGAACCCCGTACGTTGCCGCAGTTCGGTGAAGCCCAGGGTGGTGTCCTCGACGGTGAACGCCTGCAGCACGGCCAGGGCTTTGCTCAGGACGCCGCTCGGCGCGTCGTTGCTCAAGGGGAGGTCTTCTTTCCGGCTTTCCGGGGCATCGGAAGGTGTCGACTGTATGGGACCACGAGCGCCCCGCGCGATGAGGCCGCGTGACCGGCATCGCCTCCGTCGTCACCGCGCTTCCATCAGCATGGACTCGGTCTCCCGGGCGACTGCGACGATCTCCTTGATCAGGAGCCTGGTGCTCGCGGACGGCGGCCGGTCGGCGGCCGTGGTGATCCCGATCTCGGCCGGTACGGTGTCCAGGCCCAAGGGCAGCATGGCGAGGAGAGGGTCCCGCGCGCCGATCAGCATGGGCAGGGGAGCCACGGCGTCCGTCTCCAGCAGGACCGTCCGCAGCGTGAGGATCGACGAGCACTCGATGATGTTCGCGGGGAGGGGCAGGCCCCGGCGGTCGAAGAGTTGGTCGATCTCCTGACGCAGTTGTGTGTTCCGGCCCGGCAGGATCCACGGCAGGTCCATCAGGTCCGTGATGCCGCCGGCGGGCGCCCCGAGGCAGGGGTGCTCGCGCCGGACGACAAGGCGGACCGGTTCGTCGTAGAGCCGTACGTGACGCAGCGTGGCGCGCAGGCTCGACGGCTGGAGCCGGCCGATCAGCACGTCCACCTCGCCCCGGGCCAGTCGCAGGCCGAGTTCCTCGGGCATCGCCTCGACGACCGAGATGGTGAGACGCGGATGGGCCTCCTTGAGCCGGACCAGGGTCTGCGGCAGCAGGGAGTAGGAGACGGCGAGGTTGGTTCCGACCCGGACGGGCTCCATGCCGAGACGCTGGAGCTCGTGGATGCGTCCGGCCGCGGCCTGCACATGGCCGACGACCGCGCGGGCGTGCTCGATGAGGATGTCGCCGTACTGGGTCGGCCGGACGCCGCGCGGCCCCCTGGCGAAGAGTTCGACCCCGACGAGTGTCTCGATCTCCTGCAGGCTCCGGGTCACGACCGGCTGGGTGACGTGCATCGCCTTGGCGGCGCCGACCAATGTGCCCTCGTCGGCCACCACGGTCAGGAGAACGAGGTGGCGCAGTTTGAGGCGGCCGTCCAGCAAGTGATCCACGTTCATGCCTCGACATCTCTCCGTAACATGGCGTTGGTCTTCGGTATAGCCAAACATGCATAACGGCGACCGGAGAAGCATTAGTCAAGGCCGAATCTCTGCCAAATGATGAGGCCATGTCTTCGACACTCTCCGCGGAGGGCCCGCTGGGCGGCCTGGTGTCCGCTCTGGCCTCCGGCGGCGTCGAGGTGGTCGACCTGACCGCCGTCCTGTCGCCGTCGACGCCCGTGCTCGACCTTCCGCCGGACATGGCACCGATTCCGCACTTCGAGCTGGAGGAGCTCGCCCGGTACGACGAACGGGGGCGCACGTCCTACCAGAACGGCATCCACACCGGTGAGCACGTGGGCACCCACTTCGACGCGCCGTGCCACTGGGTCACCGGCGCCGACAAGGGGGACGTCGCTCAGGTACCGGTCCGGCGCCTGGCTGCCCCCGCTGTCGTGATCGACAAGACCCCCGAGTGCGCCGCCGATCCGGACTTCCTGCTGACACGTGAGCACGTGGAGGAGTGGCAGCACCTCAACGGCCCGCTCCCTGAGGGCGGTTGGCTGCTCTACCGGACTGGCTGGGCCGCACGCTCGCACGACCAGGAACTTTTCCTCAACGCCGACGACAGCGGCCCGCACACACCCGGCATCGCGCCCGAATGCGCCCGCTGGCTGGCCGACGAGGCACCGATCGTCGGACTCGGAGTCGAGACGGTCGGGACCGACGCGGGACAGGCGTTCACCTTCACTCCGCAGTTCCCGGCACACCACTACCTGCTCGGCGCGGGCAAGTACGGAGTCACCCAATTGCAGAACCTCGACCGGCTGCCCGTCACCGGCACCGTCCTCATCGTCGCCCCGCTGCGCATCGCCGGAGGGTCCGGCAGCCCGGCGCGGGTCCTGGCGCTCGTGGAGAACGCGCCCCCGGTCAACACGCTCATGGAGAACGGAGACGCCCAGTGACCGTGCTGGTTCACGACGCCATCGGCAAGCAGCTCACCGATCTCGGAGTCCGTACGGTCTTCGGTGTGGTCGGCAGCGGCAACTTCCACTTCACCGACGCGATGGTCCGCGGCGGCGCGCGGTTCGTCGCCGCCCGTCACGAGGGCGGCGCGGCCACCATGGCGGACGCCTACGCCCGGATGTCCGACGAGGTCGCCGTGCTCTCCCTGCACCAGGGCTGCGGCTACACGAACGCCCTCACCGGAATCACCGAGGCCGCGAAGAGCAGGACGCCGCTCCTTGTGCTGACCGCCGAAGCCGCCGACCCCACCTCGAACTTCGCGCTCGACCAGGCCGCGATCGCGACCGGAGTCGGGGCGGTCGCCCTGCGCGTCCGGTCACCCCGGACCGCCCTCGACGACGTGGCAAGGGCCTTCGCGATCTGCGCTCACCAGCGGCGCACGGTCGTCCTCAACGTCCCGATCGACGTTCAGGACGCGCCCCTGGACGCGGAGTCCCCGGCCCGGGAGTACCGGCGGGTCGCCGAACCGCGGCCCGACGACAGCGAAATAGCCACCTTCGCCCAGCTCCTCGAACGCGCCGAACGGCCGGTCTTCGTCGTGGGACGCGGTGGCCGTTCGCCGGGCTCCAGGGAGGCCGTCCGCGAACTGGCCGCCGAGACGGGCGCTCTCCTCGCCACCTCCGCCGTCTCCCGCGGCATGTTCAACGGTGACGACTGGAACATCGACGTCTCCGGGGGCTTCTCCTCGCCGCTGACGGCCGAACTCGTCTCCGGCGCCGACCTGCTGGTGGGGTTCGGCTGCGCCCTGAACATGTGGACCATGCGGCACGGCAGGCTCATCGCGCCGGACGCGACCGTCGTCCAGGTCGACGTCGAACCGGGGGCCATCGGCGTACACCGTGACGTGGACCTCGGCCTGTGGGGCGGTGTCGCGGCGACCGCGAGGGCGACGGCCGCGTGGCTGCGGGCGAACTCATCCGGCAAGCGCACGGGGTACCGCACTCCGGACGTGGCCGAGCGGATCCGGTCCGGCCTGCGCTGGAACCAGCTGGGATTCGAGGACGCGTCGGGGGACGGACGGGTCGACCCGCGCACTCTGACCGTCGCGCTCAACGACATCCTGCCCACCGAGCGGATCGTCTCCGTGGACTCGGGCAACTTCCTCGGCTACCCGAGCATGTACCTCGACGTGCCCGACGAGTACGGGTTCTGCTTCACCCAGGCGTTCCAGTCCGTCGGCCTGGGCCTGGCGACCGCGATCGGTGCCGCGCTGGCGCAGCCCGACCGGCTGCCCGTGGCCGGCTGCGGCGACGGTGGCTTCCTGATGGGCCTGTCGGAGCTCGAGACCGTCGTACGCCTCGGGCTTCCCATGCTGATCGTCGTCTACAACGACGCCATGTACGGCGCCGAGGTGCATCACTTCGGGGCGGGCACGAGCGGCCTCGACACGGTGACCTTCCCCGACACGGACATCGCGGCGCTCGCCCGGGGACACGGGTGCGAGGCGCTGACCGTCCGACGGCCCGAGGACGTGCACGCCGCGAAGGAGTGGCTGGCAGCCGGCCCCGTCCGCCCCCTGGTGTTGGACGCCAAGATCACCTCGGACGGAGGTTCCTGGTGGCTCCAGGAAGCGTTCGGGCACTGAGGCGCCCCCGGCATGAATCCCCCTGGCCACGTCACCGAACGGGAAAGCGAGCTTCGATGAGAAAGAGGACAAGCGGCGTCTCCGTCATCGGCGCCGGTGAGTCGCCCTACACCCGACATCCGGCAGCCGACCTGACCACGGAACAGGTGCTCGCCGACGCCGTACGCCGCGCACTCGCCGACGCGAATCTGAAGACCTCCGACGTCGACGGCTTCGGTGCCTGCAGCTTCACCCTCGGCCCGGACCACGCCGTCGACCTGGCCTGGCGGCTCGGACTGCGGCTGCGCTGGCTGACGCAGGACACCAACGGCGGGGCGAGCGCCGGCACGATGCTGCAGCACGCCGTACGGGCCGTGGAGTCCGGCGACGCCTCGGTCGTCGTGCTCGTGGCCGGCGACCGGATGGACCAGCAGGTGCACCTCAAGATGGTGGCCGAGTACAACCGGGCGACCGCCGAGCATCTGGTTCCGCTGGACATGCTCGGACCGAACGCCCTCTTCGCCCTGCTGACCCAACGTCAGATGGCGGCCGAGGGACTGACGCGTACGGACTACGGGCGGCTCGCGGTGGCGCAGCGCGCATGGGCGGCCCTCAACCCCGGGGCCGTGTACCGCACACCGATGACGCTCGACGACTACCTCAACGCCCCCATGGTCGCCGAACCCCTCGGCCGGTACGACTGCGTACCGCCGGTCACGGGCGCCGACGCCGTGGTGGTCGCGGCCGACGAACGGGCCGCGGGCACCCGACGAGCCAGGGTGCTGACCGTCTCGGCCCGCTACAACACCGATGACCAGACCGGCGACGGCCTGGTCACCGGCTTGGCCGACTGCGCGCCCGAACTGTGGGACGCCGCAGGCCACGGGCCCGCCGACATCGACGTGGTCAGCGTGTACGACGACTACCCGGCCATGGCGCTCGCCCAGCTCAAGGACCTCGGCTTTGTCGCCGGGGGTGAGATGCCGGCGTTCATCGCCGAGCGTCTGGCCACCCGCAAGCTCGCCGTCAACACCTCCGGCGGACAGCTCTCGGCCGGCCAGCCGGGTGCCGCGGGAGGCATGCACGGCCTCGTCGAGATCGTCCGGCAGTTGCGCGGCCAGGCCGGGCAGCGGCAGGTCGACGCCCGGCTCGGCCTGTTCAGCGGATACGGGATGGTGCTCTACCGCTACGGCGCGTGTGCCACCGCCGGGCTCCTGGAGGCGGCCGCATGAGTGTGATCGTCCAGAACTGCCGGACGTGCGGCGGCCAGTGGTTCCCCGCCCGGCTGCTGTGCCCCCGCTGCGGGGGCGCCGACCTCGCGCCCAGAAGCGTCGAGCGCGGGGTGGTGGAGCAACTGACCCACCTCGGCGACGTCGTCATCGCGTCGGTGGCCTGCGACCCCGAGCCACTGCTCGTGGCCAGGTTGCACGGCCCGGTTCACGCCGGTGACGTCGTGGAACTCACCGACCGCCCCGACGCGTCCGATCGCGCCGAGGCGTCCGGCCGCCCCGTTGCCTTCGTACCGCCGAGCGGCGGGCCCCGAGAGGAGCTGTCATGAGCGACGACACCGCCGCGCCCGACCTCACCCGTGCGACCGTCCCCGGTCTGCTGCGATGGCGCGCGCACCTGACCCCGGACCACATCCTGCTGCGCTGCGGTGACACGCGGAGGACCGCCGCCCAGATGCTCGAACGCGTCGCCGTCGCGGGAGGCCTGCTGCGCGGGCACGGGGTGGAGCGCGGAGACCGGGTGGCGCTGATGGCGTCCAACCGGGTCGAATTGCTCGACCTGATACTTGGCTGTGCGTGGATCGGTGCCGTCGCGGTGCCGATCAACACCGCCGCACGAGGCGAACAGCTCCACCACATCCTGACCAACTCACAAGCGGAGCTGCTGGTTCTCGAACGCCCCCTCCTCCCACAGGTGGAGGCGCTGCCGAGCACCGCCGAACTGCGCCAGATCTGGCTCCTCGATGAGGACAAAGATGGGGACGGAGCTGGGGCCGGGGTCGTCTCGGTGCTGCCGGTCCCCGTCGACCTGATCCCCGACGACGGGCGGGCCGTGGAGCCCGTGGAGGTCGGCCCCGGCCACCCCGCGGTGATCCTCTACACCTCGGGCACCACCGGGGTCTCCAAGGGAGTCGTCTGCCCCCACGCCCAGTTCTATTGGTGGGGCCGCAACGTCACGGCCCAGCTCGGCATCACCTCGGCCGACGTGCTGCACACCTGCCTGCCGCTGTTCCACACGAACGCGCTCAACGCCTTCAGCCAGGCGCTGGTCAGCGGTGCCCAGTACGTCATCGGCCCGCGCTTCTCGGCCTCCCGCTTCTGGTCGGACGTGACGGCCAGCGGGGCGACCTTCACCTATCTGCTGGGCGCCATGATCAGCATCCTGGCGGGCCGGCCGCCGGGGGAGCACGACCGGGCGCACCGGGTGACCGCGGCACTGGCGCCCGCCACCCCCGCCGGGCTCCTGCGCGAGTTCGAGGAGCGGTTCGGTGTCGTTCTCGTCGACGGCTACGGCTCGACCGAGACCAACGCGGTGATCTCCGCGAGCCGGACCGAACAGCGGCCGGGTTACATCGGACGCCTCCAGGAGGGGTTCTCCGCCCGGATCGTCGACGAGAACGGGCTCGACGTTCCCCCCGGCACACCGGGCGAACTGCTGCTGCGCAGCGAGCAACCCTTCGCCTTCGCCTCCGGCTACCACCGCATGCCCGACGCCACCGTCGCCGCGTGGCAGGACCTGTGGTTCCACACCGGCGACCGGATGGTGATCGAGGCGGACGGGTGGATCAGGTTCGTCGACCGCATCAAGGACGTCATCCGCCGTCGCGGAGAGAACATCTCCTCCGTCGAGGTCGAGAGCGTCCTCGCGCAGCACCCCGGTGTCCGTGACGTCGCGGTGTACGCGGTGGACTCCGAACTGGGCGAGGACGAGGTGATGGCCGCCGTCGTCCCGGTCGAGGGTGAGGAGATCGACTTCACCGAGCTGGTGTCCTTCTGCGAACCCCGGCTGGCCTACTACGCGATACCCCGCTTCGTGGCGCTGTGCCCGGAACTGCCGCTGACCGAGAACGGCAAGGTGCGCAAGACCGTGCTGAGGGAGTGGGGAGCCGAACGCGCCGACTGGGACCGCGAGGCCGCGGGCGTCGTCCTGCGGCGCGAGCAGCCCGCCACGGCCCGCCCGGACGGCGCTCGTACGTGACGGGACACCGCGACGAGGACGCGGGGCAGTGTGTGGTGGCGTCTGCCCGCGTCGAGCGGCGAGAGTCGGCCACGGCCTCTCGCGCGCCAGCCGGAAACCGGCCCGCGCGGTGCTCCCGAGGACGCCGTTCCCTGGCTCACCTCCGCGAAGACGGCCACCCAGCCCGACACGGCGACCACGCTCCTCGTCGAGGCCACCCTTAGGCGGCAGCCGAGTCTCCGCCTCCAAGATCGCGGCCACCGCCTTCGAGAAGCCGGTGGCCGTCACCGGACAGGTCCTGGCCGCCAGCGGCGGCCACTGAACCTGCCCTCGGGCGTACCCCGCCCCGGCACATCCCCCCTTCCCCGGCCACCGGGACGACCCCGCGCGACCCTCGACGTCCCGATGGCCACCGTCCTCATCCAGAGGTGACGAGATGAGCCCCACCGCACCGCACAAACCGGCAGCCGGACCACAGTCGATCCGCAAGATCGCCATCGCCAGCCTGACCGGAACCGCACTCGAGTGGTACGACTTCTTCCTCTACGGCACCGCTTCCGCGCTGGTGCTCGGCACCCTCTTCTTCCCCGAGGCCAGCTCCCTCGCCGGCACCCTGGCCTCCTTCGGCACCTTCGCCGTCGGCTTCGCGGCCCGCCCCCTCGGCGGCATCGTCTTCGGTCATTTCGGGGACCGCCTCGGCCGCAAACCCATGCTCGTGATCACGCTGCTCGTCATGGGGTTCACCACGTTCCTCATCGGCGCCCTGCCCACCTACGCGCAGATCGGCGTATGGGCACCGATCCTGCTCACCCTGCTGCGCGTCCTCCAGGGCATCGCGGTCGGCGGCGAGTGGGGCGGAAGCGTCCTCATGATCACCGAGCACGCCCCCGAGGGACGCCGCGGCTTCTACTCGGCCTGGAGCCAGGTCGGCATCAACCTCGGCTTCGTCACCTCCGCCGGAGTCTTCGCCGCGGTGCAGGCCCTGTCCGACGAGGCGTTCCTGTCCTGGGGATGGCGTCTGCCCTTCCTCCTGGGCGCCGTTCCCGCGCTGGTCGGCCTCGTCATCCGCCTGAAGATAGAGGAGACACCGGAGTTCCGGAGCGTCCAGCACGAGGGCGACAAGCAACGGCTGCCGATCGTCCACGCCCTGCGCACCCATCCCCGCGCCATCCTGGTCACGGCCGGCGCCCGCATGGCGGAGAACGGCGCGTCGTACGTCTTCCTGGTCTTCTCCCTCGCCTACGGCAAGCACATCGGCGTCGGCAACGGCCTGCTGCTGACCGGGATCATCGTCGCGAACGTCGTGGAAGGCGCCTCGATGGTGGGGTTCGGCGCCCTCTCCGACCGCATCGGCCGGCGCCCCGTCTACATGGCCGGGGCGGCCACCCTGGTCGCCTTCGCGTTCCCCTTCTTCTGGCTCGTGGACACCGGGACCCCCGCACTCGTCTGGCTGGCCTTCATCATCGCCATCGGCATCGGCCACGGGGCCATGATCGGCACTCAGCCGAGCTTCTTCACCGAGCTGTTCGGCAAGAGTTCGCGCTACAGCGCCATCGCGCTCGGACACGAACTCGCCTCGGTGTTCGCCGGTGGCCTCTCGCCGCTCATCGCGACCGCGCTCCTTGCGGCCACCGACGCCTCCTGGCCCATCTCGCTCTACCTCATCTTCCTCGGCTGTATCACCCTCGTCTCCGTCTACTTCGCCCGTGAGACGGTGCAGCGCGACACCGCGCCCGCGCCGGAGCCGCGACTGCTCCCCGCCGGGACACACGAATAGCGCGCACCCGGCGGCGCCGGTGCTCGTCGGCCGCCTCTCGGTCGGCCGACGAGCAGGCTGTGTGGCGGACCGCTCAGCCCCCGTCGGGCCGGTCCGCCACCACGTACCGGCCCGGGCGGTGGAGATCAACGGCAGGGGCGAAGGCGAACCCGGAGCCGTGCCGAACGACATGTCCTGCGGAAGGGGCGGCGAAGTGCGCGGGCATCATCGCGGTTCCGGTGTCGGCCAGCCATTCCAGCGTCCGCCTGCGGGTGAGTGCCGACAGCTCGGGGTCGACGCAGTACCGGGTGCTGATGTCCGGATCCGTCATCTGGAGCGGGTGGTGCAGGACGTCGCCGGTGAGCAGCATCCGGGCCCGGGAGCCGGTGACCAGGACGGCCGTGTTGCCCGGGGTGTGACCCGGTGCCGGGCACAGCCGCACATGCGGGCCGATCTCGGCGTCCGGGGGCGTCAGGTCCAGCAGACCCGCCTCGGCGACCGGCTCGATACTGTCGGCCAGGTAGTCGCCGGTCCGGGTCATCGCCGCGGCCCCCGCGTCCGAGCGCCAGTAGTCGTACTCGGAGGCGGTGAGAACGTGGCGGGCCTTCGCGAAAGCCGGTTGCCAGCGCCCGTCCGCCCACCGCGTCGCCCAGCCGACGTGGTCGACGTGCAAATGGCTGAGGACGACCGTGGACACGTCGTCGGCGGACAGCCCGGTCGCCGAGAACCGCTGCCACCAGCCGCTGTCCTGGCGGTCGAACTCCGGCCTGACCCGGTGCTTGCCGTCGCCGACGCAGGCGTCGACCAGGATCCGCTCGTACGGGGTGACGACGAGGAAGGCCTGCATGGTGAAGACGAGCCGTCCGCGCCCGGGGTCGAACCAGGGCTCCTCGGCGGCCCATCCGGAGGGCACACCTGGATGCCCGGGGAAGAACTCCGCCGGGTCGATGAGCAGCCGCGACGCCTCCACGACCGGAACCACCACGACGTCCCCGAGATCGAACCAGCCGCGCGGGGAGTTGTCAGTGGGGGCGGGCCTGTGGCTCAGCGGGTTGTGGCCGGGGCCGGGCTGACTGCGCGTCGGGGTGTGGGCGGGGTTGAGCCGACTGCTTGTCGGGGTTTGAGCGGGGTTGGACCTGCCGCTCAACGGGTTGGAGCCGGGGCTGGGCCGACTGCCTGACGAGTTGTCAGCGTGCTCGGGCTTGTTGCTCGTGGAGCTGTCTCCGGGGCCGGTTCCGTTGTTCATCGAGCTGTCAGTGAGTTTGGGCGCGTCGCTCATCGAACTGCCGCCGAGGCCGGGGCTCAGCGGGTTGTCAGCGGGCTCGGGACTGTCGCTCGTTGAACTGTGACCGGGGCCGGGTCCGCCTCTCATCGAGCGGTCGCCCGGGCCGGGCCGGGTGTTCGTCGAGCTGTCAGCGAGCTTGGATCCGCCGCTCATCGAGCGACCATCGAGGTCAGGCCCGCCGCTCATCGAGCGGCCACCGAAGCCGGTTCCGCCGCTGATCGCGCTGTCGCCAAGGTTGAACCCATCACTCATCGCGCCGCCACTTCCCGTCGTTTCCGCTCCGTGTTCTTGGTCCCGCGTGTCTGCTCGGTCGCGGCGGGCAGGCGCCACAGCACCGCCGCGCTCGCCGCGGCCACCACCACTGGAATGGTGGTCAGCAGCACGATGTCGTCGCCGGGGAGTGAGAGGGCGAGCAGGACGCCCGCCGCGGCCGGGCCCACGATCGAGCCGACCCGGCCCAGGGCCGCGGCCCAGCCCACTCCGGCGGTCCTGGTGGCCGGCGGGTACATCGCCACGGCGAGGGTGAGCTGGCCGATCTGGCTGGCCGTGACACCCGCACCGGAACCGGCGAGTGCGAGCAGCAGAGCGGTGTGGTCGGTGCCGACGGTGGCCGCGCAGACCATCGACGCCGCGCCGATCACCGGCATCACCATGAGGGCGAACTTGATTCCACGCCGGGCGGCGAGCACCAGGAGCACGATGCCGCCGACGACCCCGCCGAAGCTCAGGAAGGCCAGGCCGATCGGGGCCTGCGAGGCGGCGAATCCGTATCCGGTCAGCAACGTGGGGACCCAGGATTGCAGGGTGTAGCTGGCGATGAAGACCAGGAAGGCGAAGGTCCACAGCAGGGCCGTGGCGGCGCGCAGTCCGGGTGCGAACAGCGAGCCGACTCGGGCCCCGCGTGAGGCGTCCGCCGGGTCGTCGGCGCCGGGTGCGGCGACCGTGCTGTCCGCGGCCACGTATGCCGGTGCAGCCGGCAACCAGCGGCCCATCACCAGGGCGAGCAGCAGCGGCAGTGCGCCGCCGATCCAGAACACCCCGGTGGCCCCGACCGACGCCAGCATGCTGCTGCCGAAGACGCCCGCGACCGTTCCGCCGAAGGCGAGTCCGAGGGTGACCGTGACGGAGACCGACTGCCGTTGCCCGTCCGGGTGGTGGGCGGTGGCGAGGGAGACGGCGCCGGGCAGTACGACGCCGAGTCCGAGCCCCGTGATCAGCCTGACCGTGCTCAGGGCGGCAAGTGACTGCAGGGGAAGCACCAGGGCGGTGGCCAGCGAGCCCGCGGCGAACAGCAAGGTCCCGGCGATCAGCATCCGCCGCAGACCCAGCCGCACCGCGAGGCGGCCCGAGGCGAGGTAGCCGAGCACCACACCGATGTTGGTCAGCACCACCGCCGGGGTGAAGTCGGCCGAGTCGATGCCCCACTGCTCGGCCAGGGAAGGCAGGACGAAGGAGAGCGACGCGGAGTCGAAACCGTCCAGCAACACCGCGAGAAAGGCGAGTCCCACCACTCCGAAGCGCATCCCGCGAAAGCTCGCCAGGAGGCTTCCCTGTCCCGTCCCCGTCCCCGCCCCCGCTTCCGTCCCCGTCTCCGTCGCCACGGTCTTGTTGTCCCTCATCGGGTGCCTCCGAAGACGACCTGGTGCGCGGCTTCGAACAGCTCCGAGCCCGGTTCGGCGAAGGCGGTGGCGGTGCCGATGTGGTCGGTCCCGGTCAGCGCCACGGTCACCGGCGGCCTGCCCGCGTCGGTCAGGGCGTCGGCGAGCAGCCGTCCCTGGCGGGTCAGCCAGAGGTCGTCGTCCGTCTTGCGGTTGGGTTCCGGGTCCCCGAAGGAGACCACCACCCGCTCCGGGCTGCGGCTCACCCGCAGGGCGGGGCTGAGCCATAGGGCCTGCTCCGGGTCCTCGACGATGCCGCGCAGATCGGTGGGCGCGCTCATGCACACGGTGCCCGCCACCGGACCCGGGGAACTGTCGGTCAGCGTGACCATCGCGGCGAGATGACCGCCCGCGGAGTGCCCGGCCACGGTGATGCGTTCCGGGTCGCCTCCGTAACGGGCGGCGTTCGCGCGCGCCCACTCCACCGCCTGGGCCGCGTCCGCGACCGCGTCGGCGATGGTGTGGCGCGGTTCGAGCCGGTAGCCGCAGGACATGAAGACCGCGCCGGCGTCCACCCAGGGGCCTGCGAGGTGGTCGTAGTAGGCCGGGTGGCCCTCGCGCCAGCGGCCTCCGTGGAAGTACACGATGACCGGGCGGTCACCGGAGCCGGTCGCAGCGGGGAGGGACGGCTCGGGGTGATAGACGTTCACCAACTGGTGGGCGTCGGGGCCGTACTTGAGGTCGACCTCGTTCGGCACCCGCGAGCGCAGCTCCTGGCGGCGGTGTGCGGCGCGCCGGTAGAAGCCCGGCCAGTCGGGGTGATAGTCCTCCGGGTGCCGACAGGTGAAGAACTCATGGGTGTCCGCCGGGCGGACTGCTTGACTTCCGGCCACTGCTGCTCCTCGTCATCGCCGGTGCCTTGGGGGCTCCGGGTGTGCAGTGGTCCGAATCATCGCCAGGCCCGCAGCGCCTCGGGTAATGCCTACTTCGTCCGCACCTATCGCCATCCGGTCATACCGGGGGCGCGCCCGCTGATCCCGCTTCCCGCGGCCCGGAGGTGCCGGCTCCCGTGTCCTGCTTCCTGTGGCCCGGGGGGCTGGCTTCTGTGTCGTGTTTCCCGGGGCCCGGGGGGTGCTGGCTTCCGTGTCGTGTTTCCCGAGGCCCGGGGGGTGCTGGCTCCCGTGTCGTGTTTCCCAAGGCCCGGGGGTGCCAACTCCCGTATCCCGCTTCCCGAGACCCAGCGACGCCCGCTCAGGTGTCTGGCTTCGCACGGCCCGGGAGTCCGCGCCCCTCATTCCGCCTTCACCGGCCCGGGAGTGCACGCCCCTCGATCCGGTTTCGCACCACCCGGGAGGGCACGCCCCTTGATCCGGCTCCGCACAGCCCGGAGTCCGCGCCCTGCCAGCTCGCACGGCCCGAGAGTCCGCCCCCCTTATCCCGTCTGCGCACAACCCAGGCGCGCCCCCGCACCCAAGCCTCGTACGGCGCACGTGCCCAACCGTGTCCCCACCACCCGGCCCCCGCTATGCCCACTCAGCTATGCCAACGCCCCGGATCGGCATTGGACGGGCATGAAACGGCGACCGTACGGTCCCCCCATGACTGACGATGCGCCAACCGAGATCGTTCAGCTCCGCAATTTCATCGACGGACGCTTCGTCGAGGGCGCGGACACGTTCGACAAGATCAGCCCGGTCGACGGCGCCCGTGTCGCCGTGGTGCACGAGGCCGGGCAGGAGACGGTGGACGCCGCCGTACGGGCCGCGCGCCGGGCGTTCGACGGCCGCTGGGGCCTCTCCACGGACCGGGACAGGGCCGCCTTGCTGCGGCGGATCGCCGACGGGATCGAGGCGCGCTTCGAGGAGTTCGTGGACGCCGAGATCCGTGACACCGGCAAGCCGGTGGCGCTGGCCCGCGAGCTGGACGTGGCCCGTGCGGCGGCGAACTTCCGGTCCTTCGCCGACACGATCTCCTCCGCCGGCCTCGACTCGTATCTGACCGACACGGCCGAAGGCCGTAGCGCCCTCAACTACGCGGTGCGCAAGCCGCTCGGCGTCGTGGCCGTCATCGTGCCCTGGAACCTTCCGCTGCTGCTGCTCACATGGAAGGTCGCACCGGCTCTGGCCTGCGGCAACGCCGTGGTGGTCAAGCCGTCCGAGGAGACTCCGTCGACGGCGACCCTGCTGGCGGAGGTCATCGCCGAGGCGGGCGCGCCGAGCGGCGTCTACAACGTCGTCCATGGTTTCGGCCCGGGCTCGGCGGGTGAGTTCCTCACCCGGCACCCGGGGATCGACGGAGTCACTTTCACCGGTGAGTCCTCGACGGGGGCGACCATCATGAGGGAGGTCGCGCCGCGCGTGGTGCCCGTCTCCTTCGAGTTGGGCGGCAAGAACGCGGCCGTCGTCTTCGACGACTCCCCGTTGGAGCGGACCCTCGACGGGCTGACCCGGTCCTTGTTCCTCAACACTGGTCAGGTCTGCCTGTGCACCGAGCGCGTCTACGTCCAGCGCGGTCTCTTCGACGAGCTGGCGGCCGGGATCGCCGAGCGGGCCCGGGGGTTGCGCCTCGGCAGCCCGTACGCTCCCGGTACGACGACCGGTCCGCTGATCTCGCAGGCCCACCGGGCCAAGGTGATGTCGTATCTCGACCTGGCCGTGAAGGAGGGAGCCGAGGTCCTCGCCGGGGGCGGCATCCCCGATCTCGGTGAGGATCTGGCGCGCGGCGCCTGGATCGAACCGACGGTGTGGACCGGTCTGGACAACTCCTGTCGTACCGTGCGCGAGGAGGTCTTCGGCCCGGTCGCCGCGCTGATCCCCTTCGACACGGAGGAGGAGGCGATCGGCCTGGCGAACGACACCGAGTACGGGCTCGCCGCCTCGGTGTGGACCAGTGATCTGAGCCGGGCCCACCGGGTGGCGCAGGCGATGGACGTCGGCCTCTCCTGGGTCAACACCTGGTACCTGCGCGATCTGCGCGCCCCCTTCGGCGGCACGGGCCGCTCCGGTATCGGACGCGAGGGCGGGAAGCACTCGCTGCACTTCTACACCGAGACGACGAATGTGTGCGTGGCCCTGTGACTGCTGAACCGACCTCCCCTCTCTCCCTGTACGCCTCGGCTCTCGACGAGGCCGTCATCTCCAGGCGGGCGATCGCGCAGCTCAGCCGGTCCGCCTCGCTCACTCTGGACGACGCCTACCAGGTGCAGGCGCTCGGCTCCGAACTGAGGGCGGTTCGCGGTGACCGTGTCGTCGGCGTGAAGCTGGGGTTCACCAGCAAGGCCAAGGCGCTGCAGATGGGCGTCTCCGACGTCATCTTCGGCCGGCTGTACGCGAGCGGCGCGTACGCCGACGGTGGCAGCGTGGCCATGGAGGAGTTCATCCACCCGCGCGTCGAGCCGGAGGTGGCCTT
Source organism: Streptomyces sp. NPDC046939 (assembly GCF_040644575.1). Taxonomy (NCBI): domain Bacteria; kingdom Bacillati; phylum Actinomycetota; class Actinomycetes; order Kitasatosporales; family Streptomycetaceae; genus Streptomyces; species Streptomyces sp. NPDC046939. The sequence continues at coordinate 133,825 of NZ_JBEYWV010000005.1, forward strand.
CCGCCTCGGTGCGCGGTTCGACGCGCGCGCCTCGGCCGACCCCGAGGCCGAACTGCGGTCCGCCGTCGACGCGGTCGCCCCCGGTCTGGAGATCATCGACAGCCGGTACGCGGACTTCAAGTTCTCGCTCACCGATGTCGTCGCGGACAACACCTCGGCGGCCGCCTTCGTGACCGGGGCCTGGCAGCCGGCCGACCTCACCGCCACCGACGTACGGTTCGACGACCGGCCGGTGACACTGGAGTTCGACGGCGCGGCCGTCGCGACCGGGAGCACCAGCGACATCCTCGGCGACCCGGTCCTCGCCCTGCCCGCGATCGCACGCATGGCCGCGGCCCAAGGCGTCGTCCTGCCAGCCGGTTCCGTGCTGCTGGCCGGGGCGGCGACCGCCGCGGTGGCCCTCCCGGGCGGGGTCACGGTCAGCGCCACCGTCCCCGGTCTGGGCTCCGTCCGTATCACCACCACCGACACACCTGCGGAGGAGCGATGAACGACGAGTCCCTCGTGGTCGAGGGGAAGGCAACCCCGCGCGGCCGGTTCCCCCATGTCAAGGTCGTCGGCGACCTGGTGTTCGTCTCCGGGACCAGCAGCCGCCGCCCCGACAACAGTTTCGCCGGGGCCAGTGCCGATGCGATGGGGGTGACGGAACTCGACATCGAGGCGCAGACCCGGGCCGTGATCGAGAACATCCGTGACGTCCTCGCCGCCGTGGACTGCGCGCTCGACGACCTGGTCCAGGTCACCGCCTATCTGGTCAGCATGAACGACTTCGGCGGCTACAACCGCGTATGGGCCGAGTACTTCGACGCCTGCGGCCCCACGCGGACCACCGTCGCGGTCCACCAGCTGCCCCACCCGCATCTGCTCATCGAGATCCAGGCCGTCGCCGTGCGCCGGTCCGGCCCCACCACCAAGGAGCTCTCATGACGTCGTCACTGCCTCCTGTCTTCAACTTCCCGCAGTGGATCGCCGAGCACGAGCACCTGCTGAAGCCCCCGGTCAACAACAAGGCGATGTGGGACACCAGCGGTGACTTCATCGTGCAGATCGTCGGCGGTCCCAACCAGCGGCTCGACTTCCACCACGAGCCGTTCGAGGAGTACTTCTACCAGGTCAAGGGCAATATGCATGTCAATGTGATCACCGAGGACGGTCCGCGGCGCGTGGACATCCGCGAGGGCGACATGTGGCTGCTGCCCGGCAACACCTGGCACTCGCCGCAGCGCCCGGAGGAAGGCTCCATCGGCATCGTGGTGGAGCGCGTCCGCCCCGAGGGGACGACGGAGCGGTTCGGCTGGTTCTGCCTGGAGTGCGGCACGAAGGTGCATTCGGTGGAGTTGCAGGTGCGGGACATCGTCGCCGACCTGCCGCCGGTGTTCGAGGCGTTCCACGCGTCCGTCGAGCAGCGTACGTGCGGAAACTGCGGCGCCCTGCACCCCGGTAAGGGCTGAGCCGGTGTCCGATGTCATCGACATACACACCCACTACGTCCCCGCCGCCTGGCCCGACCTCGGGCCCGGGCAGCCCTGGCTTCGGGTGGAGTCCGAACGCCAGGCGATGATCATGGTGGGGGAGACCGAGTTCCGTGCCATCGAATCGAACTGCTGGGACGCGTCGGCCCGGCTGGCCGACATGGCGGCCGATGGCGTGCAGGCCCAGGTGGTCTCTCCGACACCGCTGTTCTTCGGGTACGACCTGAGCGGAGCCGAGGCGGTCAAGGTCTGCCGGATCTTCAACGATCTCGCCCTGGAGATCTGCGCACCCGACAGCGAACGCTTCATTCCGTTCGCCCAGGTGCCGCTTCAGGACCCCGACGCGGCCTGCCGCGAGCTCGACCGCTGCCTGGACGCCGGGCATGTGGGGGTGGAGATCGGCAACCACGTCGGCGACCAGGACCTCGACGCGGAGGGTGTCGTCACCTTCCTCCAGCACGCTGCCTCACGCGGCGCGCCGGTCTTCGTGCATCCCTGGGACATGCCCACCTCCCCCCGGCTGGACCGCTGGATGGCGCGGTGGCTGACCGGGATGCCGGCGGAGACGCATCTCTCCGTGCTCGCCATGATCCTCGGCGGGGTGTTCGACCGGGTGCCGGACTCGCTGCGGATCTGCTTCGCGCACGGCGGGGGATCGTTCGCGTTCTGGCTGGGGCGTCTGGAGAACGCCTGGCATCGCCGCCCGGATCTCATCGCCACCTCGCAGCAGCCGCCTTCGGCCTACCTCGGCCGGTTCAGCGTGGACAGCGTCGTCTTCGACCCGGTGGCTCTGCGCACGCTGGTCGACACCCTCGGCGCGGACCACGTCATGCTGGGCAGCGACTACCCCTACCCGCTGGGCGAACGGCCCGTCGGCGAGGTCCTGCGCAAGGCCGACTTCCTCAGCGCCGCGGAACGCGAGGCGATCGCCGGAGGCAACGCACTGCGCTGGGTCGGGCGCGTACCCGCCGATCGCTGAACAGCGGGCCCTGGCGCCCGTGCCTCCACGGCCGGGGCCCGCCGTTCCACCGCCCGCACAAGCCCGGCACCGAATACTGGAACCGGGCCCCACCAGCGGGTATGCCTATGGCGCCGCATACAGCCGGGCGGCTATGCCCGGCGGCCGTGGGCGGTCTACCGTTCTCGTATGGAAATACCGCGGATGCTGGACGGGCGGCTGAAATTCCGCCATCTCCTCCTCGTCGAGGCGCTCTCCGCCCAAGGGAGCGTGGTCGGCGCCGCGGCCGCGCTCCACGTCACCCAGCCCGTGGTCACCCGCAGCCTCCAGGATCTCGAACGCATCCTCGGCGTCACCCTCTACGAACGCGGCCCGCGAGGGATCCAGCCCACCGAGTTCGGTGACGCCTTCACCCAGTACGCGCGCTCGGCGCTGGCCCAGATGAACCAGGCAAGCCGCCATCTCCAGGAGATCGCCGACGCCACCCGCGGCCACGTGGTCATCGGTACGCATCTCGCCGGCTCCAACCTCCTGCTCCCGCGCGCCATCGCCCATCTCAAGCGGGACCGTCCCGCCCTGCGGATCGTCGTGCGCGAAGCGACGCCGGAGACACTGCTCGAAGACCTCGTAGCGGGCAAGGTCGACTTCATCATCGGCCGCCTGGCGACGGTCCCCCCGGAGGGGACGATCCAGCAGACACTGCACGCCGAAACCATCCGTGTGATCGCGCGCGCCGGTCACCCGCTCGCGGCGCGCGCCCGGATCCCGCTCGGCGAGTTGATCGCCTACCCGTGGATCCTGCCGGGAACGGAGACGGCGCTCCGCGCGGAGCTGGAGGAGTTCTTCCACCGCAACGACTGTTCCCTGCCGCCCGACCGGGTCGAGACCACCGCGTTCCTCACCATCCGCCAGCTCCTCGTGGAGACCGACATGGTGGCCGCGCTCCCGGAACTCATCGGCGCGAGCGACCCACGGCTCACCGCGCTGCCGATCTCGCTCGACCTCGTCGGCGCACGCGTCGGCATCACCCTCGCGGCCGGACGCCGACTGAGCCCGGCCTCGGAGGCCATGATGCAGTCGCTCGTCGCCATCGCGGACTCCCTGCACCCGCGAACGGCTGACTCCGACCGCAGGCCCTCATGAACCCGCCCCGGGCCGCAGGGCGTCGGAGATCGACTTGGCGCCGCCGTGGGCGGTGAGGCCGCCGTCGACCGGTATCTCGGCGCCCGTGATGAAGGAGGCGTCGTCCGACAGCAGGAACGTGACGAGCGGGGTGATCTCGTCGACCGTGCCGGTGCGGCCGAGCGGTGTCTCGCGGACGTTGGCCTCCCTGAAGGCGGGGGCGGCCGACGCCGTCATCCCGGTCTCGATGAAGCCGGGGTGGATGATGTTGACGCGGATGCCGCGCGGCCCGAGTTCGAGCGCCGCCGTCTTCGAAAGTCCGCGCAGCGCCCAGTTGCCGGCCGTGTACGCCACCGGATAGTGCCCGGTCAGCGCGGCCGACGAGCCTACGTTGACGATCGAGGCGCCGGGCGGCATCAGCGGGGTGAGGTGCTGGATGCCGAGGAGCGGGCCCATGACGTTGACGGCGTGGACGCGCGCGAAGTCGTCGGCGCGTACCTCGTCGAGGCGGGCGCGCCAGGTGACGCCCGCGTTGTTGACCAGGCCGTGGACCTCGCCGTACGACTCCCGCAGCTCGGCGGCGAGCCGCGCCCACTGTGTCTCGTCGGTGACGTCGAGCGGACGGATGCCGGGTCCCTCGGTGACGTCGGTGGCGATGACGCGGGCGCCCTCCCGGGCGAGGGCCTCGGCCTCGGCGGCGCCCTGGCCACGGGCCGCGCCGGTGACGACCACGACCTTGCCGAGGAGCCGCTTGAGGTACAGGTCGTCGCTCATGGCCGCTCCCGGGATCGGCGCCGACCGGTGGGCAGCGGGACCGGGGCGGCGCCGGGCGCGACGGTGTTGGTGAGCGTGCCGATGCCCTCCACCGTGAGGGTGACCGTGTCACCGGGCTTCAGCGGCGGCGGGGTCTGTTCGCCGCGCAGGCCCCACAGCTCAGCGAGGCAGCCGCCGTTGCCGCAGGTGCCGGAGCCGAGGATGTCGCCGGGCACGACGCGCGTGCCGCGCGAGGCGTAGGCGACCATCTCCTCGAACGTCCAGCTCATGTTGGACAGCAGGTCCGCACCGACGACCTGACCGTTGATCCGCGCGGTCAGGGCAAGACGCAGGAAGCCGTCGCCGTCGCGGTACGGGTCGAGTTCGTCGGCGGTGACCAGGTACGGGCCGAGCGTGGTGGCGGTGTCCTTGCCCTTGCAGGGACCGAGACCGACCTTCATCTCGGCGGACTGGAGGTCGCGGGCGGACCAGTCGTTGAGGACCGTGTAGCCGATGATGTGGTCGCGGGCCTCTTCCGGGGTGAGGTCGTGGCCCTCGCGGCCGATGACGGCGGCGACCTCCAGCTCGTAGTCGAGCACGGCGGAGCCCGGCGGCATCGGGATGGCGTCGCCGTGGCCGTGGATCGCGTGCGGGTTGGTGAAGTAGAAGGCGGGGGCCGCGTACCACTGCTCGGGGACACCGCTGACGCCGTCCACGGAGCGGCGTACGCCCTCCACATGTTCCTCGAAGGTGACGAAGTCTCGTACGGAGGAGGGCTGGATCGGGGGCAGCAACCGCACCTCGGAGACGTGCGGCCCCGGCGGTTGGTCGAGCGCGGAGGCGCCCGCGTCGAGGAGGGCGGGCAGTCCGCCGCCGGAGCGCAGCAACTCGGTGAGGGAGGCGGCGCCGGGCAGCGGGTGGAGCGTGCCCTCGTCCTTGACGACGGCGACACATATGTCTGCGGGGTCTTCATGTGCGCAGGTGGCGAAACGCATGCGGGGTACTCCTGGCGCGGGCGGGGACCGGTCGGATCAGACCGGCGGGGCGATGAACACGCCGCGGTCGGGGTCGTTGAAGGACTCTTTGGCGATGAGTTCATTCATGGGGTTGGCGGTGCCCCACTGGTCGGTGACCTCGGGCTGCGAGAAGTCGTAGACGTGCGGGTGCCAGGTGTCCTCGTCGAGCAGCTCCAGCTCGGTGGTGTACTCGACGGTGTTGCCGTGCGGGTCGAGGAAGTACGTGAAGGTGTTGTCGCCCGCCATGTGCCGGCCGGGCCCCCAGATCTTCCGGTACCCGGCGCGCATGACCCGTCCGGAGCCGCGCATGTACTCGTCGAGGCCGCGCATTTCGAAGGAGACGTGGTGCAGGGCGGTGTGCGGGCCCTGCGCGATCGCCATCGAGTGGTGCTGGTTGGAGATGCGCAGGAAGTGCATGACCTCGCCCATGTGCGGCGAGGACAGGGTGTCGGAGAGGGCGAAGCCCAGGTGGCGTTCGTACCACGCACGGGTCCGGTTCAGGTCGGGGGAGTTGAGCACGACGTGGGAGAGTTTGACCGGGATGGCCTCCTTCTCCTCGATCTTGCGGTGCTCGCGCACGGCGACATCGGCGGAGACCTCGATGGTGCGGCCGTCGACGTCGAAGAACCGGAAGCCGTAGCCGCCACCGGGGGTGTCGACGGTTCCAGGACGGGATATCAACTCAACGCCACCGGAGAGGAGTTGTTCGGCCAGCGTGTCGATGTCCGCCGCCGACGCGGCCCCGTAGGAGACGAGGTCGAGGCGCTTCTCGTCGGCCTTGCGCAGCCGGATCACGTAGTTCTCCGGACTGCCCTCGGCGGCGAGGAAGGAGATGCCGGAGTCCTCGGCGACCTTGGTCAGGCCCCAGACGCCGGAGTAGAAGTCGAGCTGCTTGTCGTAGTCGGGCACGGCGAGGTCGACGTGGCGCAGGTGGGTGAGCAGACGGTTGCTCATGGGGGTGCTCATGGCGTCAGTCCTTCCGGGAGAGGAGGGCGACCGCGTTGGCGCCGCGGATCGCGTCGAAGTCGGAGTCGGACAGGCGGGCGGCGCGCAGGGCGCCGAGGGGGTCGTCGGTGCCCATGTCGAAGGGGAAGTCGGAACCGAGCAGCACCCGGTCGGCTCCCGCCACCCGTACCAACTCCCGCAGCACGTACGGGTTATGGACCAAGGAGTCGAAGTAGAGCCGCCTCAGATAGCTGCTCGGCAGGCGGGCGCAGCCGGAACCCGCGTCGGACCGGGCGGACCAGGCGTGGTCGGCGCGGCCGATGTGCGTGGGCAGATAGCCGCCGCCGTGCGCGGCGATGATGCGCAGGCCCGGGTGGCGGTCCAGGACGCCGGAGAAGATGAGGTGCGAGAGGGCGACGGCGTTCTCGGTGGGCTGGCCGACGGAGTTGGACAGGTACCAGCGGTCGAGCCGCTCGTCGAGCGTGCAGCCGAAGGGGTGCAGGAAGACCAGCGCGCCGGTTTCCTCGGCCCTCGCCCAGAGCGGGGCGTACTCCGGGTCGGACAGTTCGCGGCCGGGCGCGTGGCTGGAGATCTCCACCCCGTACAGGCCCTGCGCGAGGGCGTGGTCGAGTGCGCGTACCGCCTGCGCGGGGTGTTGCAGGGGGACGAGGCCGAGTCCGCGCAGCCGGTCCGGCGCGGCCGAACAGTGCGCGGCGGTCGCCTCGTTGGCCAGCCGGTACACCTTCTCCGCCGTCTCCTCGCCGGCCCAGTAGTGGTAGTGCGAGGGGGAGGGGCTGACCAGTTGGATGTCCACGCCCTGGGCGTCCATCGCGGTGAGGCGGGCGGTGGGGTCGGTGAGGCGGGGGAGGCGTGTGCCGATCATCGGGCCGTTGACGCGGAGTGCGTCCGGTCCGTTGCGCCGGGCGTCCAGGGCCTTCGCTTCGGCATGGCCCGGCGCGCCCTCGACCAGCGCGTCGATCTCGGGCAGCAGGACGTGGGCGTGCACGTCGACGGTGGGCGGGGGCGTCGTCACGGAAGCTCCGTCAGTATGGCCATGGTGCGGCCCATCAGGCCGGGCAGGTCGGCGTCGCGGTCTCCGTCGAGCTGCCACTGGCCGATCTGGACGGAGGCCTCGACCACGGGACGTACGCGGGCGACCCGTCGCTCGTAGTACGCCTGGAGGAGTGTGTCGTCCCAGACCTCGGACGACGTCAGGAGCTGCGCGAGGACCCAGGAGTCCTCCAGGGACAGGGCCGCGCCCTGGGCGAGGGTGGGCGGGCAGCAGTGCGCGGCGTCGCCGACGAGGACGACACGGCCGCGGTGCCAGGAGCCCTCGACCAGCATCCGGTCGAACCACGTGTAGTTCACCTTCGCCGGGTCGGTGATGTGCGCGGTGATCTCCCGCCAGTGGCCGCCGTAGTGCCGTGCCAGGGCGCGCATCTCGTCCGCGTACGAGTCGGGCGGGATCGCGGCACGATCCCGCTTCGCCTCGACGACGTACGCGTAGATCGTGTCCTCGCTGGTGGGGCAGTACCCGGCGATGTAGGCGGGGCCGCCATAGGCGAGGTCGGTACGGGTCAACCCGGCCGGGCGGGGCGTGGCGACCCGCCAGATCGCCATGCCGGTGGGTTCGGGTCTGTCCATGATGCCGATGGCCGCGCGGGTGGCGGAGCCGAGGCCGTCGGCGGCGATCACCAGGTCGTAGCGGTCCTCGGTGCCGTCGCTGAAGCGGACGGTGACGCGGTCGTCGGCGGCGGACTGGTCCAGGGACGTGGCGCGCACGCCGAGCCGGATGCCCGCGCCGCTGGCGCGGACCGCGTCGCTGAGGATGCGCTGGAGCTGCGGGCGCTGCATGCCGACGGTGGCGGGCAGGTCGTCGCCGCCAGTACGCAGGTCCTCCGCGACGTGCAGGACGGTGCCGTCCGGCGCGGTGATGCCGACCGCGCTGAAGCCGTACCCGGACTTCTCCACCTGGTCCCACACGCCGAGTTCGCGTAGCACGCGCAGGGCGTTGCCCTGGAGGGTGATGCCGGAGCCGGCGGTGGCGTTCCAGTCGTCCTTGGCCTCGATCAGGTCGACCTCGATACCGGCGCGGCGCAGCAGGATCGTGGCGGCGTTGCCTGCCGCGCCGCCGCCTATGACGAGGACTGTGCAGGGCGTGCTCATGGAGGAACTCCCTTGTTGCGGTGCGTGGTTGCGGACTACTTGACGGCGATGGGGTTGACGGGCGAGCCGACGGCGCCGGTGATCGGCAGAGGGGCGGCCGTCAGCCAGAAGTCGTACACGCCGTCGGCCGCGCAGTCCGCGGCGAGCGCGTCCAGGTCCCACATCTCGCCGATGAGCAGACCCATGTTCGGGATCACGACCTGGTGCAGCGGCTGGAAGGCGTGCTCGAACTCGTTCGGCCGGACCTCGAAGCCCCAGGTGTCGGTGGCGATCGCGGCGATCTCGGTACGGTGCAGCCAGCCCGCCGAGGTGAACGACAGGCCGGGCGCCGGGCCGCCGGCGTACTCGCCCCAGCCCTCGCGCCGGGCCCGCGCGAGACTGCCGGTGCGCACCAGCACGATGTCGCCCCGGCCGACGGCCACGCCGTGCGCCTCGGCCGTCGCGGTCAGATGCTCCTCGGTGACCGGGAAGCCGTCGGGGAGTTCACCGGCTGCGCCCACGACGCGGCCCACGTCGAGGAGGACGCCGCGCCCGGCGACGTACGGGGCCATGTGCTCGATGCCGGTGACCAGGTCGCCGTCGGAGGTGACGACCTGTTCGGCGGGGCGCCCGTTCCATGCCTTGCCGTGGTCGAAGATGTGGCCGAGCCCGTCCCACTGGGTGGAGCACTGCAGCGGCATGGCGATGACGTCGTCGGCGCCGCCGAGACCGTGCGGGAAGCCCTGGTTGCCGAGGGCCGCGTCGGTGCCGGTGTCGAGCATGGTGTGCACCGGGTTGGTCCGGCGCCGCCAGCCCTTCTGCGGGCCGTCCATGTCGAAGCGCTGGGAGAGCGAGAAGCCGACGCCGCGCCGGACGAGCGCCGCGCCCTCCCGGCGCTTGGCCTCGTCCAGGAAGTTGAGCGTGCCGATGCGGTCGTCCTCGCCCCAGCGCCCCCAGTTGGAGTACGCCTTGGCGGCCTGGGCGATCGCGCCCTCCGGGTCCGTGCGGTCCAGGGTCACGGGGTCACCTCCGCGACGCACCGGGTGCGCTGGACGCCGAGCCCGGTGATCGAGCCGTCCATCACGTCGCCGTCGCGCAGCAGGCGGCCCCAGTGCATGCCGTTCCCGGCGGGGGAGCCGGTCAGGACCACGTCGCCGGGGAGGAGGCGGGCGCTCTGCGAGGCGTAGGACACCATGCGGGCGAGGTCGAAGATCATGTCCTTGGTGGACTCGTCCTGCATGGTCTCGCCGTTCAGCTTGAGCGTGAGCCGCAGATCGCCGGGGTCCGCGAGGGAGTCCCTCGGTACGAGCCACGGGCCGAGCGGGGTGAACCCGGGGGCGTTCTTGCTGCGCAGCCAGTCCGTGCCGATCTGCGGCATGTCGCGGCGGAAGACGGTGGCGCGGTCGGTGAGGTCGTTGGCGATCGTGTACCCGGCGACGTGCTCCAGAGCCTCCTCGACGGACACGCGGTACGCCGGACGGCCGATCACGGCCGCCAACTCCAGCTCCCAGTCCGGCTTCTCGGCCCACGCGGGCAGCACGACATCGTCGTACGGGCCGGTGATCGCGCTCGGCAGTCCGATGAAGACGTACGGCAGATCCTGCTCCGCCCGCCGGTCCATGATCTCGGCCGCCTCGGCGCGCCGCTCCGCCTCCGGGCGGTCGTCCCCCGGCGCCTTGTGCGCCACGTGCAGATCGATGACGTGCTGCCGGTAGTTGGCGCCGGACTGGAACACCTGGCGCGGCTCGACCGGCGCGTGCACGCGGAACCCCGCCAGCGGCCTGCGCTCCGCGGAACCGTCGTCGGCCAGGGAGCGCAGTCGCGGCAGCACCGCGGCCCAGTCCTCCAGGAGGTGGCGCACGGTCAGCCGGTCGTCGCCGAGGGCGGCCCGCAGATCGACTACGTGCTCGTCGGGGGTGACCAGAGCGGGGAACGCCGGTCCGTCGGAATCCGAGAGGGTCGCGAGGGCGAAAGGGCCGGCGAAGGGCGCGGGAGCAGGTTTCACGGACATGTCCTCCTGATTGCGGTGGCACTAATCTGGACCCGCCACCGGAGATCAGGGAAATAGATTGTGTGGATACCGACCATCCACCGGACGGATTTTCCTCTGGTCGGCGACGTTCGAAGCCGTACAGCAAGGGAAAGTCCGTGAACCTGGCTCGCCTCGATCTCAACCTCGTCGTCGCTCTGCGCGCCCTCCTTGAGGAGCGCAACGTCACGCGGGCCGGGCAGCGCGTCGGACTGAGCCAGCCCGCCATGAGCGCCGCGCTGTCCCGGCTGCGCCGCCACTTCGACGACGAGCTGCTCGCCCGCGTCGGCGGCCACTACGAACTGACCGCCCTCGGCCAGGTCCTCCTCGACCGCACCTCCACCGCCTACGACGTGCTCGAACGCCTCTTCTCCAGCCAGGCCGAGTTCGACCCGGCGAGAGAGAGCCGCGAGTTCAAGCTGGTCGCCTCGGACTACGCCGTCTCCGTGTTCGGCGCCGAGCTCGCCCGCGTCGTCCACGAGGAGGCGCCCGGCGTCCGGCTCCGTTTCGCGCAGACCCCGCCCGTCGTCGTGGACGACACTGCCACCCTGCTCAGCGCCGTCGACGGCCTGCTCATGCCGCACGGCGTGATCAACGACTTCCCCGCCACCGATCTCTACGAGGACCGGTGGGTCTTCGTGGTCGCCGACGACCACCCCACCGTCACCGGCCGGCTCACCCGGCAGGACCTGGCCGAGCTGCCCTGGGTCACCTACCAGCGGACCTACGACGCCCCGGCCGTGCGCCAGCTCGGCATGCTCGGGGTCGAACCGCGAGTGGAAGTGTCCGTCGACAGCTTCCAGATGCTTCCGCTGCTGGTGGCCGGCACGCGGCGCATCGCCATGATTCAGCGACGCCTCGCCCGTCTGCTGACGCCGATCGCCCCGGTCCGGGTCGTGGAACCGCCGTACGAAGCCGTGCCGTTGCGGGAGGCCCTGTGGTGGCATCCGGTGCACACGCACGACGCCGCGCACATCTGGCTGCGGGAGACCGCGGCGCGGGTGGGCGCGCGGCTGTCGCCGGTGCGATGACGTCCCCCTGTTTCCCCACCTTCGGTGGTCTCACTGCACGTGTGAGTTACATTCACACCGTTTGGAGGGATTGATGGTTTTATGGACGGCTATGGACCATCGGGAGTTTCCTTCCGGCGCTTCCCTCCGGAGAGACGCAGTGTGCCGCTGGCCCGGCAATTCATGCGGTCGGTGCTGCGCGATGTCGCGCCGCAGGCGGTGGAGACCGCCGAATTGCTGACCAGTGAGCTGGTGACCAACGCGGTGCTGCACGCGCATACCGAGGTCGAGGTGCGGGTCTGGTCGCACGAAGGGCACGTACGCGTACGCGTCGGCGACGGCAGACCGGACCGGCCGCTCGTGCCGCGGAAGGCCAGGCCGTACGCCGGTACCGGACGGGGCCTCGCGGTCGTCCAGGAGCTGGCCTCCAGCCATGGGGCCCACATCGGGGAAGGCCGCAAGACGGTCTGGTTCGAGCTGTGGCCCAAGGCCCCGGTGCCGCCGTCGTCCGGATGGGAGCCCGCGCCCGTGGGCGGGCGGACCACGACCGTGACGCTGATCGACATGCCGTGCATCGTGTTCCGCGCGGCGCAGCAGCACGGTGACGAGATGCTGCGCGAACTGATGCTGACCAGACGCGTCGAGGACCGCGTCGGAGTGTCGGACGTGGAACTGCTCGTCGCCGGGGACATGGCGAACGTGCTGAACGCGAGCATGACGTCCGCGCTGGAGGAGACGGTCACCAGCGGCGCCACGGTGACGGTGGACATCGCGTTCCCGTCGGACGCCGCATCCGCCGTGGACACGCTGCGGCGCGTGTTCGAGCAAGGTGACGCGGCGGCGCAACTGGGATCGGTGCTCACCCTTCCGGCCCCTCCGCACGTGCGGAGCCACCACCAATGGGTGCTCGACCAGCTGGTCGCTCAGCTCTCCGGAGGCCCGCCCACCGCGTGGACGCTTCAGCCGGGCGGTCCGGACGCGACGTCGGTGGAGCTGGTGCCCTGGGACGCGGGGGAAGTGGAGGACAACAGTGTGCCGTCGGTCGCCGCCGACGACGACGGCCGGATCATCACGGCCAACACCGCTCTGGCCGACCTGCTCGGATGGCAGAGCGACGAGCTGATCGGCCGGCCGCTGACGATGCTGATCCCCGACCATCTGCGCGAGCGTCACCGGGCCGGGTTCACCGCGTTGCGGCTGACCGGCCGCTCCCGCATCATGGGCCGCTCCATCCCGCTGCCGGCACTGCACCGCGACGGCAGTCTGGTCCATGTGCGTCTGCACGTCCGCAGCCATGAGGCGGTGGACGGCCGCACGGTCCGCGTCGGCCAGTTCATGCCCGCGGCGACGGCTCCCGGCGAGCACCGCCCCCTGCCGCCTCCCACTCCCGCGCCCTCCGCGCGGCCGCCGTCCGGCACGGCAGCAGCGCCGCACGCCGTCGGTGAGCGGACGTCACGGGCATGGGAGCGGCTGAACCTGCTGGCCGACACCACCAGCGCCCTGTCGAGCACCCTCGACTTGTGCGAGGGACTGCGCCGGGCGTGCCAGGTCCTCACCCGGCAGATGGCCGACTGGTGCGTGGTCGACCTGCTCGACGAGCACGGCGACGCCGAACGCGTCTGCGTCGTCCACCGCGATCCCCGCGCACTGAGCGACGGGGTGTACCTCGGCAAACTGCCCGCGGTCTCCGAGAACGCGCAAGGACCGCTGGCACGGGTGCTCAACGGCGCGGGCCCCTTGCTGATCACCGATATCCCCTCGCCGGACCAGGCCGAGAACGCCCTGGACGCCCGGCAGTTGAAGCTGTTCGAGCAACTGGACGCCAGCAGCACGATCATGGCGCCCCTACGAGGACGGCGCGAGGTCCTTGGCGCCCTGATCGCGGTACGCACCGGCCACGACGCCCCCTTCACCGAAGACGACGCACTGCTCATCGCCGACCTCGTGGAAGGCATCTCGCTCAGCGTCGACAACGCGCGTCTGCACCAGCACACCCGCACCGCCGCCGAGCGCCTCCAGCGCTCCTTGCTGCCCCGCCTCCCGCACATCCCCTTCATGGAGATCACCGCCCGCTACGCCCCGTCCAGCACCACCGCGCAGATCGGCGGCGACTGGTTCGACGCCTTCACCCTGCCCGACGGAGACACGGCGCTGGTCATCGGAGACGTGTCCGGGCACGACCTGAACGCCGCCGTGACGATGAGCCAACTGCGCAACATGCTCCGCGGCATCGCCGTCGACTGCCAGGACGACCCCTCGGAGGTGCTGCGCCGCCTCGACCTCGCGACCCTCACCCTGTACCCGCACTCCACCGCGACCTGCGCGTACGCCGTCGTGACAGGCCCCCACAGCGGCCCGTGGGAGGTGCGCCACTCGTGCGCGGGCCACCTCCCCGTGCTGCTGACATGCCCGAACGGCGACACCCGCTACCTGGACTCCGCCTCCGGTCTCCTCATCGGCGTGGACAGCACTCTTCCCAGGCCCACCGCCCGCGACCCGCTACCGGCCCACTCCACCCTGCTCATGTACACCGACGGACTGATCGAACGCCCAGGAGAATCACTCAGCGACTCCATGGGACGGCTGCGCCGACACGCCGCCGCCCTCGCTCAGGCTCCCCTCGACGTCTTCTGCGACGAACTGATCCTCGGCCTCGGCGCGGGCAGCACCGACGACATCGCGGTCCTCGCCCTGCGTCCCACCCCGCCGCCTGCGTGACCGGCGGCCGTCGGCCTATGCGTCGGTGCCGCGCGGGCAGGGAGCGCCGGTGCGCAGGTTGGACGAGGCACCGGTGATGACCGAGTCGAGCCTTTCCCGGGCGAGCGCGAGGTCCGCGATGCGCCGGTCGAGGTCGTCGCGTTCGGCGGCCAAGCGCTGGAGGAGTTCAGGGGTGGCTCTGCCGTCGACGACGCGGGGTGTCAGCTCGGCGATGGTCTTGCTGCTCAGGCCGGCGGCGTAGAGCCGGCGGATGAGGCGGATCCGTTCGACGGCGTCCTCCGGGTAGTGACGCTGGCCGCTGCCGCTGCGCTCGGCGGTGAGCAGGTTCTGCTCCTCGTAGTAGCGCAGGGCCCGCGGCGTGACACCCGTACGGCGCGCGAGTTCACCGATCCGCATGCCCGCCTCGCTCCCTGGTCGGACTGTGCGCCACGCGCACTTGCCCTTCACGCCAACGTCAAGTTTTACGGTAGCTCACGCGCCCACCGGCCCGCGAAGAGCTGCTGAATCCCGCTCCGCTTCGAAGCCGTGGCGCGCCCCCCTCCCCGTGCCCTGGTGAAAGGCAGACACAGACATGTCCACGTACCCCACGACCGGTCTCTCCGGCCCCACTCCCACCGCGACCGTGTCCGTCAAGCCCCTCGTACTGCACGCACCGCAGCGCGGTGCCGACCTGCACGTCCGCGTCACCGCTCCCACCACCGGCACCAGCCTGCCCGTCGTGCTCTTCGCCCATGGCTTCGGTTCGGACCTGGACGGCTACGCCCCGCTGGTCGATCACTGGGCAGCCGGCGGCTTCGTCGTGGTGCAGGCCACCCATCTGGACTCCAAGCGGCTCGCCCTCCCGGCCGACGACCCTCGTCGGCCCCAGATGTGGCGCCATCGCGTACAGGACATGCGGCGCATCCTCGACGAGCTCACTTTCCTGGAGGCGGCCGTGCCGGGCCTGTCGGGTCGCATGGATCACAGCCGTATCGTCGCGGCCGGGCACTCCTTCGGCGGGCAGACCGCCGGCATCCTGGTGGGCCTGCGCGTGAGGGACCCGCAGACCGGTGCCGCCGAGGACCTGTCCGACGCCCGGGTCATGGCCAGCATCCAGCTCGCCACCGCCGGCAAGGGCGGCGACGAACTGACCCCCTTCGCCCACCACCACCTTCCCTGGCTGCGGGACCAGGACTTCTCCCACATCACCGCCCCCGGTCTCGTCGTCGCCGGGGACAAGGACGACCTCCCGCTCTCCACCCGGGGCCCGGCCTGGACGGCCGACCCCTACACCCTCAGCCGAGGCGACAAGAGCCTCCTGACCGTCCGGGGCGGCGAGCACTTCCTCGGCGGCATCTCCGGCTACCACGTGGCGGAGACCACCGACGAGAACCCCGGCCGTGTCGCCCTCGTCCAGCAGGTCACCCTCGCCTACCTGCGACACGTCACCGGAGTCGACCACACCGACTGGCACCACGCCCGGACCGTCCTCACGGCCGATCACCCGCTGGGGCGCCTCGAATCCAAGTGACCCGACGGCGCTCCACCGGTGCGTCCTGTGGCTATGACGCGAACGGCACCAGACCCTCCGGGGCCGCAGCTGCCCCGGCCGGGTGGCGCCACAGTCCGTCCTGCGCGAGCCGAGGCAGCACCCCCTCGCCGAACCAGTACGCCTCCTCCAGATGCGGGTAGCCGGACAGGACGAACTCCTCGATGCCCAGAGCCGCGTACTCCTTGATCCGGTCCGCGACCTCCTCGTGGGAGCCGACCAGGGCCGTGCCCGCGCCGCCACGGACGAGCCCGATCCCCGCCCACAGATTGGGGTGGATCTCCAGTGCGTCCCGTCGGCCCGCGTGCAGGGCCAGCATGCGCCGTTGTCCCTCGGACTCGCTCCGCGCGAGTCCCTCCTGGACGGACTTGACCGTCTCCGGATCGAACCCGGCGAGGAGCCGCCGTGCCTCGGCCCACGCTTCCTCGGAGGTGTCCCGGGTGATGACGTGCAGCCGGATCCCGAACCGCAGGGTCCGTCCGGTTCCCGCGGCCAGGCCCCTGATCCACGCGATCTTCTCCGCGACCTGGGCCGGCGGTTCGCCCCAGGTGAGATACGTGTCGACGTACTGGGCCGCGACCTCACCGGCGATCGGCGAGGAGCCCCCGAAATACACCTCGGGGACGGGGTCCGGCACCCGGGCCAGCTTGGCGGCCTCGACCTGAAGGTGCTCACCCCGGAAGTCGACGCTCTTCCCCTCCCACAGCGCCCGTACGATCTCCAGGAACTCACCGGTGCGGCGGTAGCGGGCGTCCTTGTCGAGGAAGTCTCCGTAGGCGCGCTGTTCGTGGCTCTCGCCGCCCGTCACCACGTTGAGCAGCAGCCGTCCGCCGCTCTGCCGCTGGAACGTGGACGCCATCTGCGCGGCGAGCGTGGGCGAGACGAAGCCCGGCCGGAACGCCACCAGGAACTTCAGCCGCTCGGTGTTCTGGCTGACCATCGCGGTCGTCAGCCAGGCGTCCTCGCACCAGGCGCCGGTGGGGGTGAGCGCCCCCACGAAGCCGAGGTCCTCGGCCGCCTTGGCGATCTGGCTCAGGTAGGCGACCGTGGGCGGCCGGTCCCGGCCCGAGGCCGTCGCGGGGGTGCCGTGGCCGCCGCCGACGACATGGCGGCTGTCGCCGTTGGTGGGCAGGAACCAGTGGAAGGTGAGGGACACGTTCGTTCTCCGATCGCGAAGGCCGTCAGAGCAGGCCGTGACGGGGTGGCAGGGTGCCGTTGAGCACGTACCGGCCGATGTGCTGGATCTTCCAGCGGGTCGGGTCGTGCAGAGTGTGGGTACGGGCGTCCCGCCAATGCCGGTGCAGGTTCAGGGAGTCGAGCGCCGACCGGGTGCCGGAGACCTCGAACAGTGCGCCCGCGACGGACACGGCGGCCTCGGCCGCCCGTACCTTCGCCGCGGCCACCGCGATGGACGCCTCGGCGGCCGACTCGTCGGTGAGGTGGTCACGAGCCGCGTCGACCGCCCGCGCGGCTTCACGCAACAGCGCCACCGCGGCACGCTCCTGCACGGCGAGCTCACCGAACCGCTGGATCAGCAGCGGGTCCTCGGCGGCGCTGTCGAGCCCGCTCTCGAACCAGGGCCGGCTCTTGGTCCGCACGAACTCCGCCGCCTCGGCCAGCGCGCCACCGGCGATCCCCACGTCGATGGCGGCGTGCAGCAGTTGGGCCACCGCACCGTGCAGTTGCGGTCCCTGGAACGTCAGGTGGTGGGGCAGGACCCGGTCGGCGGGGACGACGACGCCGTCCAGGCGTACGGTGCCGCTCGCGGTCGTCCGCTGGCCCATGCCGTCCCAGTCGTCGGTCACCGTCAGACCGTCGGCGTCCCGGGGGACGTAGGCGACATGCGGGCGGTCGTCCTCGGCCAGGGCGAGGACGGGGATCCAGTGGGCGAACAGTGCGCCGGTGCAGTAGTGCTTGACGCCGCTGAGCAGGTACGAGCCGTCGGGGCGCGGCGTCAGACGGGTGCGGATGTCCTGCACGTGCCGGGTGCCCGCCTCGGACTGGGCGTTGCCGAAGCGGCGCCCGGCAAGCAGTTCGGCGAAGAAGAACTTCTGCTGCTCCTCCGTGCCCTGGCGGCGGATGACATTGGCGTACACGAAATGGCTCTGCGGGATCTGCGCGAGGCTGCTGTCGGCCGAACCGAGCAGCCGGAAGATCTCCGCCAGCGTCAGCGCACTGACGTCGGCGCCGCCGTGCCGCGCGGGGACGCTCACGCCGAGCAGGCCGGATGCCGACATCCGGTCCAGCTCGCTGGTGGGGAGCCTGCGGTCCCTGTCCCGTTGCGCGGCCCCGGCGCGGAACTCGTCGGCAAGCGCCGTGGCGACGGCGAGGGCCTCGGCGTCGTCGGTGATGATGTGCGCGCTCATCGGAGTCAGCCCGCCGCGGCGAGGACGGGCCGGTGCCCGAGCGCGGCCGAGAACTGGTCGACGATCGGCAGCAGGGCCTCGGCGACGGCCGGGGCGAGGGCGAGCGTGCCGTCCTCGCGCACCGCGATGTCCTTGTCGAGGGTGAACCAGCCCTGCACGATGTGGGCGGCGCCCATCGAGGACAGGACCGGCCGCAGCGCGTAGTCGATGGCGAGGACATGGGCGACGCTGCCGCCGGTGGCGAGCGGCAGGATCGTCTTGCCGGCGAGCGCGTACTGCGGGAGCAGGTCGAGCAGCGCCTTGAGGACACCGGAGTACGAAGCCTTGTAGACCGGCGTGGCGACGACGAGACCGTCGGCGCGGGCCAGCAGTTCGCCGACCTCCACGATCGCGGGGTGGCGCGGATCGGCGCCGAGCAGCGCCTCGGCGGGGACGGCGCGCACGTCGAGGGGGATGACCTCGTGCCCCTGGGCGGCCAGCTGCCGGTCCAGATGGCGCAGCAGACGGCCGGTGCGGGAGACGGGGGAGGGGCTGCCGGAGACGGAAAGGACGGTGGCCATGAGGGCTGCCTCTTTCTGGGAGCCCGGGCGCCCGTGCGGGACGGGCGCCCGGAAGGGAACGGTCAGGAGTACCAGGTGGGCTCGGGCAGCTCGCCCTCCAGGACCCAGCGGCCGACCTCGCGCCGCTTGTAGGCGACGGGGTCGTGCAGGGTGTGGGTGCGCACGTTGCGCCAGAAGCGGTCCAGGCCCTCGGCGGTGGCGGTGGCACGGGCGCCGGTGACCTCGAAGATCTTGTTGCCGATCTCCAGGGCGACATCGGTGGCGCGGGCCTTGACCGCCGCGACCCGGACCTCGAAGGCGCCGCGGGCCTCGGGGGTGACGGCGTCCGGGTCGTCGTGCAGCCGCTGGCCTTCGGCGGCGACCGCGTCCGCGAGGGCCTCCACCGCCCACAGCTTGGCGGTGAGGTCACCGTAGATGTCGATGACGTACGGCTCGTCGACCGCGCGCTCGTACCCGCCGTGCAGCCAGGAACGGGACTTGGTGCGCGTGTAGGTGGCGGCGGTCTCCAGGGCGCCCGCCGCGACACCGAGGTAGAAGTTCACGAACACGAGCTGGATGGTGGGGACGTTGAGGGTGTTGTAGACGCGCGGCTTGAACTTCTTGTCGACGTATCCGGCCGCCGAGGACCACGGGGTGCGGACGCCGTCGAGGGTGACGCCGCCGCTCTCGGTGAGCCGCTGGCCGATGTTGTCCCAGTCGTCGTGGAAGGTCAGGCCCGGGCTGTCGGACGGGACGATCGCGAAGACGTGCTGGTCGGTGCCTTCGAAGACGCCTTCGAGGACAGTGACGTCGGAGACCTTGCTGCCGGTGGAGAAGGTCTTGCGGCCGGTGAAGACCAGGTCGTCGCCGTCCTCGGTGACGACCACGTCCTGGTCGCGCGGGTTGACGGCGCCACCGAAGAACCACTGGTTGCGGGCGGCCTCCGCCTCGACATGCTCCCACTGCTCGCGGGTGCCGACGAGACGGGCGGCCCAGTTCCACAGGTAGTGGTAGCCGAGGAGCTGGCCGATGGAGCCGTCGGCCTTGGCGACCTCGCGGACCACCCGGTAGGCGGTGATCCAGTTCTGACCGGCGCCGCCGTGTTCGACCGGGCCGAGCAGGGTGACCAGGCCGGAGTCCTTGAGGAGCCGGATCTCCGCGTGAGGAGTGGCACCGGCCCGGTCGCGGGCGGCGGCGTCGGTGGCGAGGACGGCGGACACCTCGGCGGCGCGGGCGATCCACTCCTCGGCGGTCGCGGGGGTGGGACGGGTGTGCCAGTCGGTGGGGGCGGCGGTGCTCATCGGGCTACCTCTTTCGGGGTGCTCATGGGGGTGACGTCCTGCGCGGTGCTCATGGGGTTGCTCATGCGGTGCGATGTGGTGCGGTGCGTCGTGGGGCGGCGCGTCAGGCGAGTGCGGATTCCGCTTCCTCCTGCGGCAGTTGGGCCTCCCGCTCACGCACGAGGGGGAGTACGTGCTTGCCGAAGTACTCGACCTCCTCGTGGTAGTGCAGGAACCCGAGCAGGAGAAGGTCGACGCCGAGCCGCTTGTAGGCGACGATGCGTTCCGCGATCTGTTCCGGGGTGCCGATCAGCCCGGTGCGGAAGCCGTCGTTGTACTGCACCAGGTCCTCGAAGCTGGAGTCCTGCCACATGCCCTTGCCGTCGGAGGTGGACCGGCCGGCCTGCTTCACGGCGGCGCCGAAGCCCTCGACGGCCGCCGTGTCGGCCTTGGCGACGATCTCGCGGAGGGTGTCACGGGCCTCGGCCTCGGTGTCACGGGCGATGAGGAAGCCGTTCAGACCGAACTTCGGCGGCGTACGTCCCGCCTCGGCGGCGGACCTGCGGACGTCGTCGATCTGCTCGATCACCCCGTCGTAGTCCTTGCCGTTGGAGAAGTACCAGTCGGAGACCCGGCCCGCCATGGCGCGGGCGGCCGTGGAGTTGCCGCCCTGGAAGATCTCCGGGTGCGGTCGCTCGGGGCTGTTGAGCGGCTTGGGCTTGAGGGAGAAGTCACGCAACCGGTAGAAGTCACCGGCGAGTTCGGTGTGGTCCTCGGTCCAGATCTGACGCAGGGCCCGGATGAACTCCTCGGAGCGGCGGTAGCGTTCGTCGTGCTCCAGCCAGGGTTCGCCGAGCGCGGTGAACTCCCCCTTGAACCAGCCGGAGACGACGTTCACGGCGAAGCGGCCGTTCGACAGGTGGTCGGCGGTGGCACCGAGCTTGGCGAGGACCCCGGGGTGCCACAGGCCGGGGTGGACGGCGGCGATGACCTTCAGGCGCTCGGTGGCGAGCAGCAGCGCGAGGCTGAAGCTGGTCGACTCGTGCTGGAACTCGGCGCCGTAGCTGGCCATGTAGCGGACCTGGCTGAGCGCGTACTCGAAACCGTTGTTCTCGGCGAGGACGGCGAGTTCGCGGTTGTATTCGTACCCCCAGTCGGTGCGTTGTTCGATGGTGCTGGTGACGAGTCCACCACTGACGTTGGGGACCCAGTAGGCGAATTTCACGGGCGCTGCGGACATCGCGGAACTCCTGGTGCGGGATTGTTTTTGGGCACGCCGAATTCGTGCGGGTGATGCACGTGAAAACGAATGAGCCGTGAACGGGCGCGGTGACGCCCGCGGCAACGCCGCGAGGGCGCGCGGGCAGGGCCCGGTTCAGGCGGTGAAAGGCGTGATCTGCGGCGGAGTGGTCAGGCCGCGGCGCAACAGGAGGCGCTGGAGACACGTGCGAGGTCGACGTGGCGTCGCCGCGTGAGGTCCAGTCGCTTCTTCATGCCGTCGATGGTGGCAGTAGCCGCCGAGAACGGTCAAGGGAAACCCGACCGTTCTCGTATCGCGGACCATTGGATTTCACGAAGGTGTGACAGGGAAAGCCTTGAACACCCCTCGAATCCGACGCATTCTTCCGGGATGCGGACCGAGCAGCTCGAATACATCACGGCCGTCACCCGGCTCGGCTCGCTGCGCCGGGCGGCCGACGAACTACGCCTTTCGCAACCCGCGCTGAGCGAGACGGTGCGGAACCTGGAGCGGGAACTCGGTGTCGACCTGCTGGAGCGCAAACGCACCGGGGCGACGATGAGCACGGTGGGGCAAGAGCTGATGCCGCACATCGTCAGCGTGCTCGAAGCGGTGGACAGGCTGCGGGCGGCGGCGGGGGAGCAGCACCGCCTGAGCCGGATGGTGCGCGTCGGCACGGTGAACGCGGCGACGGTCCCGCTGCTCATCCCCGTCCTGCGGGACTTTCGGGCCACGCATCCGCTGACCCAGGTCGAAGTGGTCGGGGCCCGGCAGACGGAGATCCAACGCGGTCTCGCCGAGGGCGGCTTCGATCTGGGCCTGGTCAATCATCTCGACGGTGACGACCCGCCCGTCGGCTTCGAGGCCACCGAACTCCTGCGCGGGCGGCCGGTGGTGTGCGTACGGCCGGACAGTCCACTGGCGGCCCTCAGCGAGGTCTCCGCGGACGACCTCCTGACCGAACCGCTGATCGCGATGCGCACCGGCTACGTCATGCACCGCTACGTGCATCGCCTCTTGGCGGGCCGCACTCCGGCGTTCTCGTACTCGACGGACGGCGCGGAGATGGGCAAGTTGATGGTCGCGGAAGGACTCGGGGTGACAGTGCTGCCCGACTTCAGCGTGCTCGGCGACCCGCTCGAACGCAGTGGCCAGATCGTGTGCCGCCCCCTGACCGACGACTCCGCCCGGGTGCTCCTGATGCTGCAACGCCGGCGGGCGGAGTCCGTGTCACAGGCGGCCTGCGAACTGCACGAGACGTTCGTGCGACGAGCCCGGGACCTCAGCCCCTAGACGTTCCAATGCTCCAGCGTTCGCCAGTGCTCTGGTTTCGTCCGCGGACAACTTGTCCCTGGTTGAAGTGGGCCTTCATCCGCTTTGTCGCTCGCGTGACGATGATCTCCTCGCCGCCTGCGGGCCGAAGCACCGGCCCGGAGGCCGGAATCATCTTGGAGGTCCGGCGATGACCCTGTCCTATCTCGCGCAGCCCGAGGACCAGCAGAAGCTCGAATGGCTGGACGGCGGAACGTTCTCCGTGTTGCTCGACGCGGAAGCCACCGACGGCCAACTGACCGTGGGCCGCTTCGACGTCGCCAAGGGCGAAGCCCCACCGCTGCACCTGCACACCGTGAGGACGAGGTGTTCATGCTGATCAAGGGCACGGCGCTGGTGTGGTGCGGGGACGAGGAACACGAACTGCGCGAGGGCGGGATCGTCTACCTGCCGCGCAACGTCCCGCACGCCTACCGCATCACCTCCGAGCGCGCCGACCTGCTGATGATCGCCACGCCCGGCGGCATCGAGGGCATGTTCCGCCACGCCGGACGCGATGTCACCACCCCGCGCCCCGACGGCTTCGAGATACCCAAGTCCCTGCTGTCCGAGGCATCGGAACTCTACGGCGGTGTCATCCTCGGCCCGCCGCGCTGAACTGTGGAAGCTCTCCCGCACGGACCGCGTCGACGCCCGGGCTCAGCCGGGTGAGCCGGCCCGGACCAGGGGCGCTTGTGTGGCCGGGGCTGTCGCGGCGGCGCGGTACGCGCTGGGGCTGACTCCGCGGACCCGTTTGAAGGCCGCGCTGAACGCGAACGCGTCGGAGTAGCCCACTGCGCGGGCCACCTCCGCCACTGTCGCCGTTTCGCGCTCGGTGAGCAGGTCCGCCGCGAGCGTCATGCGCCAGTGCGCGAGATAGGTCAGTGGCGGCTCACCGACCAGATCGGTGAACCGCTTGGCCAGCGTGGACCGCGACACCCCGGTGCGCTCGGCCAGTGAGGCGACCGTCCACGGCGCCGCCGGCTCGCCGTGCAGCAGCCGCAGCGCGCCGCCGACCACCGGGTCCCGCCCGGCGGAGTACCAGCCCGGAGGATCGCTGTCGGGCCGGTCGAGGTACTCGCGCAGCGCGCACACCAGCATCCAGTCGAGGAGCCGGTCGAGGACCACCTGCTGGCCCGGCGTGTCGGTGGCGACCTCGGCGGCCAGATGCTCCCACACGGGGTCGGGCTCGCCGTCGGACCCCACGCGCAGGACGACGGGCAGCGCGTCAAGCAGCCTGCGGCTGATCTCGCCGCGCACCGGATAGGCGCCGACGACCAGCGTCGTCGCGCCGTCGCCTCCGTCGGCTTCGTCGTGGGGGTCGTACCAGCCGAGCCGGTGCCGGGTCCCGCCCTGCTCGGGCGTCGAGCAGAACGCGCCGCACGCGACCGGCTCCGCCCGGGTGCCGACCTCGTCGACGAACAGGAACGGCGCCGGGCCCCGCACGATCAACGTCTCGCCGACGCGCAGAGGCTCGGGCGGGCGGTGCTCCGGCACGATCCAGCCGCCTCCGGAGAGGACGGTGCACAGCGTCAGCGGTGCACCGTCCACGAAATGCAGCGCCCAGGGCGGGGTCAGGGTCGAACTGCCGAACAACGAGCCCTGGGCCCGCACCCCGCGCAAGAGGTCACCAAAAGCGTCCATCCTGCAAGACTAAACAATCTGGACGATCAACCAGGTGTATCGGCTGATCACCTATGGATCCGTCCGAACGGGAGCCGTTGAATGGCCGTCATGAGCAACGACATCACTCTGGTCCTCGGCGCTACGGGCAACACCGGTCGACGGGTTGCCGCTCGGCTGCGGCTGCGCGGCACGCACCTGCGCACCGCCTCCCGTTCCAGCCAGACTGCGTTCGACTGGTTCCGCCCCGCCGACTGGGACCAGGTTCTGCGGAACGTCACCACTGTCTACGTGGTTCCCCCCACCGTCCCCGGCCCCGTGCACGATTTCGTCGCGCGGGCCGAGGTCGCCGGTGTGCGGCACCTGGTCCTGCTCTCCGGCCATGGCGCCGACGACTGGGGCGACTCCGAGTTCGGCCTCGACATGCGCTCGGCCGAGGAAGCCGTACGCGGTTCGGCGCTGGACTGGACCGTTCTGCGCCCCGCGAACTTCGCCCAGAACTTCGACGGGCCGCCCTTCCACGGCCCGCTGGCCGCCGGTGAGCTGGCTCTTCCGGCGGGCACGGTGCCCGAGCCGTTCATCGACCTCGAGGACGTCGCCGACGTCGCGGCCGCGGTGCTGACCGAGCCCGGCCGCCACGCCGGCCGGATCTACGAGCTGACCGGTCCGCACGCGCTGACCTGGGCGGAGGCCGCCGAGCTGATCTCCCGGGCGTCCGGGCTGCCCATCGCCTACCGGCAGATCTCCCCGGCCGAGTACACCGCGGCACTGGTCCAGGAAGGCTGGAGCGAGCACGAGGCGCACGTCCTCGCCGAGATGTTCGTGCTGCTGGAGCGCGGCGCGCTCGCCTCGACGTCGGACGACGTCGCCACCGTGCTGGGACGCGCACCGCGGACCTTCGAGGACTACGTGCTGCGGTCCGTGGCAGCGGGAGCTTGGCGGCGGCAATGAGTGCCACCGGCGGTACACCGTCCCGAACCTGCTGGCCTCTGAAGCAGTACAGCGGAACACGTAATTGGAGCATCGATGCACACCTTGCTGGTCGCCGCCAACCCGGACCCTCAGTCCTTGACCCACTTCGTAGTGGGCAGACTTGAGAAGGCACTTGCTCCGGGCTCGGTCGAGGTCGCCGATCTGGCCCGGGAGAACTTCGACCCCCGGTTCACTCCGGCGGATCGTCGGGCGTACCAAGAGGGCGGCAACCTTCCCCCCGACGTCGTGGCAGAGCAGCGCCGCCTTGACCGGGCCACCGATCTCGTACTGGTCTTCCCCGTGTACTGGTGGTCGATGCCCGCACTGCTGAAGGGGTGGATCGACCGTGTCTTCGTCAACGGCTGGGCCTTCGACCAGCTCCCCGGATCGGGCTTGCGGCCGAGACTGCAGAACCTCACCACGCACCTCGTAGCCATCGCCGGCGGCGACCCCGACGCGTACGAGCGTCACGGCTACGAGAAGGCACTCAGGACGCAGATCGAGCACGGCATCATCGACTTCTGCGGCAGCCGACGTGGTGCCACAGAGCTGATCTACGAATCCGAAGAGCTCTCGCCCGCGCTCATCGAGCAAGGGGTCGACCATGCGGTGCGGGCGGTCAGCGAGGCCATTCACGCCCTTCATCCGTCTTCCGGTCACTGAGGTACCGCACCGTCAAGTCAGCAGGATAGTGCGCAAGTTGGGCACGAGATGTCGGACGAGCTGTTCGTCCGACATCTCGGCGAGCGGCCCGCTTCCGAAGATGTACCGGGAGAACGTCACCCCGATCAGATAGGCACCCACGGACGCCACACGCTCCTCCAACTCCGGGCCCGGAATCACCTCCCGGTACATGTCCAGGCTCTCCTGCTGCATCGCGGTGAACAACCGCTTGGCGCTCTCCTCCTCCGAGGCCACCGCACGCAGCATGGCCACGAACGGGTCGCTGCCTCCGCTCTCCGCCATGCGCCGGACGTAGGACCGTGCGATGCGCACCGGCAAGGTCTTGGGATCACCGGCCACCTCCGCCATGAGCGTGCGGGGACTGGGAACCGCGGCAAGGAACAACTGCTCCTTGGACGTGAAGTGCCGCAGCACGAGACCGTGGGTCACTCCGGCCCGGCGCGCGACGTCGCGGATGGTCGTCTTGGCGTAGCCGCGCTCGGCGAAGGCGGCCCGGGCGGCCTCGAGAATCGCGGCTCTGCTCGCTTCGGGGTCCCGCCTGCGCTTCTTGGCCGGTGTGGGTGATGGCGTCTCCATCCCGTAAGTATACGCACGGTTACTTAGCTCAGGCCGTTGCGGCGGTAAGGCGGGCAGCTAAGGCGGGCCATTGCAAGTAACCACCTGGACATTAAGTCCTGGGCTCGCTACGGTCTGATGACCAAGCGGATACTAAAAATCCCCGCTCGCCCGGCGACGGCCGGACCATTACCGCCGCCCCACTGCAGAGGAGAACCAGCCATGGCACCCGAACCCCTCACCCCGGCCAACACCACCGTCGTCCTCGTCGACTACGCCGTCGGTTTCGCGAACCTCCTGCGCTCCCACGACCTCGCGGAGCACATGAACAACGTCGTGGGCCTCGCGAAGACCGCCAAGTGGTACGAGAGCGGCCTGGTGGTGACCAACGGTCAGTCGAGCAAGCCGTCCGGCCCGCTGTACCCGGAGCTGCTGGAGGTCCTCGGTGACCAGCCGGTCATCGAGCGGACGGTGGACTTCAACTCCTTCCTGGACGAGTCGTTCGCCGGGGCGGTCCGGGCGGAGGGTCGGCAGAACCTGGTGATCGGCGGCATCGCGACCGACGGGTGCGTGTTGCAGACCGCGCTGGGCGGCCTGCGCGAGGGCTACCGCGTGCACGTGGTGGTCGACGCCTCGGCCAGCCCCTCGCTGGAGGCCCACAACGCGGCGGTGCAGCGCATGGTCCAGGCCGGTGTCACCCCGGTGACCTGGTTCTCCCTGGCCGCCGAGTTCCAGCTCGACCCCAAGTTCCACGACGCGCCGCACCGCATGCGCCTGATGATGGAGAACGTGCCGGCCATGGCCATGAGCGCCCGCTCCTTCGGTAACGCCGTCGAGCTGGGCAAGCGCGCCTCCGCCTGAAGCGCGGGCATGACCCTCGCGCTGCTACTTACCCTTCCGCGACCGCCGGTTCGAGCAGGGACAGCGTCCGGTTGTCCGCGTCCACGTGTGCGCGGACACCGAGGGGCAGCGGCAGGTTCGGCGAGGTGTGGCCGAAGTCGACCTGGGCGAGGACCGGGATGTCTCGCTGCCCCAGGACGTCGAGCACCACGTCCCGTAGATCCGCGCGGTCCCCGTCGCCCTCGTGGGGCGTGACGTCGGTCGGGATGCCGACCACCATGCCCGCGATCCGGTCCAGCACGCCGGACAGCCGCAGAGTTTGCAGGTCGTTCCAGATCCGCGAGACCGGCCGTTGCAGCTCCTCCCAGAACAGCACGGCGCCGTCGAACTGTTCGGGGGCGGGTGCGAACGGTGTCGCCTGCAACAGGATCAGGCGGTTCAGCAGACCGCCGAACAGCGGTCCCCGCGCGCTGCCCGGTCGCCAGGTCTCCCACACTTCCCTCGCCGGCAGCTCGCCCGGCGCCTCGGCTTTGGTCAGCACGCGGGTGTAGAGGTCGACGAGTTCGGCGCGGCGGGCCTCGTCGCCCAGCGTGTACCAGTCGCCGCCGAATCCGTGGGTGGCGATGTCGGCGTGGAGGCCGACGAGACCGGTCCTGGCGTGCAACGCCATGTGCAGCAACGAGATGTCGCTGTAGCCGATGATCGGTTTCGGGTCGGCCCGGATCGCGTCCAGATCGATCAGGTCGAGGTAGCCGATGGTCGCCTGCCCGCCGGTGTGTGCGACGACGGCCCGCACCTCCGGATCCCGGAGGAGTCCATTGAGCTCCTCGGCCTGCTCCGCCGGTGTGCCCGATGCCCACCAGCGGTTCCGTGCCGGGTCGACCATCGGGCTGACCCGTACCCGGAAGCCCATCCGCTCCAGCATCGCCACCCCGCGGGCCAGCAGGGGTTCCTCACCCGCCGCGAGCTGACCCGAGGGCGCCGTGACGACCACCAGGTCACCGGGGCGCAGCGCGCGGGGCCGAAGAATCGCAGGCATGACAGTTCCTCCTCGTAGATCGACAATGACGGCCAACGCAGCAGGCGGTGCCGGTGTTCCGTGTTCCGGATGTGGCCCGTAACGAGTTGAACAGGACTGTCCCTCCGCGTCGCGGC
This sequence comes from Streptomyces sp. NPDC046939, assembly GCF_040644575.1. Taxonomy (NCBI): domain Bacteria; kingdom Bacillati; phylum Actinomycetota; class Actinomycetes; order Kitasatosporales; family Streptomycetaceae; genus Streptomyces; species Streptomyces sp. NPDC046939. Next base: position 162,086 of record NZ_JBEYWV010000005.1, read on the forward strand.
GCAACGGGCCTGGTTACCCTTTCCCGGATCACAGTTCGTCCGAGGGGACGCAGCGAGTGGGGCGGCGGTGTCCGCCAGGTGTGAGGGGCATGTGATGGGAGCGCCGCGGGGCAGTATCGCCGACCGGATCGAGGGGGCGAGGGACCGCGTGTTCGTCGGCAGGGAAGCCGAGTTGCGTCTGCTGCGTGACGCGCTCGCGGGCGGACCCGACGCACCGTCCGTGCTGTACGTGCACGGTCCCGGCGGCATCGGCAAGTCGGCGCTCATGCGGCAGTACGCCAAGGAGGCCGCCGCTGTCGGCCGTACGGTCGTCCACATCGACGGACGGATGGTGCCGGCCGCTCCCGAGGCGTTCGAGAAGGCCGCCGAGACGGCCGTGCGGACCCCGCGGGCGCTGCTGCTCATCGACACCTTCGAGTACTGCCAGAGCCTGGAGACCTGGCTGCGCGACGAGTTCCTGCCGGGGCTGCCCGCCGACCTCCTGGTCGTCGTGGCGGGGCGGCATGCGCCGGACGCGAGGTGGTCGGCGGACCCGGGCTGGGCGGACGTCCTCAGGGTGATCGCCCTCGGCGACCTCAGCGCGGACGAGGCGGAGACCTTCCTGGACAGGCGCGGGGTCGATCCCGCGCGGCGCGGTCCGCTGCTCGCGTTCGCCTCCGGTCATCCACTCGCCCTGGTGCTGGCCGCTCACGCGTCCGCCGGGCACGACCTGCCCGCCTCCCAGCGGTGGGACCCCGCCCCCGAGGTCGTCGCGCCGCTGCTCCGCGGCGTTCTGGGGGAGTTGCCCGGGCCCCGGCACCGGCTCGCCCTGGAAGTCTGCGCACAGGCGCATGTGACCACCGAGGAACTGCTGCGCGCCGTGGTCGGTGACGAGGCGCCGGAACTCTTCGCGTGGGTGCGCGAACAACCCTTCGTCGACCAGTGCTCCGAGGGCGTCTTCCCGCACGACGTCGTCCGGGAGGCGCTCGCGGCCGACCTGAGGTGGCGCGACCCCGAGCGGTTCGACCAGCTCTACCGACGCCTCCACCGCCACCTGCTGGAACGCATCGGCGCCGCCTCACCCGGCAGGCTCCTCCACGACGTGGGCTCCCTGCAGTTCCTCTACCGGGGCGCGGGCCATATGGCACAGAGCCATGCGTGGTACACCCCGGGGCTGGTCGAGGACCATCCGTACGATCCCTCGGACGAGGCTGATGTCCTCGCGCTCGCCGAACGGGCCGAAGGCCCCGACGCGGTCGGTCCGGTCCGCTACTGGCTCAGGAACCGGCCGCAGGACTTCCGCGTGCAGCGTTTGCGCGGTGCGACGAGCGCGGCGGCCTTCTCTGCCTGGTTGCGTCCGGACCCCTTCCAGGGTCGCGAGGACGATCCGGTCGCCGCGGCGGCGTGGGAGCACGTGAGCGCGCACGGCCCGCTCGCACCTGGCCAACACATGGTCCTCGGTCGCTTCCACGTGTACCCGCGCCACTACCAGCGGCCCTCGCCGGTCATGGACCTGATGCTCTGGCGCATGCTGGGTGAACTCCTCCGGGACTCCGGCCTGGCATGGTCGTTCATCGTGCTGCGCGACGACGGGTTCTGGGACGCCCACATGAGCTTCTGCGACATGGCGCCCCTGGACCGGCCTGTCATGGTCGGTGGACACGCCTACCGGATCTTCGCTCACGACTGGCGCGAGATAGCGCCCAGGGACTGGCTGGCCGAGAAGCAGCGGACGCTCCTGACCGGCGCGGACGACGACTTCGGATCCGACGCCACACGCCCCGACGCCACGAACCGGCCCTCTGGTCCCGCGCCGTCCCCGACGGTGATGACCCGGCCGGAGTTCGCCGCCGCCGTCCGCTCGGCCTTGCGCGACCTGCGGCGACCGCGGGCCCTTGAAGCGAACCCGCTCAGCCGTAGCCACGTCGTCGTCGACCACGGCATGACGCTGCGGGAGGTGCTGTCCAACGCCGTCGCCGGCCTGGTCACCGGGCGCGGCGGCGACAAGGCGCACCAGGTCGCCACCCTCGCCTTCCTGGAGGGGGCGCCGACCCAGGAGGCGGCGGCGCGGCGGTTGAACATGCCGTACAGCACCTATCGACGGCACCTGACGACAGCGACCGCACGCATCGAGGAGACGCTGTGGCAGCACGAGCGGACGGGGCAGCCGCTGCTCGCCCCCTGATACGCGCGGGTGATGAGCGCGGGTCACGGACGGCTGTCGGCCTCCGGTCGCAGCACCACCTTGCCCATGGTGGCCCGGCTCTCCAGCGCCAGATGGGCCTCGGCGGCGCGGGAAAGGGGGAAGAACTGCACGAGGGGACGGAACATGCCCTCGGCCGCACGGGCGAGGGCGGTCTCCTCCAGCCGGCGGACGCCACCGGGCAGGGCGAAGAGGGAGGGCCCCACCACCATGCGCGACGTGATGCCGTACGTGTCCAGCTCCGCCTCGGTGAACGTGGTGAAGTGCCCCTCGTCGGACGCCCAGCCGAAGTACACGTGCCTGCCCCCTGGCCCCAGCGACTCGGCGGCGCCCCGGCCGAGGCTGCCGCCCACGCCGTCGAAGACGACGGTGGCCCGTCCGCCCCCGAGCACCTCGATAAGGCGTCGCTCCCAGCCGGCCAGGGTGTAGTCCACGGCACCGTCGGCGCCCTCCTCCAGCACCGCCTGCGTCTTGGGCCGACCACCGGCCAGGCCGATCACCCTGGCGCCCGCATGCCGCGCCGCCTGCACGAGCAGCGTTCCCATCCCGCCGGCCGCGGCGGTCACCACGACGACGTCCTCGGCCGACAACGCCACCTGTTCGAGTACGCCGACCACGGTGCGCCCCGTTCCGATCATGGTGACCGCGGTGGCGTCGTCGACACCGGCCGGGACACGGTGCAGGGCGTCCGCGGAAGCCACGGCATGCGTCGCGTAGCCGCCACTGCGCTCGTGCCCCAGGTAGGCCACCACCCGGACGCCGAGCCAGCCCTCGTCGACCCCGGCGCCAACGGCGTCCACGACACCGGCGGCCTCCCGGCCCGGCGTCATCGGAAGGCGGGGCAAGGCCATCCCCATGTCCCTCCCCGCGCGCAGCACGGTGTCCATGAGGTGCACACCTGCCGCTGTCACGGCGAGACGGACCTCGCCGGGTCCGGGCGAGGGCGGATCGATCTCTTCGTACACCAGCGTCTCCGGGGGCCCGAAGACGTGCTGCCTCACTGCGTAGTACACGGTGCGTCCTTGCGTCGGTCGGCCATGGTCGGTCGGCCATGGGGGAGGGGGTGTCCTGCCCGCTCGGCGGACGGGTCAGCGGGCCTGTCGTCCGGTCAGCAGGGTGAGGACGTCCTCGGCCGGGTTCATGGCGGCGATGTGTCCCGCCGCCACCTGGGCGGCGGTCCGGTAGGACGGCTGGTCAAGGACTCGCGCCACGGCCGCATCGGTTTCGTCCGCCGCGCCGATGACCTCCGCGGCGCCGAGGGCGGCGGTCCGCTCCGCGTTCAGGGGCTTGTCGAGGCCCATGGGCCAGATCACCATCGGCAGCCCGGCGCCGAGAACGGACAGCACCGTGCCGGCGCCGCCGGAGGAGACGACCGCGTCCACGCCCTGGAGCAGAAGACCCATGGGCACGAAGCCGGTCACATGGACGCCGGCGCCCTCCACGGGCAGCGTCTTCCCCTCGGCCGACGGCGGAAGGGCGACCACCACGTTCACCTCCTGGCCGGCGAGCGACGCGACGATCTTCACGAGAGCGTCGGAGTCGTCGACGAGCGTGCCCAGCGTCACCAGGACCCGGGGCAGATGCTCGCGGCCCGGGAAGGACGGCTGCCGCCACTCCGATCCCGTCTCGGACCCGTACGCCTCGGGCCGGATCGTGACACGGTCCGCGGGCGGCTCCCAGTCATCGCGTTGCAGACAGGCGGGCCAGGGGTCGATCGACGCGAAGGGCCGCGTCAGGACGATGTTCCGCGCGGCGGCGCGCGCCTCGGCCGTCGACCACATCGCCTCGGCCAAGGGCGCCTCCAGCGCGATGCCCACACCGTGGGAAGCCCACCTCACCCGCAGCTCCGCGGCGACCAGCGGGCCGAGGAAGTCCGCGGTTTCCGCGACCACCAGGTTGGGAGCGAAGGCGTGGGCTGCCGCGAGGGCTTGGTCGGCACCGAGGTCGAAGCGGGTTCCACCGAAGAACTCGCCCGCTGTCGCCGGGGACATGTCGGCGGTGGCGTCCTTCCCGGTCCGCTTCTGGAACTCGGCCAGCGTGACGTCCAGTGGGGCGCCCGCCGCGATGACGGGGGCGGGCGCCACCACGGACGCGAGGGACGGGTGCGTGAGGAACGCGGTGGTGTGACCGGCCCGGCGGGCGGCCCTCTCCAGGGGCAGCAGCGGCAGCAGATGGCCGTAGGCCGGAGTACCCGAGAACAGAATGCGCATGGAACACCTTCGACGGAGCGGTTGTCGGGCCGACGAGAAACGTGCCACGGCGAACGGCGTGGCAGTGCCCGCGAGCGCCCGGCCGTCAGGACCGCCTGGCCGTCACCGGACCTCGTCGTTCCATTGTGCGGAGGCCGCCCGCTCGACCTGCCGTTTCGGGCTGCTCAAAGATGCTCACTTCCGCCAACGTCCGCCGCGCTGCCGCGTCTTGCTCTTACGCGGTGACACACGCGCCCGCTCGGTCGCACCACCGGTCGCCGGGCAGGGGATCAGCTCGGCAAGGGGGCGGCGACCCGTCTGTGCATCGTCGAGGCCGCTGCGGCCGAGATCCGGGAACGCGGTGCGGCTCGCGGTCGCCGTCCATGAGGCAGACCGCGCTCTCCGCGGGCTCCACAGAACATCTGGAGGCGGGCCGGACCTGTGCCTCGACCGACCGCTGCGGTGATGTCTACCGTTCCGCTTCGGCGAAGCGGTCCAGGCCCAGCACGGCGAGCAGTTGCAGCTTCTCGTGGCTCTCGGTGCGCGGGGAAGCGGTGAGCACGAGCAGCGTCTGGGACTGGTCCTCGGTGAACAGCGCCTGGCAGTCCAGCTCAAGTGCGCCCAGTTCGGGGTGGAGGAGCGTCTTGTGGTCCTCGAAGCGCTGCGCCACCTCGTGCTGCTCCCACAGTTCGGCGAACTCCTCGCTCGCCTTACGCAAGGCCCGCACGAGGTCGCCCGCCCGCGAGCGCGGGCCGCGCAGCCCGTGGGCGGCGCGGAGGTTCGCGACTTGGGCGCGGCTCTGCCGGTCGCGGTCGGACTCGGGGTAGACGAGCCGTTCAGTGGGGTCGGTGAACCATCGGTAGACCGCGCTGCGAGCGAGCCCGGTGCGGTGCGATGCGTCCCCGAACAGGGCGGCGGCCATCCTGTTCTGCACCAGCGTCTCGCCCAGGTCGCTCAGGACGAGCGCCGGGGTGTCGTCGAGACGGTCGAGGACCCGCAGCAGCGCGGGGGCGACATGCGGCGAGGCCGACAGCGACACCGGCGCGTTGTGTCCGGCGATCCGGTACAGGTAGGTGCGCTCGTCGTCCGTCAACCGCAGCGCCCGCGCGATCGAGGCCAGCATGTGCTCGCTCGGCTGCGGCCCACGCTGCTGCTCAAGTCGCGTGTAGTAGTCGGTCGACATCACGGCGAGGGAGGCGACCTCCTCACGCCGCAGACCCCGGGCGCGCCGACGCGCACCGGCGGGCAGCCCGATGTCCTCGGGCTGGAGCGCCTCGCGGCGGCGGCGCAGGAAGTCGGCCAGTGCTGCACGGTCCATGCCGGCGATTGTCTCCCGCCGCAGGTGGGGGAACCAGGGATTGCCGATCCCCCGATAAGCGATCTCTGCACCCGTGGCGGAGGGCCGGTGACGATGGGCCCATGAACATCTCCGGAAACACCATCTTCATTCCCGGTTCCACCAGCGGCATCGGCCTCGCCCTCGCCGTGCGGCTGCACGACGCGGGCAACACCGTGATCGTCGGCGGGCGGCGCGCCGAGCTGCTGGAACGGATCGCGGCCGAGCACCCCGGCATCCACACCGTACGGATCGACACCACGGACGCGGCGAGCATCGCCTCCGCCGCGAAGCAGGTCCTCGCCGACCACCCGGACCTCAACGTCCTGGTCACGATGGCCGGCGTCATGCACGCCGAGGACTGGCGCGACCCGGCGTCGTTCCTCGCCACCGCCGAGGCCACGGTGGTCACGAACGTGCTCGGCCCGATCCGGCTCATCGCCGCGTTCGTCGAGCACCTCCAGACACGGCCGGAGGCCACGATCATGACCGTCTCCTCGGGCCTCGCCTTCGCACCGCTCAAGATCACGCCGAGCTACAACGCCACGAAGGCCGCGATCCACATGCTCAGCGAGTCCATCCGGCTGCAACTGGACGGCACCTCGGTGAAGGTCGTAGAGCTGGTGCCGCCGGCGGTCCGCACCGCGCTGCTCCCCGGGCACGAGGACAACGAGCAGGCGATGCCCCTCGACGAGTACATCACGGAGGTGATGGGGCTGATCGAGGCCGAGCCCGACGCCAAGGAGATCCAGGTCGAACGCGTGAAGTTCCAGCGCTACGCCGAGGCGCGCGGCGACTACGACAAGGTCGTCGCTGCCATCAACGGCTGAACGCCGCCTCCGCGATGTCGGATCTGTGCGGGCTTGCGGGCATGCGGGGACCGGGGGAGTGAACTGGGCGGCCGGAACGGCCCAGTGACCGGCCCGGCCCCGCGACGGAGTCTGAGCGTTCACAGCCGAGGTCGTGAGCCGAAGCGCCCGGCGCGGGGCCGCGGGTCAGACGGTGGTGACGGTGACGCCGGCGTCCTGCAGTGCGGTGATCTCGTCGGTGGGCGTGGCGGCGTCGGTGACGAGGGTGTGCAGGAGTGCGGGGGGCGCCACGTGGGCGTAGGCGGTGTGGCCGAGCTTGCCGGCGTCGGCGGCGACGATGACGCGGCGGGCGGAGGCGATGGCGGCCTTCTTGACGGCGGCGTCGTCGAGGTCGTAGGCGGTCACGCCGTCGGTGGCGGTGAGGCCGCAGCAGCCGATGATCGCGGTGTCGAAACGCAGCGCGGCCAGGGAGGCGAGGGTGAGCGGGCCGGTGAGGGCGCCCTCGGCGGCGCGGGGCTGGCCGCCGGGCACGACGAGCGTGGCCGGTCCGGGCGTCTCGCTGAGCACGTGGATGGCCTGCAGGGACAGGGGCATGACCGTGACGTGCCGCCCGCGCAGCAGGCGGGCGACCTCCAGGCAGGTGGTGCCGCTGTCGAGCAGGATGCTCTCCCCGTCGGCGACGAGTGTGCTGATCTTGGCGGCGATGCGCTGCTTGGCGTCGACGGCCTCGTGGGCGCGCAGGGCGAAGGGGGGCTCCTCGCCGCGCAGCAGCAGGGTGCGGGCGCCGCCGCGGACGCGCTCGAGGACGCCCTGGGCGGCGAGGATGTCGAGGTCGCGCCGGATGGTCATCTCGGAGGCACCGGTCAATTCGGCCAGCTCCTGGACGCTGGCCCCGCCGGAGTCCCTGACGGCCTTCGCGATCAGCCCGTGCCGGTCTGCGTTGCTCATACCGCGATTCAACACCACACCGAAACAAACAACCAAGATGTTCGCTAAGGCTGCTTTCAAACACGACTGATGTTCGTTACGGTGAGCGGCATGGAACGTTCGCTCCGAGCCGCCCGCGTGGCGACCTACGTCTACTTCGTCCTCTGCGGCACCTTGATGGGCGCCTGGGTGGTGCACATCCCCGCGATCGAGGACCGCGTGGGCATCAGCCACGCCACCCTCGGCGGACTGCTGGTGCTGCTCGGGCTCGGGGCTTTCGCCGGCATGCAGGTCGCCGGTCCGCTGACGGACCGCCTGGGTTCGCGGATCGTGGTCCCGGCCAGCGGTGTCCTGTGCGCCGCGGCCCTGGCCCTGCCCGGTCTCGCCCGCGATCCCTGGGTACTGGGCGGGGCGCTGCTGGTCTTCGGCTTCTGCAACGGCTGCCTGGACGTGAGCATGAACGCCCACGCCGTGCACGTGGAGAAGGCCTACGGGCGGCCGGTGATGTCGGGGTTCCATGCCACGTTCTCCGTCGGCGGGGTCCTGGCCTCGCTGATCGGGGCGGGCGCGGCGAGCGCGGGTCTGCACCCGGCCGCGTCCATGGCCGCCATGGGGGCGATGAGCATCATGACCGCTCTCGCGGCAGCGCGCGCCCTGTTGCCCGCCACCCCCGCCGTCGACAGCACCGACGGCGACGAGAACCCCGTACGGAAGACCGTGGAGTCGGACGCGGCCGAGCCGCGCGGCACGAACAGGCGGGTCTGGCTGCTGGCCGTGCTGGCGCTGATGGTCATGCTGTGCGAGGGCGCCGCCAACGACTGGAGCGCCCTGCACCTCAAGGACGTCCTGGACGCGCCCGCCGGTACGGCCGCGTTCGCCTACGGCACCTTCGCCGCGGCCATGACGATCGGCCGGCTGCTCGCCGACCGGCTGGTGGTCCGGTTCGGATCGATGGCGATCCTGCGCCAGGGCGCGGCCATGGCCGCCGTCGGCATCACGCTCGTGGCGCTGGGCCCGTGGATGTGGGCGGCGTTCACCGGCTGGGCACTGTTCGGGCTCGGCCTGTCGGGCTGTGTCCCGCAACTGTTCAGCGCGGCCGGACACGCCGACCCGGCGGCGGCCGGCGCCAACGTCTCCCGCGTCGCCGGACTCGGCTACGTCGGCATGCTCGCCGGCCCCGCCGTCATCGGCTGGTCGACCCACCTCGTCGCCCTCAACCACACCTTCGTCCTGCTGACACTGCTGTGCGCGGCCACCGCGGCCGCCGCCGGGATCCTGCGCACCGGAGCAAGCCACGCCACGGAGCCTGTGGCAAGCGGCCGGCCGTCCCAGCCTGCGCGCAGCGACCACTGACCGCCTGCGCGGTGCGGACCCTGACCCTCGCACTGCGCAGGCCCCTGTCCCGCACCACACCGGCCGGGCCCCGTCCCCGTCGACGCGTACGCCCCGCCGATCCACCGATCCGCCGATCCGCACAAGGAGTCCTCGATGCCGACCATCCCCGAGACCAGCCCCGCCCCGGACGGCGGCCGCGTCGGGGTCATGCTCCCCCGCGACCTGCCCGCGCACGAGGTGCTGCCCTACGCGCGGCGCGCCGAGGAACTGGGCTTCGACCAGGTGTGGGTGGTCGAGGATCTCGGCTGGCGCGGAGGCATCGCCCAGGCGGCCGCCGTGCTGGCCGTCACCGAGCGCCTCACCGTCGGCATCGGGATCATGCCCGCCGGTGCCCGCAACGTCGCCTTCGCCGCGATGGAACTGGCCACCCTCGCCCAGTTGTTCCCCGGCCGCCTCATCGCGGGCATCGGCCACGGCATGCCCGTCTGGATGCGACAGGCAGGGGCCTGGCCCGCCAGCCCCCTCACCCTGATCAAGGAGTACACCACCGGGCTGCGACTGCTCCTGCGCGGCGAGCCCGGCCCCGCCAACGGCCGCTACGTGCAAAGCGAAGGCGTCGTCCTCACCGAGATCCCCGACATCGTGCCGCAGGTCGTCCTGGGTGTGCGCGGCCCGAAGTCGCAGGCCATCGCGGGGGAGGTCGCCGACGGGCTCCTGCTGGCCGAACCCGCCGCCCCCGTCTACATCACCGCCTCCCTCCACCACCTGCACACCATCGCCCCGGACCGCACTTCACGCACGCGCGAGCCGTACATCGTCACCTACGACGCGGCAGCCGTCGACGACGACGAGAGCGCCGCCCTCGCCCGCGCCCGCGGCGCCCTGAAGGACATCGGCGAACCGGACTGGGCCGCCCACATCGCGCCCCTGCCCTTCGCCGACGAACTGCGCGAACACCGCGCCGCCTGCGCCGACGCCGGACACTTCGCCGCCACCCTGCCCGATGCCTGGGTCCGGCAGCTGAGCATCACCGGCACCCCCGACCAAGCCCGTCAGGCCATCCACGCCCGCCACACGGCAGGTGCCACCAGCGTCGTCCTCGCCCCCGCGGGCCCCGACGCCCTGAAGGCCCTCACCTCCCTCGCCCGGGCTCTGCCCCACCACTGACCCCGGCACCTGCCGCTGCCCGCCAGGCCCTCCGCAGCAGCCACACGGCCCCCGCGCCGAGCAGGACACTGCCGGCCCCGGCGACCGGAAGTGGCGTCCCCATGCTGAGGCCGTGCACAAAACCGGCCCATACGTACGTGAGCAGAGCGCCACCGGCGAGGGCCAGCCGGTGGAGGGGGCTCCAATGGCGGCCGCGCGCCCAATGCGCGTACCCCGCCGCGCACACACCGACCAGCACGAACCACGCCACGCACAGCAGCCACCCCGGGAAGCGTTCGGGCAAGAGGTCGCGGGCCCAGTACAGGCTGGTCACCATGAACGCGGCCAGGGCCACGGTGCGCGGGCGGGGCGCGCGTGCGCCGCGCACTGGGGCAGGGGACCGGCCCACGAAGAACGCACCGACGCCGAGGGCGACGATCACCGCGGACGACCAGGCCAGTTGGGCGGGCGAGGCGACGAACCCGGTGCCCGCGACCTGGAAGGCGCACAGCAGCGCGGTGCCCAGCACGAAGATCGTGGCGACAAGGGCCGTCCCCCGGCGGCTCAGCCACGGGCGGGGCTCGGACGCGGCGTCGAAGGCTTCGACGAGGGCGATGGGAACGCAGATGCTCCACACCGTGTGCATCGTCAGCACGTCCTGCAGCATCTGCAGGCTCGTGCCCAGTCCCGGCAGCATGGTGCCCGCATAGGCCGCGCCGAGGTCGAAGCCGCCGTAACCACGATTGAACAGCATCATGTCGACGGGCCCCTCCTCCAGGAGGGCGTACGCCGCAGCGAGCACGATCATCGTCGGCCACCCCCGCCGAGCACGGCGGGCCGCCTCGCGAATGAGCAGCGCGCCGCCGCCGTACATGGGGGCGAACAGCAGCAGCGCGAGCGGGTTGGTGAGCGGCGTGTTGCCGAGCAAGAACTCGCCGACGAGGGGTGCGAGGAGGAACAGCGCGAGGGCGCGTCGTCTGCCTCGACGGTGGATGTGTCCGGCCATGTCCCTGAGGCTATATTTCGGCCGATATGCCCCGATACCTGCGGGCGGTCAGAGGTGACGCGACTTTCGGCCCGCCAGCCGAGGTTCGTCGCCGACTTTCGGATCGGCGCCCTCCATCCTCCGTCGCGGTTCATTGGGGACGCGTGCCCACAGCGCGGCCGTCCATCGAGTCGGCACAGCACGTGCGCGTCGCGGGTCGTCACGTCGCGGTCCGCGGAGCATCGATCGAGGCACCGTCGAGAGAGAGCAGCGTACGAGGCATCATCCGCGGGCCTAGTTCGCGTCGGCCGCCCGCCGCGAGCGCAGCACTTCGAGGGCGACCGGAACGAGGGACACCACGACGATCACGCCGACCAACGGCAGCAGATACCGGTCCACGTTCGGGATCGAGGAGCCGAGCGCGTAACCGGCAAGGGTCAGCCCGAGGCTCCACACCAGACCACCCGCCACCTGCCAGAGGGTGAACGTGCGCACGGGCACGCCCAACGCTCCGGCCAGCGGGTTGAGCACCGTACGCACCACCGGCACGAACCGTGCGAGGACGATCGCCTTCGCGTGCCCGTACCGCGCGAGGAATTCCTCCGCGCGCTTCGCACCCTCGGCGAGGCGCGCCGACCGGCTGCGTGCCAGCAGCGCGCCGCCCGCCCGGCGCCCGAGCAGATACCCGCACTGCGCGCCCGCGACCGCACCCACGGCGGCCGCGACGAGCAACGGTCCCAGGGTGAGATGCGCGCCGTGGCCCGGACCTCTTCCTCCGGTGCACAGCAGCCCCGCGGTGAACAGCAGCGAGTCGCCGGGCAGGAAGAACCCGATCAGCAGCCCTGTCTCGGCGAACATCACCACGCCGACGCCGAGGACCCCGAACGCGGTCAGGAGAGAGGAGGCGTCCAGCACATTCACGGCGAGCTGTGACGACAGAGGTACTGCCAGGGGTGTGGTCATCGGCGGATCCTTCGCCCTTGTCGGATGGCGGAGCAGGGGCTGAGGCGCTGGTGACTACAACCCTGTAGACGGTCTACTGTACTGTAGACGATGACGGGGTGAGGGGAGTTCTTCCCGCGCGGGTCGCGGAGGCCCGCGCAGCCTTGACGAAGCGCAGGGCGAACTAACCGGCACTCGGGCGCCCGCGGTGTCGGATCGGGCCGTGATAGGTCAGGGGCGTAGTGCCGCGCCCAGGTTCTCGCAGGCTTCGGTGGCCTGGCCGGCGGCTTCGGCGCACAGGCGGCAGTGCTCGCGGTGGGCGGCGTGTCGCCCGCACACGTCGCGGGCCTCCCGGCAGGCGATGAGACACGCGGCGAGCTGCGCGCCGATCAGCGGGCGCTGGGCGTCGTCTCCGCGCAGCAGCAATTGGACCGTGGTGTGAGTGACGTCGGCGCAGTCGAGGTTCTGGGTGATCGCCTCGCGCAGCGAATCGGCGTCCTTGTCCGCGAGCATCCCGGCCGCGCAGGCGCTGCTGGCTTGCGCGCAGGCGCTGAGTGCGTGGACGGTGCGGGCCAGGACATCGCTGTCGACGGAGAGACGGCTGCCGACGCTGTCGATGAGTTCCCGGGTGTGCTGCATGGCTCCCCCAACGTGTGGGAAGGGCAGGATCGTCACCGGTCACGCTACTGCTGAAGTCGCTTATTGCGGAGGGGAGTTGGGACGGTCTGGTTCCCAACTCTCTCAGCCCGGTTGCAGCGATGGCGCCGCTGTCAGGCGGTCGGTCCGGTGCGGAGCCGCCGGGCCTCCCGCACGAGCGCGTACAAAGCGCCGAGGAAGATCACGACGCCGGCCAGGAGCCAGAGGACCGACGCCCCGGAGCGGTATTCCCGAACGGCGCCGACGAGCAGCGTCAGGCTGACGAGGACGCCGAAGGCGGAGATCAGAGCGCTGATGCGGTGAGTCACACGTACATCATCGACGATAACTCCGCCGGCCGGCCACCGAGCCGTTCTACGCCGATCGTCAGAGGCGGTCGGCGCGCATGCCTCTTAGGTTCGGACGTGGAGGAGGAGCATGCGATGGCCTCGTACGAAACCTTCCGTGTCCGGCCGGACGGCGGGGTCCTGTCCGTGACCTTCGACGCCCCGCCGATCAATCTCACCGGTCCCGAGTTCGTGCGCGACCTTGTGACGCTGCTGGCGGAGCTCGCCCGGCCGGACGCGTCGCGCGTGGTGGTCTTCGACAGCGCGGACCCGGACTTCTTCCTCCCGCACGTCGACCTGACCCGGGTCGCCGAGTACACCGCGGAAGCCGGCAAGGGCGGCGGGCCGGGCGATGCCTCCTTGGGGATGGTGTTCCACCGGCTGAGCCGTACCCCGGCCGTCACCATCGCCAAGGTGCGCGGCCGCGCCCGCGGGGCGGGCAGCGAGTTCCTGCTCGCCTGTGACATGCGGTTCGCCTCCCGGGAGAACGCCGTGCTGGGCCAGCCCGAGGTCGGTATCGGTGCACCGCCCGGGGCGGGCGCGTTGCAGCATCTGACCCGGCTGCTGGGCCGGGGCCGGGCGCTGGAGGCCGTCGTGACGGCGGCCGACTTCGACGCGGACCTCGCCGAACGCTACGGCTGGATCAACCGAGCGGTGCCCGACGCCGAACTGGACGCGTTCGTCGCCGCCCTGGCGGCCCGCATCAGCGGCTTTCCCCGTGATGCGTTGATCGCGGCCAAAGCCACCGTCAATGACATCAGCCTCCCCTCGGTCCCCGCCGTACGCGCCGACGCCGCACTCTTCCAGCAACTGGTGCGCGGCGAGACAGCCCAGCAGCGCATCGCGGAACTGTTCGAACAGGGCCTGCAGATCCGGGGCGACACCGAGCTGCGTCTCGGAGACGCGCTGAGCAGGCTGAAACGAGCCGACTGAGCCCGCACAACACCCGCGCCCACCGGCGTCCCCACCCTCCGCCACTACGAGCCGGTGACGAGCCCGCCGCCCATGTGCGTGCCGGCGGGCGGACGGCCGACAAGGCACTCACCGAGCGGCAGCCGCAGCCCTACCGTGGGCCCCAGCCCCACGAAACGGACCTCGCACGCGTCTGCTCCGGCACCGGAGAAGGAGTCCTCGATGAGCGCGCAGGAGAACACCGGTCACATCGGCACAGGCCGACGGCGGTTGCTCGGGCTCGCGGCCGGCGGAGCCATGGCCGCCCAGTTCGGCTTCCCCCGCCGGGCACGCGGTGCGACGCCGGACGAGCGGTCCGCCCCGTCGACCGCGCCGGGGGCACACCCCGACGGTGTGCGCCGCTTCCGCATCCGGGTCCCGCAGAGGGAGCTGACCGCGTTGCGCCGCCGACTGCGGGAGGCGCGCTGGCCGGAGCGAGAGACCGTCGACGACCGCAGTCAGGGCGTCCAGCTGGCCAAGCTCCGCCCCCTCATCGCGTACTGGGGCTCCGACTACGACTGGCGCAAGGGCGAGGCCAGACTCAACGCGTTGCCGCAGTTCATCACCGAACTGGACGGCCTGGACATCCAGTTCGCCCACATCCGCTCCCCGCACCCCGACGCCCTGCCGCTGCTCATGACCCACGGCTGGCCCGGCTCGATCTTCGAGATGCTGAAGGTGATCGGCCCCCTGACCGATCCCACCGCTCACGGAGGACGGGCCGAGGACGCCTTCCACCTGGTGCTGCCGACCCTGCCGGGCTACGGCTTCTCGGCCAAACCGACCGCGCCGGGCTGGAACCCCGCCCGGACGGCGCGCGCCTTCCACACGCTCATGCTGCGGCTCGGCTACCGCAGGTACGTCTCCCAGGGCGGCGACTGGGGCGCGACCATCTCGCACCAGCTCGCGATACAGCACGCCAAGGGCCTGCTCGGCATTCACGTCAACATGCCCGGCACCGTGCCCCCGGACATCATCCGCCACCTGCGCAACTACGACCCCGCACCCCCGGGGCTGTCGCCGCGCGAGAAGACCGCCTACGAGCGGCTGCTGCACTTCTACCGTGACGGCTACGGATACGCGGCGATGATGAACCAGAGCCCGCAGACGATCGGCTACTCGCTGGCCGACTCCCCGCTCGGGCTCGCCGCGTTCAACTACGACAAGTTTGCCGAGTGGACCGACAGCGGCGGTGAACCCGAGAAGGTCCTCACCTACGACGAGATGCTCGACGCGATCTCCCTGTATTGGCTGACCAACACCGGCGCGTCGTCCTCGCGGCTGTACTGGGAGGCGGCGCGCGGCGGCGGTGGCCCCTTCGACGCCGTCGACATCCCCACTGTCCCCGTCGCGGTCACGGTGTTCCCGGGCGAGATCTACCCCGCGCCGCGCAGTTGGGGCGAGCGGGCCTACGGCAACCTCATCCACTGGAACGAGGTCGACCGGGGCGGCCACTTCGCCGCCTGGGAACAGCCGGCCCTGTTCTCCCAGGAGATCCGTGCCGCCTTCCGGCCCCTGCGCTGACGCACGTACCTCTCCTGCGGCGGCGAACGGCGGACGCCGGGATGGGGTGGGCCCGCGGAGATGGCCGATTCGCGCGCCTCCCGCCGGCCCCGGCCCGCAGGACAATACCGACGCGGCAGCGGCACCGGCGAAGGTGAACGCACGGCACGGCACAGATCGCCGGGCGCGCGTCACCCCCGTACCAGTCGTAGGCGACGGCCAAGGGCTTGAGTCGATGAGGACGCAGACGAGGCAGGGGACCACCGTGGCCGAATTCGAGTTCATCGTGGTCGGCGCGGGCACCGCCGGCTGTGTACTGGCCGCCCGGCTCTCCGAGGACGCCGATACGCGCGTCCTGCTGATCGAGGCCGGCAGCTCGGGCTCGCTGCCGGACCAGAGCGTGCCCGCCCGGTGGCCGAGTCTGCTGCAATCCCCGGCGTGCTGGGGGGAGTTCACCGTGGAGCAGGCGGCCACGGGGACCTCCACCCTTCTGCCCCGAGGCCGCGGCCTGGGCGGCTCGTCGGCGATAAACGCCATGGTCTTCGCCCGCGGTCACCGCTCCGGCTACGACCGCTGGGCGGCGGAGGGGGCCAAAGGCTGGGGGTTCGACGACCTTCTGCCGTACTTCAAGCGCAGCGAGAACGCCCCGGGCCGTGACCGGGCGCTGCGCGGGATCGGCGGCCCGCTCACGGTCGGCCCGGCCGCGCCCGCCCATCCGGTGATCGAAGCCTGCCTGGAAGCGGCCGCGCAGACCGGACACGCCCGCGCCGCCGACGTCAGCGGCGGGCTGGAAGAGGGCTTCGGGCTCGCCGATCTCAACATCGTGCACGGCCGACGGCAGACCGCCGCCGACGCCTACCTCACTTCCGCGCTGCACCGCCCCAACCTGACCGTCGTCACCGACGCCCTGGTGCATCGCCTGCACCTCACGCACGGGCGCTGCCACGGTGTGGAGTACCGGACAGCGGGCGAGACGGTGAGCGCGCACTGCGTGGGCGAGGTCGTCCTTGCGGCCGGCACCATCGGCTCCGCCCAGTTGCTGCTGCTGTCCGGCATCGGCCCGCGCGCCCACCTGACGGACGTGGGCGTCGAGACCGTCCTCGACGCACCGGGAGTGGGCCGCGCGCTGCACGATCATCCGATCGCCAGTGTCGTCTTCAGCGGGGCCCGCCCGGTCGTGGCACCGCACAGCAGCAACCTGGGCGAAGCCATCGGCCTGGTGCGCAGCGACCCAGCTCTGGACGCGCCGGACCTGCAAGTGCTGTTCGTCGACGCGCCCACGCATCTGCCCTCCATCAAGGGGCCCGGCAACGGCTACACCCTCAGCGTCGCGCTGATGTGCCCGCGCAGCCGCGGCACCGTACGCCTCGCGAGCGCCACACCGGACACGCCGCCCCGGCTCGATCCCGACTTCTACGCCGATGAGCGGGACCTGGCGGCGGTCGTGGCCGGAGTACGGCTGCTCCGCGAGATCGGCGCGGCGCCCGCCCTCTCCCGGTGGCGCGGTGCCGAAGCGCTCCCGGGCCCGGGTACGGACGACGACGAGGCGATCCGCGCGTACCTGTGCCGGACCCTGGCCTCCTACTGCCACCCGGTGGGCACCTGCCGGATGGGCGAGGACCCGTACGCGGTCGTCGGCCGCGACCTGCGCGTCCACGGGATCGAGGGGCTGCGGGTCGCGGACGCCTCCGTCTTCCCGTCCATTCCGTCGGCGAACACCGTGGCCACCGTGTACGCAGTGGCCGAGCGTGCCGCCGATCTGCTGCGCGCCCACCCGTAACGACCGTGCTCACCAAAGGGGGAGCCGACATGAGTGTGCTGAGCACCCGCCTCACCGACCGGTTCGAGGTGCGGTACCCGTTCGTCTGCGCCGGGATGGCCTTCGCGGGCGGTACCTCCGAGCTGGCCGTGGCCGTATCCGGTGCGGGCGGCATCGGCGGCGTGGGGGCCGCGCTGATGCCCCCGGAGGCACTGCGGCAGGTAATCCATGAGGTCCGCAAGGGCGCGGGCGGCGCCCCGTTCCACATCAACCTGATCACGTACTTCGACAACACCGAGCACGTCCGCGTCTGCGCCGAGGAGCGCGTACCGGTCGTCTCCTACCACTGGGGTCATCCGCCGGCCGACCAGATCGCTCAGTTGCGTGCGGCGGGGGTGTCGGTGTGGGAGCAGGTCGGCTCCGCCGACGCGGCCGGGCGGGCGGTCGAGGACGGGGTCGAGGCCGTCGTCGCACAGGGCTGGGAGGCGGGCGGGCACAACTACGGCGGACTGCCCACCATGGTCAACGTGCCCGCCGTGGTGGACGCCGTGGGGGAGCGCGCGCTGGTCCTCGCGGCGGGCGGGATCACCGACGGACGCCAGGTCGCCGCGGCCCTGTGCCTGGGCGCCGACGGCGTATGGGTGGGCACCCGGCTCGTCGCCTCGCACGAAGCACACGTACACGCGGAGCACCACCGGCGGCTGATCGCCGCGCAGGGGCAGGACACGGTACGCAGCGGGGTCTTCGGTCCCGAGTGGCCGCGGTTCAATCCGATGCGGGTGCAGCGCGACCGCGTAGTACGGGAATGGGACCACCGCCTCGACGAGGTCCCCGCCGACCGGGACGGACTCGAACAGGTCGGAACCACTCTCTTCCAGGGCGAGCGAACCGTACTGCGCAAGTTCAACGTGCTGCCGCCGACCCCGGCCACCGAAGCCGACTGGGAGGAGATGCCCTGGCTGATGGGGCAGGGCGTCGGCCTCGTCCACGACATCCGGCCCGCCGCGGACGTCGTCCGGCAGATGATGAGCGAGGCCGAGCGCGCCCTGACCGCGCGCCGCCAGGCTTGAGTTTATGGCTGAGCCGCGGCCCCGGAACCGGTCCGGCGCCCGCACCACGCCCGACCTCTGCGTCCGGCCTCACCCCAGAGCCCGTGCCCAGTGGACGACCTGCTGGGTGAAGGCGCGGGCCGCGGCGCTCTGGTAGGTGCTGTCGCGGCGCAGGAGCGTGACGGTGCGGGAGGGGAGTGCGGGGGCGAGGGGGATGGGGGTCAGGCTGGGGTGCGCGTGGGTGATCGCGTCGGGCAGGACGGTGGCCAGCGGGGTGCGTGCCACGATCTCGGTGAGGGCGCTGATGGAGTTGGCCTCCAGAGCGATGCGCGGCTTCACGTGGTGCTCGGCGAAGTGCTGATCGATGTGCCGACGGGTGGCGAAGTCGCTGCTGAGCAGTGCGAGTTGGCGTTCATCGAGGTCGCTGACGGGCAGCGGCCCGGGCGCGCCGGCGTCGGGGTGGTGGGGGCCGACGACGAGGCTTAGGGACTCGGTGAACAGTGCGGTGGCCTCGATGCCCGGCAGATGGGCGCCGGTGAAGGCGATGCCGAGGTCGAGCCGGTCGGCGAGCAGGTCGGCCTCGATGCGGTCCTGGGACATCTCGCGCACGTCCAGGCTGATGCCGGGGTGGCGGGTGTGGAAGCCGGAGATCACGGGGCCGGTGAGGTAGGCGGTGAAGGTGGGGGTGACGGCGAGGCGCAGATGCCCGCGGGAAAGGTCCTGGACGTCCAGGACCGCGCGTTCTCCGGCCGCGAGGTCCCGAAGGGCCCGCTGGGCGTAGTGGGCGTAGGCGGCCCCGGCGTCGGTGAGGCGGACGGTGCGGCCGGCGCGGTCGAGGAGTTGGACGCCGAGCGCCTTCTCCAGTTGCCGGATCTGCTGGGACAGCGTGGGCTGGGAAATTCGCAGCTCTTCGGCGGCGCGGGTGAAGTTGGCGTGCTCGGCGACGGCGAGAAAGTAGCGCAGATGACGCAGTTCCGGCTTCATTCCCCACACTATAGATGTCATCGATAGCTACTAGTCGTATTGCGTCTTGGACGCTATAGCCGCAGGTCATGCACAGTGAATGACGTCGGCCCCCACCGGCACACCCGATCGAAGGGAGTACGGGTCATGCGTCATCTCGCCCAGGGAATCGACCGCTTCCAGCGGGAGGTCTTCCCCGCCGAGGCCGGGCTCTACGCCCGCCTGGCCACCACCCACCAGCCCGGCACGCTGTTCATCGGCTGCTCCGACGCCCGCGTCGTCCCCGAACTGATCACCCAGTCCGGCCCCGGCGAACTGTTCGTCATCCGCACCGCGGGCAACCTCGTCCCCGCCCACACCCCGGCCGCCGACGGGGTGGCCGCCAGCATCGAGTACGCGGTCGCCGTCCTGGGAGTGCAGGACATCATCGTCTGCGGGCACTCCGCCTGCGGCGCGATGACCGCCCTCGCCGAAGGCCACGACCTGACCGGCGCCCCCGCCGTCGCCGCCTGGCTGCGCCACGCGGACGCCTCCCGGGCCCGCGCTCTCACCCTCTCGGAGGGCGAGGACAAGGTCGCCGCCCTGGTACGGCACAACGTCGCCGCCCAGATGACGAACCTGGCCACCCACCCTTCGGTGGCCCGCGCCCTGGCCGAAGGCACCGTACGACTCCACGGCTGGGTCTTCGACATCCCCACCGGCACCGTCGAGGAACTCCACGACGCGGCCCCGGCCCTGGCGGCCTGACCAGACCGGCGCCCCTCGCCCGACTGCCCACGACCCTGCCCGCCCCGGCTCACGGGAGCGGCACCCATTGGAAAGGAACCACCTCTCATGGTGCACGCCCAGTTCGACAACACCGCCCGTCAGCAGCTCGCGACCGCCGCGGTCGAGGCCAAGATCCGCCGCGACCTGTCCTGGCAGCAGATCGCCGACGCCGCCGGTCTGTCGGTCGCGTTCGTCACCGCCGCCGTCCTCGGTCAGCACGCCCTGCCCGAGGAGTCCGCCCGGGCGGTCGCCGAACTCCTGGGCCTGGACGACGACGCGGTGATGCTGCTGCAGACCATTCCCACCCGCGGCTCGATCCCCGGCGGCATCCCGACCGACCCGACGATCTACCGCTTCTACGAGATGCTCCAGGTCTACGGCACCACCCTCAAGGCCCTCGTCCACGAGCAGTTCGGCGACGGCATCATCTCCGCGATCAACTTCAGGCTCGACGTGAAGAAGGTCGCCGACCCGGAGGGCGGCGAGCGCGCCGTCATCACGCTCGACGGCAAGTACCTGCCGACCAAGCCCTTCTGAGGCGCCCTGCCGGACAGCACACCCCCGAGGCCGGGACGGGCCCGACGTCCTTCCATTCACGTGCCCGCCCCTGCCCGCCGTCCGTGCCGTATCGACACGGCCACCCCTTCTCCCTTGGAGGACCGCCATGGACTTCGCACAACGCACCATCGACCTCGCCCGGCAGAACGTCGCCGAAGGTGGCCGCCCCTTCGCGACCGTCATCGTCAAGGACGGCGAGATCCTCGCCGAGTCCCCTAACAAGGTCGCCCAGACCAACGACCCGACCGCCCACGCCGAGATCCTCGCCATCCGCGAAGCGTGCACCAGGCTGGGCACCGAGCACCTGACCGGCACCACCGTCTACGTCCTCGCCCACCCCTGCCCCATGTGTCTGGGCTCGCTCTACTACTGCTCCCCGGACGAGGTCGTCTTCCTCACCACCCGCGAGGCCTACGAGCCCCACTACGTGGACGACCGCAAGTACTTCGAACTCGCCACTTTCTACAGCGAGTTCGCCAAGAACTGGGACGAGCGCCGCCTGCCGATGCGCCACGAGGCACGTGAGGACGCCACCGCGGTCTACAGGTTCTGGCAGCAGCGCAACGGCGGCGACCGCCGCGTGGCCGACGCTGATCACCGCAGTGTTCGCAGCGTGTCCCGGGGGAGTGGCGACACCCCTCGGGATTGACGCGGATACCGGGACGGCAGACCCTCGGCAGAGGTGGGCACAGACGCATCCGGGAGGTGGCGGAATGACGGACGGCCGGGAGGAACTGACGAGCGCCGCGCCTGCTTCGACGGCCGACACCGACAGGGCTCTGCTGTTGCTGCGTCAGCGCGGCGCTGAAGGCGTCGCCCATCCTGGCGGCACGCTCTATGACCATCTTCAGCGGGTTGCGTCCCGCCTCGCCGAGTGGAGGGCCCGCCCGGCCCTGCACCTGGCCGGTCTCTGCCACGCGTTCTACGGGACGGACGGTTTCCCGACCGCCCTGGGACCCGTTGAGTGCCGAGGGGACCTCACGTCCGTGATAGGGCCGGAGGCCGAGGCGCTGGTGTACCTGTACGCCTCCTGCGACCGCGCCGCCTCCTACCCCACTCTGCACCGGAGCGACGCTGCCCTGCGCGACCGGTTCACCGGCCGCTCCTACCTCCCCGGGCTGCAGGAACGTCGGGACTTCACGGAGCTGACGGCAGCCAATGAACTCGACCTGGCTGCCATCAACCCCGGCTTCCGCGACAGCCATGGCTCCGAACTGCTCGCCCTGTTCAGTCGCGTACGGACCTGGTTGAGTCCGGATGCCTGGCAGACGTGCCGGACGGTGCTTTCTCCCTCGGGGCGGTCGCTGTAGAGGCTCGCCGCGCAACGGTCCGACGGGCCGGTTCGGCGCCGGGTGCCATTGCTGCGGTGGTGAGGCCGGTCAGGACCAGATGGACAGGCGGGCCGTGGTGGGGGCGACGTCACAGAAGTAGCTGACCGCCTGACCGTTGGCCACATAGGCCTTGCCCGCCGCGTCGCAGGCGGCGGCGCTCGGGTACATGCCGACGTAGGTGAAACCGGTGGCCTGGGCGGACGGGGCGAGCAGCAGGGCGGTTGCGGCCAGCAGTCCGGTCAAGCTCAGGGCCGAGATCGTTTTGCGCATGGGTGTGTTGCTGCCTTCCTGTCCGGTGGCGAGCGCTCCGGTCGTGATGTTCCGGTGCTTGGGGAGCAGCTTCCTGCACAGAGGGACCCGAGAGCAATGGTCTGAACCAAAGGAGTTCGGCTGGAAGCCGCAGCCAGTTTCTGTTCGCCGTGTCCGCCACCGTCGAGCCAAAGCCCGACGACCTACCAGTGCGAAGGCGGCCCGGCCTCCGCGCGGCGTCGGGTGGCGTGCAGGGAGCCGAGGAGGCCGAGGGCCCGGGCGCTCGGGCTGCCCGGTTCGGCGTGGTAGATGACGAGCTGCTGACCTGGGGCGTCGCGCACGTCGAAGGCCTGATAGGTGAGGGCGAGCGGACCGACCTCGGGGTGGTTCAGGTTCTTGGCGTCCCGGCTCTTGCCGCGCACGCCGTGGGCGTTCCACAGACGGTCGAACTCCGCGCTGTGTTCGGTCAGTTCGGCGACCAGTCGGCGCAGTTCCGGGCTGTCAGGGTCGTGGCCGGCGCCCTCGCGCAGGTTGGCCACGGCGGCCTGGGCCGCCCGCTCCCAGTCCGCATAGAAATGCCGGCCCGCGGGGTCGAGGAAGATCATGCGGGCCAGGTTGTCCGCCGGGTCGAACGGAGTGAAGAGCGCGTCGGCCAGGGCGTTGGTGGCGAGGACGTCCAGCGTGCGGCCCAGGACGAACGCCGGGGTGTGCGGATAGCCGTCCATCAACTGGCGCAGCGCGGGACTCACCCCGGCCGCCGTGTGGACGGAGCGTTCCGCACCGGGTGCACCGCCGGCCAGCCGGAACAGGTGCGTACGGGCGT
The DNA here is from genome assembly GCF_040644575.1 of Streptomyces sp. NPDC046939. NCBI lineage: Bacteria > Bacillati > Actinomycetota > Actinomycetes > Kitasatosporales > Streptomycetaceae > Streptomyces > Streptomyces sp. NPDC046939. The sequence continues at coordinate 184,874 of NZ_JBEYWV010000005.1, forward strand.
CGTCGTCCAGCCGCAGGGCGCGGGCGAGGGCGTCCAGGACCTGGGGGGAGGGGTTGCGTTCGCGGCCTTGTTCCAGGCGGGTGTAGTAGTCGGCGTTCACCCCGGCGAGGACCGCGACCTCCTCCCGGCGCAGTCCGGCGACCCTGCGCGTCCCGTGGCTGACCATGTCCACGTCCCGTGGGGTGAGGCCGGCCCGGCGGGCACGCAGGAAGTCACCCAAGTGGTTCTCGTCCATGCCGTACAGCGTAGGCGGCCGTCCGTCGATTTGCCTGGGTGTGCCGTACCCAGGCAACGACCGTCCTGGTCCGGTGCCGGCCACCCCGCACAGACTCGGTTGCGCAGTCGGTCGACTGCGCAATCATCCATTCACCGGAAGGACATCGTCATGACCCAGACCGCCAAGGTCGTCCTGGTGACCGGCGCGAGCAGCGGGATCGGTGAGGCGACGGCCCTGCGCCTCGCCGCCGACGGCCACCGCGTGCTCATGGGCGCACGCCGCACCGAGCGCCTGGAGAAACTGGCCGGCCGGATCGCCGCCGACGGAGGCACCGCCGACTTCCGGCGGCTCGACGTCACCGACGCGGCCGACGTACGGGACTTCGTATCGGCCGCGATCGAGCGCTGGGGACGGGTGGACGTGATCGTCAACAACGCCGGAGTGATGCCGCTCTCGCCGCTGTCGGAGCTGAGGGTGGACGAATGGAACCGGATGCTCGACGTGAACGTCCGCGGGGTGCTGCACGGCATCGCGGCCACCCTGCCGGTCATGCGGGAGCAGGGCGGCGGCCACATCGTGAACGTCGCTTCGGTCGGCGCCTTCGAGGTGGTGCCGACGGCCGCCGTCTACTGCGCCACCAAGTTCGCCGTACGCGCCCTGTCCGAGGGGCTGCGCCAGGAGTCGGCCGGGGACATCCGGGTCACCGTGGTCTCCCCGGGCGTCACCGAGTCCGAGCTCGCCGACTCCATCTCCGACCCGCGTGCGCGCGAGGACATGAAGACGTACCGCTCGGTGGCTGTTCCGGCGTCCGCGATCGCCGACGCGATCGGCTTCGCCGTCTCCCAGCCCGCCGAGGTCGACGTCAACGAGATCGTGGTGCGCCCGGCCGCCAGTGCGCAGTAGGGAGCCGGCGACCGTCCGGCAGCCCGTAGCTGTATCGACGTACTGATGTATTGATGCATTGATGACGAGCGTCGCTGATATACGCCGGGGCCGCATCACGGCGGAGACCTCCGGTGCGGTGGAGCTGTCCGGGCTGCACCGCACCGGAGGTCGGTGGCGCAAGGCCCCGTCAGCTGTGTGTCGCCCCATGACGCAACCCGTCGAGCAGGAGACCGGCGATCTGTCGGGCCTCGTCGATCCATCCGCCGGTTGCCCGAAGGCTGCACACGCCTCCCAAGGCCCGCAGCAGGGTGGATCCGGTGACGTCGCCACGCAACGTCCCCGCCGCGCTGCCGGCATCGAGGAGACGGGTGAGGGCGTCGGCCATGCGGCTGCGGGCGTCGTCGAAGACCGGCGAGTCGGTGGCCATGATGCTCTCCAGCGCGACGGACATTCCCTTGCCCACGGCGGCATGGTCCACGAGCAGCAGCAGGAAGCGCCGGAGCGCCTCGTCAGGTGCGTGCTGGTCGATCAGGTCGTCGGCGGAGGCGCACAGCTCGTCGACCTCGGAGCGCCAGACCTCCTCGATCAGTGCCTCGCGGGTCTCGAAGTGGCGGTAGAGCGTGCCCACGGCGACCCCTGCCGTGCGGGCGATGTCCTCCACGTGTGCGTCGCCGTCGCCGTCGAGGAACGTCTGGCGGGCCGCGGCCAGCAACGCCTCACGGTTGCGGCGTGCGTCGGCGCGCATCGGGCGGGTTGTCGGCAAGGTGACCTCCATAACCTGAACCGGACTCCGTTTGAGTGCTACGGTTTCCGGAGTCGGGTTCATCTTACGGAGGAGTCTGCCATGCCGGATGTCGACGAGAGCCTGAACGGCCTGCGCGTACTGGTCACCGGCGGTAGCCGCGGGCTGGGCCGGGCGACGGCCAGCCGCTTCGTCGCGGCGGGAGCGACCGTGCTGACCGCCTCGCGCAGCCGACCGGCGGAAGACAACGGGGCCACATTCATCGCGGCGGACCTGTCGTCCGAGGACGGCGTGGCCGAGCTCGGACGCCGCGTCATCGACGAGGTGGGCGGGGTGGACGTCCTCGTGAACAACGCGGGCGCCGCGAGTCCGCCGGCGCCGACCCTGAGCCGGTCGGATGCGTCCTGGCTCGCGGACCTGGAGATGAACCTTCTCAGTGCCGTACGCCTGGACCGGGCCCTGGTGCCCGGGATGGTCGAGCGCCGCTCGGGCGTCGTCGTCCACATCTCCTCGATCGCCAGCCGGCTGCCCCAGCGCTCCGAGGCTTCCTACGCCGCGGCCAAGGCAGCGCTCAACACCTACAGCCGCGAACTGGCCACCGAAGTAGGCAGGCACGGGGTGCGTGTGGTCTGCGTCCTGCCCGGCTTCGTCGTCACCGAAGGAGCCGCCGCCCATCTGACGCACATGGCCGAGCAGCAGGGCGTGACGAACGAACAGGTGACCCAGCAGATCGTGGACCACCTGGACGTTCCCATGGGCCGTCCCGGCGACCCCGAGGACGTCGCCGAAATGATCGCCTTCCTCGCCTCCGGCCGTGCCAAGTGGCTCACCGGAGCGCAGTTCCGGGTCGACGGCGGCATCATCCCGACCGTCTGAACAACCAACCCGCACCTTCACGCTGCTGACAGCGAACCCGAGGGCACCTTCTGGCACCAGCTTCTCGGCGGCTCGATCCACCGCACGCCGACCCATCACTTCATCCAGGCCCCGGCCTGCCGGTCATCGTCGTCCAGGCGGCCCCCGGCCACGAGGCCCCGGACTGGCCGAACGGTACGTCCCCTCCCCGGCGGGCGGACGTCAGCGCGGGGGCACCATCGACTCGTCCTGCCCGTCGGTCCAACTCACCCCGAGCCGCAGCTCGGTGAGGCGCCACCCGTCGGCGCCGCGCTGGTAGCTCCAGGCGTACGGGCCGCCCATGGCGAAGTGGTCGTCAGGCCGTTCGGCGTGCTGGACGGCGAGGAACCACATGAAGCCGTACCCCCGCGCCCGGTCGCCCGTCACCTCGAAGTGCATGTTGAGGATGTGGTGCTGCATCGCGGGATATCCGGACTCGGCCTCCCGTACGCGCTCCAGGATGGTCTCCCGGCCGCGCAGGGTGCCCCACGGCTCGAACTCGAACACCGCGTCCTCGGACCAGCAACTGATCCAGGTGTCCCAGTCCTTGAGGTCGAGAGCGCGCCACGCCTGGAGCATCAGAGTGCGCAGCGCCTGCTGGTCCTCCAGCTCGCTCAGACGGGCGAGAAGCCGGTCGTGGGCATCGGCGGGGATGCTGTCGGTCATGTCAGGTGGGTCCCTTCTCCTTCGCCGGGCGGAGCGGCCACAGGGCCGGGCGACTGACTCGCCGCCCGGTGGGGCTGCCAGGCATGACGTCCGCCACGGGCGGTCCGGCCGGGGCGTCGAGCGAGATCGAGCCGGTGGCGCTCTCACCACGGTCGGGTCGCGGTGCCGCGCCCCGGTCGGGGTGCGTGCCGCCAGATTGCCGCGTCGCCGACGCCCCTCTCCAGGACGGCCCTTCCCTGGGTGCCCCGCACCCCCCTCGATGCCGGAGACCGGCCTGCTCCGACGGCAGTGCCACGCCGCCCCCACGCCCGAACCCTGCACGCCAGCTACTCGGGCCACTCACTCCCTGCGCGTACGCCGGGGCGCAGTGCGGGCAGAAGCCACCTGCGCAAACGACTCTGCGCCTACAGTGCCTTGCCCACCCCCGGCGGCACGCGCTGTACTGGAAGGCAGCGGAGGCCACACCAGGTCCGCCAGCCCGGACTTGACGCGGCCGGCATGCCTTGCGCGTCGCCCGCCGCGCCGCCGGGGAGCCCGGACCCCGCTCCTCGGCGGTCCCACCCATCGCCCCACCACCTCGACGCGGCAGGACGAGGACGTGGCGAGTGCTGCCGGGCGAGGCGGAAGCCGTATGCCACCAGCGCGACAGGGGGCAGATCATGGGTGTCGCGAGCAACCGGCCGGTCACCGTACTGCAGTTGGTGGCCGCCCTGGACGTCCTCGGCAGTACCGCGAGCGTCGATCCGCAGCGGCGGCCGCACGGCGCCGGTGAGGACGACGCCTTGGAACTGACCGGGGCCCTGCTGGCCGTCGCGGAACTCGAGGCCACCGCCCGCCTCAACCCGGCCGCCCTCGAACCGCAGGGCCTGGCCGATCTGCAACGCGGCTGGCACGCCCAGACCCCCACCCTGGAACTGCGCCGCGCCGTCCTGGTCCGGCGGCTGCAGCGCACCGCCTACGACATCAGCCGCTACCTCGACACCGCCAAGACGCCCGGGCAGCCACGCGCCGACGACCGCCACATCGGCCTCGGCCCCACCGCTGCCGCCGGGTACGCCCTGGCAGCCGCGAACCTGCTGGTGGCCCAGCACCAGGCCGACCAGGGCGACTACGACTCGGCGCGTCAGGCACTGGACTCCGCCGCCGAACTGAACGCCCAGGCCCAAACCGCCGCGGGCCTGCTGCGCCAGCGGATGGACGCAGGGCCCACTTGAGCTGTCCCCGCAGATCCACAATGCGACGACGGCGACGGAGATCGGCCCGCGAGCAGCTTCGAGGGAGCCACTGACCCCTGCCACCGCCGGTACTTCTGCCGTCCGCCTCACCCCGTACATGAACACCTGGACAGACGGGCGCCCGTTGCGCGAGATCGCGCACGAGGTCGTCACCGGCCGCCCCCGACACCCTCGACTTCGCCCCCAGCGCGGAGTGGAATGATCCGGACCATGGATCTCCCGTACTCAGCAGCCTGGTTGGCGCGTTGGCGCGAGGACATCACGGACGCGGTGAGCGTGAGTCCATCCGCGAGGTCGTCCTGCCGGATATCGGCAATGGCTACTTCATCCACTCGGCGCGCGATGTCTTGGACCGGCTCGCCGAGGAGGGCTACGTCTTCATCCCACAGCCCGGTGACCCTCACGGCATGGGGATCGGCTCGAACGGAGGAGGCCTGTTGTTCGTCGCGTTCCTTCGGAGCCCGATGTCTCAGGCGCCGTCGGCCTCCGGCACGCCGTACCGGGCGACCATGGTCAGCACCGCTTGATCGACCGCGTTGGCGATGCCGGCATCGTCGGGCTCCCAGCGTGCGAGCAGCATCCGAGGCCAGAACACGTAGTTGGAGATCATCCCCAGGAATTGGGTCGCCGCCATCTCCGCGTCGTCGAGCCGGGCCGTACCAGCGGCGCTCTCCGCTGCCAGGTAGCGGCGGACCGATTCGAAGTAGGGCATCTTGCCGAGATTGAACTGCGTCTCGCCGAGTTCGGGGAAGCGCGGCACCTCGGCGATGACGATACGGAAGAGTGCGGCCATCCCGGGCTGGGTGAGAAGGGCCACGTAACGCCGTCCGATGGTCTCGAGCCCTGCGCGGAGGTTGCCCGGCTCGGGGAGGGGCGCCTCCCCGTCGTCGACCTTCCAGTACTCGGTGACGATCGCCTCGAACAGTGCCGCCTTGGTGGCGAACTGCTTGAACAGAGTCGCCCTCGACACTCCGGCCGCCGCCGCGACGCGGGCCAGCGAGGTGCCGTCGTAACCGGAGTCGAGGAACAGCTTGGTCGCTGCCTCGATGATGGACGTCCGCTTCTGCGCTGCCACGCGCCGGTGGTATTCGGAGGGCTGTGCCGTCATGCCCTCAGTATGCCCGTCGCCCCGAGGTGAGTCACTTGACTCACCTCTCTGCCTATCTCTACCGTGAGAAGGGAGGTGAGCCACTCGACTCACCATTGTGCAAGCCTGAAGGAAGCATCATGGAACGCTTTGAGGGCCAGACCGTCATCGTCACCGGCGGCACCGGGGGGATGGGCGGCAGTCATGTGCGGGGCTACCACGCCGAGGGGGCGAACGTCGTCATTGCCGGCCGCGACGACGACGCCGGGCGCGATCTCGCCGCTGAGCTCGGCCGACGGGCGCTGTCCGTCCGCCTGGACGTCACCAGTGAGGACGGCTGGGCGGCGCTGGTGCGAGAAGTCGAAGGCCACTTTGGGCCGGTCGCCATCCTGGTGAACAACGCGGGAGTCCAGAACCCGGCGGCCCCCATCGAACACACCGAACTCCGCACCTGGGAGCAGACTTTCAGCGTCAACGTCACCGGCCAGTTCCTCGGCATCAAGGCCGTGGTTCCGTCGATGCGCAGGGGCGGCGGTGGAACCATCGTCAACATCGCCTCGACCATGGCCCACGGCGGCACGGCCTTCTACGCCCCCTACACCGCCAGCAAGTGGGCCGTGCGCGGGCTGACCAAGACGGCCGCGCTGGAGCTGGGGCGGGACAACATCCGGGTCAACTCCATCCACCCCGGCGTCGTCTCCACACCCCTGATCCACGAACCCACCGTTGCAGGCCAGCCGCCCATCGCTGACTTCTACTCGCCCGAACCCTTCGCGATCCCCCGCCTAGCCGAACCCTCTGACGTCACCCGCCTGTTGCTCTTCATCACCTCGCAGGACGCGTCTTTCGCTACGGGCTCGGAGTTCGTCCTGGACGGGGGCCTGCTGCTCGGCCCCGCACTCCAACCCGAATCCGACATCGCGGCTTGAGTCGGCAGTGCGGCACGGGGGGCAGATATATTTCGTAGCTCGATATATGCTCGACGCATGACCAGACAGAATCCGCCCCTGACGGAACCGCAGTACTTCATCCTCGCTGCGCTCATGAACGGTCCGTTGCACGGTTACGGCATCATCAAGGCCGCCGAGCAGGCCACCGACGGGCGGCTCCGGATCGCTGTCGGCACTCTCTACGGCGCCCTGGAGCGGATGGAGCGGGCCGGGCTCGTGGCCGCCGGCCATGAGGAGATCGTCGACGGGCGGGCGCGGCGCTACTACCGGCTCACCGAGGACGGCACCGAGGCGCTCAGCCGGGAGGCGCTGCGGATGCAGCAGGCGGCGGCCGTCGTCATCGGGCACGCGCGGGGTGCCGGAACGGCCCCGGCATGAATCGTCTGCTGCTCGCGGCCTATCCCGAGCCCTACCGTTCCCGGCAGGGGGAGGAGGTGCTGGCCTGCCTGTCCGAGGCGTATCCCGGCCGCTCCTGGCCCCCGCCCCGGGAAGTCGCCGCCCTGGTGCGCGCGGGCGTGCAGGCCCGCGCCCGCGCCGTCGTCGACGACACGGCCCGGCCGTGGTGGCTGGACGGCATCCATCTGGCCGCCCTGGCTCTCGCCGCGCTGGCGCTGGTTCCGTACTTGCAGGACGTATGGCACTGGGCACTGCACATCGACCCCGGACAACATGCCGTCGCCTTCCGCTTCTCCGGCTGGTACCCGTGGGCGGACGGGTCCGGGCCGACGCGACTCCTGCCCTACGGGCTGCTCCCGCTGGTCTGCCTGATCGCCCTGCTGCGCGGCAAGCCCTGGATCGCCCTGCCGGTCGCGGCGACCATGATCTGGGCGGGTGCCACGTCGCACGGCCGCACCCTCTTCGGCGACGAGGGCAAGAGGGGCCTGAGCTACTACGGTCTCGGCGCCCCGATAACGGCCCGTGACCTGCTCCTCTCGGGGGCACTGTGCGCCGCGTGCGCCGTGCTGGCGCTCTGTCGCCCCAGCCGTCTGCGACGCCGCTCGTACCGCTGGCTGGCACCCGTGGTGCTCGCCATGTTCATGGCCGGGGGCTTGCACATCATCTCCGTCAGCCCGGCCTTCCAACGCGGCTTGTTCGTCGTCGAAGTCGCGGCGCTGATCGCCGCGTGGGTGGCGACGGCCGCCACCGGCGACTACCGGTGGCTGATCCCCGTCGCGGCGGTCGCATTCATCCGGACGCAGGCGATCGTCGTCCAGCCGGACGCCTTCATGCAGTCCTTTCCGAACCTGGTCGTCCTCCTTCTCCTGATCGCACCGCTGCCGGTCCTGGCGATCACCGCGCAGCGCCGGGAGAACCGGGCGCTCGCCGACTAGCAGCGGATCCCGGAGGGCCGACCGAGCCCGGCGGCCCACGGCGTGCCGCAAGACGTGCGTGACCGACCCCCCTTAGACGTGCGTGACCGACCCCCTTACCGGAAGACACAGAACGATGACTCAGCACGCTTCCCCGTCCCTGCCCGCGCACCGGACGGGGCCGGAGAGGCAGGTTCCCGAAGGCCGCAGCCCGTCGCGTACGACACGACGGTGGATGCCGACTCTGCTGTACACCCTGGGATTCCTGACGCTCTATCTGCTCGCCATCTGCACCCCGTGGGGACAACGAGCTGAGAACGCCCTGTTCGGTCTCGGCAAACAGGGGAGCGAAGAGGCATGGATCTACCCCCTGTCCGGAGCGGCCTACGGCTCGACACCCCTGCCGCCGATGGAGTTGAGTGCCAAGCCCACCCTCATGGTGGGCCTAGCGGTCATCGTGGTTCTCACCCTGGTGCGACGGTGCTGGTGGCAGGGGTGCGCGGCGCTCGCGGTTGTCATCGTCACCACCGGAGGCAAGGAGGTGCTCAAATCGACCCTGCCCCGCCCCGATCTGGTGGGCGCGCCCGAAAACCTTCTGGATCAGGGTTTCCCCAGCGGGCACACGGCCATCCCCGCCGCGCTGACTCTCGCCGCCGTCCTCGTGGTGTCCTCCCGCATCCGCCCCTACGTCGCCATGGCCGGGGTGCTGTGGCTCGCCTGCATCGCCGCCGCCAGCGCGACCATGGGCGGTCACCGGCCCAGCGAAGTGCTGGGAGCCACGTTGCTGGCCTGTGCCTGTTACGGCCTCGCGACCTGGCTGCTGCCGTCGGCCGCCGCGCCAATCGCCACGCGGAGTCCGCGCGCCCTGCCCGTCATCACTCTGACGCTGGCACTGGCCATCGCCCTCGTTTCCGGCGCACGGAGCGACACCCTCACGAGGTCACTGGTCTCCGGGGCGACGGCCTTCATATGTGCGGCTCTGGTCTGGTACGCCACGGTCGGGCGGCCCGCACACACCGGACGCGGCGCGGGCCCCGCACTGGACTGACCGCCTGCGGCCGGGCATGCGTCGCGGCGATCATGCGGGCTCGGCGCAGGTCACCCGGACGGGCCCATGACAGCCGCCGCTGCCTGGCTTCGAGCGCGCTCCAATACCTAGAGTTCCGGGCACGGGCCTCCGCTCACAGGCATGCCCTGTCACCGCGCACCACGGTCGCGAACGGGTAACCATGGTGCGCGGCGGCGAGCGCGACCGAGACCCGGCCGGGCCGGTTCTCAGGACAGAGGTGATCCGATGAAGGTGCTGGTGACCGGCGGGACGAGCGGACTCGGACTCGCCATGGCCTCAGCCCTGGCCGCGGCGGGGGCCTCCGTCGCGCTGACCGGGCGCTCCGGCGAGCGTGCGGAGTCCGTCGCGGCGGGGTTGCCGGGGGCGACCGGCGTAGAGATGGACGTGCGCGACGAGTCATCGGTGGCCAGGGCCGTCGACCTGACGTGGTCGCGGCTCGGGGGCATCGACATGCTGGTGAACAACGCCGGTATCGGCATGCGCACGGTCAACCCGCGCTTTATGACACACCCGCAGGGCTTCTGGGAGGTCCCCTCCGACGCCTTCCGCGCGGTGATCGACACCAACCTGACCGGGTACTTCCTGGTCGCCCGCGAGATCACGCCACGGATGCTGGCATCCGGCGGTGGCCGCATCGTCAACATCTCGATGAACCACTCGACCATGCGACGCGCCGGCTTCGTTCCCTACGGGCCGTCGCGTGCCGGCAGCGAGGCGCTGTCCCGCATCATGGCGGCCGACCTGCGGGACACGGGCGTCACCGTCAACATGCTGCTGCCCGGAGGCGCGACGGTCACCGGGATGCTGCCCCAGGACGTCGTCCCCGAGGGCCACGGATACCTGAGCCCCGAGGTGATGGGCCCGCCCATCGTATGGCTGGCCTCCGACGACGCGGCGGGCGTGCATGACGAACGCATCGTCGCCGCCGAGTTCGGACAATGGCTGCGCGACCGGGAGAGCCGACAGTGAGGTCGTGACGCACCGGGCCACCACCCACCGGGCCAACGGCGTGCCGACGGCGGAGCGCGTCGCAGCCGCCATCGCCAGCCCCCTCGTGCTCCGTGACGCCGCATGCACGGCCCACCACCAGCCAAGCCTCTGCGGGTCCGGTCGGAAACCCGCCAGATTTCGGCTTCTTCGGCCTGTGAACTGATCGCCCAGGCGGTTTTTACACAGTACGGAGCAGCAGATGATGTCAACGACCACGACAGCAGGCCGCACGAGCGGCACCGGGCTGCCGCTGCGGTCCTCCTTGCTCGGATGGATGTCCGTGGCCGTGGTGATGCTGGGAATCTTCGCCATCGTCACGACGGAGATCCTGCCGATCGGGCTTCTCACCTCGATCGGCTCCAGCTTCACCGTCACCGACGGAATGGCCGGGCTGATGATGACGATGCCGGGGATCCTCGCGGCGATCTCGGCACCTGTGATCACCGTGGCCACCGCGCGCATCGACCGTCGGCTCATGCTGGGCGTCTTCCTGTTCGCGCTGGCCGTCGCGAACTTCCTTGCCGCCGCCGCCCAGGACTACTGGCTGGTCCTGGTCTCGCGCGCCGTCGTCGGGATCGTCATCGGCGGTTTCTGGTCGATCGGTGCGGGCCTGGCCGAGCGCCTTGTGCCCCCGGAAGCGGTCGGCCGGGCCACAGCCGTCATCTTCTGTGCCGTTCCGCTTGGTTCGGTACTGGGCGTCCCGGCCGGCACCTTCATCGGCGAACTCGCAGGCTGGCGCATGACATTCGCCGGCCTGGGCGCCCTGGCCCTCGCCGTGCTCGTCCTGCTCGTGCTCCTCGTCCCCCCGCTGCCGCCACTCCGACCGACCCGGCTGAGTGTGCTGCACAGCATGTTCCACAACACGAACACCCGCTTCGCGCTCCTGCTCACCTTTCTCATCGTCCTGGCACACTTCGGGGCCTACACGTACGTGACGCCCTTCCTCCAGCAGGTCACGGGTGTGAGCTCCGGCTCGCTCACCGCTCTCCTGCTGGTCTTCGGCGCCGCGGGAATGGTCGGCAACTTCCTCGGCGGCGCCGGCGTCGCACGCCGACCGCGATCCACCTTCGCGACGGCCGCAGGCATGATCGCTGCCGCCACGCTTCTGCTCCCGGTCGTGGGCCACCACAGCATCGGCGTGACAGTGCTGCTGATCGTCTGGGGCGCCGCGTACGGGGCGGTGCCCGTCATCTCCCAGACGTGGTTCGCCAAGGCGGCCCCGCACGCTCCGGAAGCGGCCACCGTGCTGTTCACCGCATCCTTCCAGGCGACGATCTCCCTCGGCGCGCTGCTCGGCGGACTCACCGTGGATGGCACCTCGCCTTCTACGGTGATGACGGGAGGCGGCGTCATCGCGGCCCTCGCCCTGATCGCGGTGGGGGCACACTTCGTACGAGGTCCGGCCTGGTCGGGGGAGGCGTAGGGCGAGGCGACAACGGCGGTGTCCTGTGAAGAGTCGCCGATGCCGGCGCTGAGGAGCACGGAGGTGAGCTCGCCCCGGCGTGCATCACCCAGCCCTTGGCGGAAGTTTGGCGCATCTCCATCCCGTACGACGTGCTGCACGATCACCTGAACCTGCGCGCAGAGAGGCGGGACGGGAGCAGGCCGGCGGCATCAGACTGGAGGTGGAGATGCCCCACTCGGCACCGTTCGCCAACGCGCGCAGCACCGGACCCGATGCAGCGTGAGGACTTCCAACGCGCCTCGTTGCCCTCGCATACGAGAAGAACGCCCGGGCACAGGAAGAACTCCTCAGCAAGAAATCGACGGGCAGGCTCGTGCTCACCTTCCGGAGGCCAGACGATGAGGATCGCCGAGACTCACATCTATCGGTACGGCCTGCCGGTCCGCAACGGCCCCTACAAGGTAGGCCGTGCGGAAATCCGGACCCTCTCCACGACGCTGGTCAAGCTGGTCGCCGACAACGGACTTGTCGGCTGGGGCGAGACCTGCCCGCTCGGCCCCACCTACGCGGAATCCCACGCCGCCGGGGCCGTGGCGGCACTCAGTGAGATGGCACCGGGACTGAGCGGCGCCGAGGTAATGCCAGTACCGTTGCACCGGCGCATGGACGGCCTGCTCAACGGCCACTCCTACGCCAAGGCAGCCATCGACATCGCCGCCCACGACCTTCTGGGCAAGCACCTCGGCATCAGCGTGTCCGACCTTCTGGGCGGCGCGGTGACGGATCGCGTGCCGTCGTACTACGCCATCGGCGTCGGCGCGCCGGACGAATCCGCCCGCATCGCAGCGGAGAAACACGCCGAGGGATACCCACGCCTACAGGTCAAGGTCGGTGGACGGCCGGTCGAGGAAGACATCGAGACCATCCGCAAGGTCTGGGAGGCCATCCGCGGGTCGGGGATGCGCCTGGTGGTCGATGGCAACCGCACGTTGGCCACGCGCGATGCGCTCCGAATCAGCCGGGAGAACCCCGACATCCCCTTCATCCTGGAACAGCCCTGCAACACCATCGAGGACTTGCGGAAGATCCGCCCACAGATCAGCCACGCGCTCTACATGGACGAGAATGCCACCAGCCTGAACACGGCGATCACCGCCGCCGGCACCGGACTGGTCGACGGCTTCGGCATGAAGGTCACCCGAATCGGCGGGCTGCACCCGATGCGTGCGTTCCGCGACCTCTGCGCAGCTCGCAACCTGCCGCACACCTGTGACGACGCTTGGGGCGGAGACATCCTCGCCGCCGCCTGCGTCCATGTCGGCGCCACGGTGGCACCCGAGCTGCTCGAAGGCGTCTGGGTCGCGGCCCCTTACATCGAAGGCCATTACGACCAGGAAAACGGGATCCGGATCGAGGGCGGCCACATCAAGCGACCGCAGGGTCCTGGCCTCGGCATCGTGCCGGACGAGAGTCTTTTCGGTACCCCAGTGGCCTCCTTCTGAAGACGGCGCTGCGGGCATGACCTGCTGGCGGTCATGGGCCGGATCGCAGCCCGCGTCGGTGTTCAAAGGCTCTGCTGACCGACCGCGGCTACGGCCACGACATCTACCGTCGCCAGGTCAATTGTGTCCTCTGTGTCCTCGCGCAAAATCCGGTGTCCGGGTCGGTGAGTGGGAAGTCGTCGCTCACGCGGCCGATCGCGTCGCGGACGGGGAGGTCCTCGGTCGCCCAATGGCGACTGTCGACGGCGTTCGATGAGTTGTTCCCAGGCGGCGTCGAGGAGGGCGGCTCGTAGTTCAGGAGCGGATCAGCCCTGTGAGCTCTTCGCGCCGCCGACATGCCAGCACGGCGCCCGCGCACCCCCTCATCGACGTGCACACTGTCCCCGCCGAACAGGTCGACGCCGGCGACCGGGGTTATCGGGCGGCATGTCATGAACCCACGGACATATGGAGGGCGTCTTGGCGTGTGCCGCAGAAGAATCCCGTTCCCTTCTGAGAGGATCCCACCCCGGTCTGAAGATCGCGGTGCAGCCGGTCGTGGGCAGTCTTGGCCACCGTTACCGTTACATCCAGGAGGAAGCCATGGCGGATCCGCGAACAGTCACCCTTCCTTGCGGGGCTGCGGTTGCGGCGCTCGGTCAGGGCACCTGGGGGATGGGGGAGGATCCCGGACGCCGCACGGCCGAGGTGTCGGCCCTGCGCGCTGGGCTGGACCTCGGGATGACCCTCATCGACACCGCCGAGATGTACGGGGACGGCGCGGCGGAGGAAGTGGTGGCCGAGGCGGTGGCCGGACGGCGGGACGAGGTCTTCCTGGTCAGCAAGGTGCTCCCCTCCCATGCGGACGCCGGTGGAGTGGCCGAGGCATGCAAGGGGAGCCTGCGTCGTCTACGTACGGACCGGATCGATCTGTACCTGCTGCACTGGCGTGGAGCCGTGCCGCTGGAGGAGACGGTCGAGGCGTTCGAGTCCCTGGTGCGGGAGGGCGCCATCTGCTCCTGGGGAGTGAGCAACCTGGACGTGGATGATCTCGCGGACCTGCCGCCCGGAGCCAAGCCGCAGACCGACCAGGTGCTGTACAACCTCAGCCGTCGAGGGCCTGAACACAGTCTGCTGCCCAGGTGCCGTGAACTGTCGATCCCCGTCATGGCGTACTCGCCGGTCGAGCAGGGCCGTCTGCTCGGCCACACGGCGCTGCGGGACGTTGCCGCCGCCCACGGCGCGACGCCCGCGCAGATCGCCCTGGCCTGGGTCCTGCGGCACGACGATGTCATCGCGATCCCGAAGGCGTCCTCCCGCGCGCACGTCGAGGAGAACAGAGTGGCTCTGGATGTGGACCTGACCGCCGAGGACCTCGCGAAACTCGACCGGGCGTTCCCGCCGCCGCAGAGCAAGCAGCCACTGGAGATGCTGTGACACCTCCGCCGCGCGCCTGAGCCGACTTCGGCGGTCCGGGGCCGGGCGGTCCCACCTCACCGGCGGCGGCAGAGGCCGTCGCCCTGCCCCTACAGGGGCATCGCGGCGCTGTGCTCTCCATGGCGGTCCGTCGCCGAGGATCTCGGGATCAGGCCGTCATAGAACTGCTGGGCCCCGGAGCCGTGGGCTCCCACGCCGACGGCCTCGATGCCCACATCCGAGCCGCGACCGCCGCCCGTCTCACGCAGTCCGGCGTCGACATCGACGTCGGTCACGTAGCTCAAAGTCCCCGCGCCGATGTGTCGGCGGGTGATGTCCCACCTACTGGGCGCCAAGCCGGATGCGAACAGCGCTGTGCTGTCGTCCTGGGCGTCCTGCACCGGGAAGGTCCCCGGAGACGCCGCTGAGGACCAAGGTCGCGTCGCGCGGGACCGTCGGGCCCGGCGTCCTTGAGGGGGTGCTCGCGAGGGCCCCTCACCCGGACCCGAGCCTGACGTGCGCGGGCTTCTGAGATCGACCGCTGCCGCATCGGTCATGCCTCGAAGCCGACAACGGACGCATAGAAGATCCCACTCCACATGCACACGTTGGGTGGCAGCCCTAAGTTGGGAAGGCCGAGGTCACAAAAGCCCCAAAATGATCGCCGGCACTCCCACCACCGAGCCCCCGTGGATCAGCAAGGAGATCGTCATGGCGAGCAGCAACCGCGCCGTCACCTTCCACAGCACGAAGGACATGCGCGTCGAGTCTCTGGACTTCCCGAAACTGCAGATGCCGAACGGGAAGAAGGCCCCGCACGGAGCCATCCTCAAAATGGTCGCCACCAACATCTGCGGCAGCGACCTGCACATCTACCGCGGGTCCTTCCCGGTGCCCCAGGGCATGGTGATGGGGCACGAGATGACCGGGGAGGTCATCGAGGTCGGGCCCGACGTCGAGTTCCTCAGTGAAGGCGACCTCGTCTCCGTCCCGTTCAACGTCGCCTGCGGCCGATGCCGCAACTGCAGGGCGCGCCGGACCGACGTCTGCGAGACCACGAACCCCAAGGTGGATTGCGGAGCCTACGGCTTCAACCTGGGCGACTGGGACGGCGGCCAGGCCGAGTACCTGTTCGTCCCGTACGCCGACTTCCAGCTCCTGCGCTTCCCGGACAAGGACCAGGCCATGGCGAAGATCCGTGACCTGGCGGTGCTCTCGGACATCCTGCCCACCGCGTTCCACGGCCTCATGGAGGCCGGTGCCAAGCCGGGCTCGACCGTGTACATCGCCGGTGCGGGCCCGGTCGGTCGCTGCGCCGCAGCAGCGGCGCGCCTCCTCGGTGCGTCCTGCATCATCGTCGGCGACCACAACAAGGACCGCCTGGAACTGGTGAAGAAGAACGGCTGCGAGACGATCGACCTGAGCCAGGACGCGGCGCTCACCGACCAGATCGAGGCAATTCTGGGCGAGCCCATGGTCGACTGCGCAGTCGACTACGTCGGCGCCGAGGCACATGGCATCGGCGGCGAAGCCGAGAACATGGACCCGGCCTACGCCATCAACCAGGTGCTCGACGCCACCCGCGCGGGCGGGGCCACCGGAGTCATCGGCGTCTACGGCCCCGACCCACTCGCGAAGTCGAAGCCCGAGCAGGAGGGAACGTTCCCGCTCGACTTCGGCAAGGCCTGGATCAAGTCGCCGCGGGTCACCGCCGGGCAGGCGCCGATCATGCACTACAACCGCGAACTGATGATGGCGATCCTGTGGGACCGCATGCCGTATCTGAGCGCGATGCTCAACACGAAGGTGATCAGCCTCGACGAGGCACCCGACGCCTACGCGACCTTCGACACGGGAGCGCCCGTGAAGTACATCATCGACCCCCACGGCCTCATCCCCGCCTGAGACAGCCCCCCATCCGACCTGCGAATGCAAGGGCGACGGCGTAGTAGGCGGCCGTCGCCCAACCCGAGGCCGCCCGGCACAGCACTGGCGCGTAGTGAAGCCGACGTCGCTGACGGTGGCGCCACGACGACCAGGGAATCCGGGGCCGATGTCCGGCGTTGGCACACCCATGGCTGAAACATCCCAGGACGGTCGTACCGACGGCCTGTCCTCCTCCGCAGCCGTCCGGGCACGCCTTGACGCGGACCGCGCCGGCACGCTGGCGCGGGTGGCCGCGCTGAGCCGCGACTTCGACGCGATCGTCGCTGCGAACGCCTTGGTCGCGGTCGACGACGAGCACGACCCCGAGGGATCGAGCACTGCCTTCGAGCGCGCTCACGTGGCCGCCTTGCTGGCCCGGGCGAGCGAGCACGTGGAAGAACTCGACCAGGCACTGGAACGCCTCGAGCGGGGCGAGTACGGACAGTGCGCGGACTGCGGCGGGACGATCGCTCCGGAGCGCCTGGAGATCCGTCCTGCGGCGACCACCTGCATCCACTGCGCCCGCTCCGCCCCGCGTCGACGGCCACGCACGGCCTGACACCAGCGCCTGCCCTCCAGAAAATGGCCCTCTACTCCTGCAACATACACCGCCCCCACCACTCCGTGCCGACGACCACGAGGCCGGCCGCCATTCCAGCCACGGCCACAGGGGCCGCGTCCTGCTGGAGACCGATGACCCGGCACTCGCGGTTTCCTTCGCCTCCCGCCTTGTCGTGCCCTGACAGACGCCTGCGGCTGAGCGACCCCCCAACAGGCAGCGCCGGGACCTGACCACGGAAGTGTTCTGCGGGCTGGCCGGGCAGTTGCAAGCCCACGCGCCCTGTACATGCAGGTCAGCCGGTTGGGCGCCGAGGGGGCGGGCGAGGAGGAGATGGAGGAGCGTCAGCCGCTGGACCGGGCGGGGCGCACCCGGTTGAGGCCTTGCAGGCTACGATGTAGCCAGCCGCAGCCGCGCACGCGACATCATCGCGTCGTTCGGCGGCTGTGGTAGCCGCCGTGCCACGACAACGGATCACCGGCCCTCGACGTGAGAAGGTTGCGGGCAGCTCCTGCCCGGGTGTTCTTGAAGTGGTGCACGAGAGGCAGGTGCCCGGCTGGAGGCATAGTTGAACAGCCCCGACATGTCCCACGGTGCCCGCTTGGCCGCCCACGGCGGCCTGTCCACATCACTGGCGTTATGCAGTGATCGCAGACTGCGCGACCTCGTGGACGCCGCCACACCGGTCGGGTCGGGCATCGGTGGGCAGACACTGCTGCTGGAGGTCGACGGAGCCCCGGTCTTCGTCAAGCAGATACCCCTGACTGATCTGGAGCGGCGGCCGGAGAACGTTCACTCCACGGCAAATCTGTTCGGACTGCCGGTCTTCTGTCATTACGGCGTCGGCAGTATCGGCGGTCCGGGGTTCGGAGCCTGGCGAGAGCTGGCCGTGCACGGAATGACGACGAACTGGGTGATCGCGGGGGACTACGAAGGATTTCCCCTGATGCACCACTGGCGTGTGCTCCCGGATTCGGGCCGACCACTTCCTGAGGAACTGGCCGATGTCGAACGAGCTGTCGCCTATTGGGGAGGCGGAGCGGAGGTACGCAGCCGGATCGAGGCCCTTGAGCAGTCCTCGGCCAGCCTCATGCTGTTCCTGGAGTACATTCCACAGAACCTGCACGACTGGTTGGGTGCACAGGTCGACGCCGATGACGCCGCGGCCGAGCGGGCCTGCGCCATGGTGGACAGCGAACTCGAAGCCGGTATCTCGTTCATGAACGCCCGCGGGCTGCTGCACTTCGATGCGCACTTCCAGAACATCCTGACCGACGGCCGACGGCTCTTCTTCGCCGACTACGGCCTCGCTATCTCCTCTCGCTTCGACCTCGACCAGGACGAGGCCGACTTCTTCGACCAGCACCGCACCTACGACCGGCGCTACGCCGTCACGCACCTGGTGAACTGGCTTGCCGTCGCTCTGCACGGCTATCAACCCGAACAACGCGCAGCGTTTGTGCGCGCCTGCGCCCAAGGGGTGCTCCCGGAAGGGGTGCCGGCGGGGATCGCGGCATTGCTTGTCCGCTACGCGCCGGTCGCTGCAGCGATGGGGGACTTCTATCGCCGATTCCAGCGCGAGAGCCGGGCAATCCCTTTCCCTGGCCGCTGACATCATCCGCCAGGACACCACACCGTCCCACCGCCGGGCCCCGGTGACGTCCATACAGATGCCCGGGCCCCCTTTGCGTGGTCGCCTCACCGACAGCGATGTCAGTGGCTTGTGCTGAGGTGATCTCGCCCTGCCAGCCGCCTGATGGGAGACCCTGTCGATGCCTGCGTACCCGTCACTGACCCGTGCCTTGGCGGAGGCTTTGGTCGATGTCCTCTGGTTCATCGAGGGGTGCGAGGACGAGCAGATGAACCAGGACGACGCGGTCAAGGCCCTGGAGGGCGTCGCCTACCTGGTGACGCAGTTGTCGGGTGTCCAACGAATGGAGCTGATCGAACTGCTGCGTTCGATGGCCGAGGAGGAGCTGGACCCATCGCGGCGCGAGTTTCTGGAGGGCTTCCCCGCGGGATTCGGCCTCGTCGAGGAAGACTCCTGAACGGCACCGTACTCGTAGAGCAGGGCCCGCTTTCGGAGGAGCTCGAATCCCGCGCGGTCTGGCGTCCCGCCTGAGCCCGGGCAGGCCGGCGGCGGCTCGGGCGGATCCGTTCCACTCTGGCAGACGCTCGCCCTCCAGCCCGGTGTCCATGCAGGCGACGGAACACACAGGCTCGGCGAACACAGCCAGGGCAGGACAGATGGTCAAGTGCACCTGCACCTGGACCTGTTGCGTTTCGTCAGGCCGTCAAGGTGGGCGTGCAACCGGGTCCAGCATTGTGGCTCTGCCCTTGGCCGCCCCCCTTTCCGCCGCGTGTCACCTGCGCCCCCCGCCTGCACCGCCTCATGTTCGCGCTGCTCGGCCGCAGGCGTCCTTTTGTCCGAGCGATCAATCGATAGGCATTCTGACCAAAATCGCCCACGCCAACGATCCTCCCCAATCACTTCCAGCCAATTCCGTACAGTCAGAAAGATCACCGGCGCAGATCAGCGCGCTCCATAAGCCTCACCGTTCACTCCACCACCCCTCAATGATTCGAAGCCAAAGCTGGTTCGAATTGAAGGCTCGGCTGGTAATATTTCCCTCTTCGATCCATGGAATCGCGATACGGATCGCGTGCGGGTACGGGGTGGGGGACCAATGGCGAACGTGGACGATCTTTTAGGCCGATTGCCCGCGGCCGGACCCACCCGGGCAGCCAACCGCCGGAGGGTCCTTCTCGCCGTGGCGATCAAGTCCGGCACCCAGGCCGACATCGCGCATCGCACCCTGCTCTCGCAGGCCACAGTGTCGGCCGCGGTCCGCGAACTCGCGGGGGCCAGTCTCGTGCCCGCTGCCAAGGGGCGCGGCAAGGTCTGTCTCTCCACTATCGACGATGTCGGCGTGGGGGTGCACCTCGGGTTCAATCACATGACCGTGGTCGCTCGCAGGCTCGACAGGGAGTTCGACCAGGTGGCCTCGCGGGTCAGCTCTGAGGGCGTCAGCAGGGGGTGGTCCCGGGCTTTGCCCGAGGTCAAGCAGATGATCGAAGAGGCGATCGAAGGAACGGGGCAGCGCCCCTCCGACGTGTTCTCCCTCGGCATCGCCGTACCCCGGATGATCAACCCGCGTACCGGCGCCTTCACCCCGCCGATCCTGCCGCCCTGGCGGGTGGGCGACGACCCGGCGCATGACCTGGGCACCTGGCTGGGCGTGCGCGCTCTCATCGACAACGACGCCAACCTCGGCGCTCTGGCCGAACAGACCTACGGCACACGGGAGAACGCCGAGACGGTGGTCTACGTGAAGGCGTCGACGGGCATCGGCGCCGGCATCATCGTGCACAACAGCGTGCTGCGGGGTCACGGCGGCATGGCGGGGGAGTTGGGGCACCTCACCGTGGACCCGCACGGCGCGGTCTGCCAGTGCGGTGGGCGCGGCTGCCTGGAGACAGTGATCGGCGCCGACGCGCTGGTCGCACAGGTCCGTGCCGCGCGGGCCCGCAACAGCGTGCCCCCACCGGAGATGCTGGAACAGGTCATCGCAGGCGCCCAGGCGCAGGACGCGGTCTGCATGCGCGTGATTCACGATGCCGGGCGGCGCCTGGGGCAGTCCCTGGCCCAGTTGTGCAATCTGCTCAACCCCGACCTCGTCGTCATCGGCGGTCAGCTCGCTCAGAGTCCGTTGCTGCTGGACGGCTGCACGGAGTCCTTGCACCGTTTCGCGCTGCCCGGTGCGGTCGCCGAGGACTCCAAGTTCGTTCTCGACCTCAGCGAACTGGGCACCCGGGCCGAAGCGCAGGGCGCCCTGATCCTGGGGCTACGGGGTATGGAGCACGCAGCCGAGCCCGCCTAGACTCCTGACTTTCGAACACCCGACTTTCGAACGCTTATCTAAAGCCCTCAGGGCACTGACAGACGTGCCGATGGCCGACGCGCCGCGCAAGCGCCCGTCTTCTTCGATATGGCGCTGAGGACCCGCCGTCGCCGCCGCGCTCGTTCAAATGAGTGAGCGTCGTTGGCCGAATGAGGCAGTTCCCCGTCAACGGGCGCGCCGACGAGGCCGGAAACTCTTTCGCCATCCGGAAGCAGGTGCGGGAAATACCAGGCCGCAGCCTTGCGATCGCGGGCCGGTTCGGCACCTTGAGGGGTTTGGGCATCGCTACACTTTGGGGCTCCGACGACGCCGGGATGACCGGCGCACGCATCTTTACCGTTTGTTCTGATCATTTTCCGGGGCAGCTGATGTCCCTGACCCGAGGCGGCCCGATGACTTACGAGCCCATTTCCCTGTCCCCGTACGAGGTTTCCGAATGTCCGCGACAAGCCGGGACGGGCGGGGCTGTGCCGCCCCCGAAGGAAGCGGTCGCCTACGAACCGCCGATGGTGATCGACCTGGGTCATGTCCGTGAGGTGACGCTGGGCAGTTCCCCCAGCGGCAGTGCCGATGCCAACGCCCAGTACTACTACTGAAGTTCCGGAACGCCGTCATGCCCCGACCCGCGGCCCCCGCCGCAGCCACGGACTTGCGCCGCCCGTCTCCTGACCTTCCCCCTCCCGACGGGCCCACCATCGCGGGACTGCTGACACCCGCACCTGCTCCGGCGCCGCGTGGAGCCGCCCCCCTGTGGCCGGGCGAACCCCTGCTGTGGTCCTGGGGGCCGTGGCATCCCGGTGAGGTCCGGA
Organism: Streptomyces sp. NPDC046939; assembly: GCF_040644575.1. Lineage (NCBI taxonomy): Bacteria > Bacillati > Actinomycetota > Actinomycetes > Kitasatosporales > Streptomycetaceae > Streptomyces > Streptomyces sp. NPDC046939. Next base: position 206,417 of record NZ_JBEYWV010000005.1, read on the forward strand.
CCGCGCAGTGCGCTCACGTCCGGCTGGCCACCGTCGGCCAATGCCTCGCCGACGATATGACCATGCGTCAGGACTTGCGGCGGGCTGTGCAGGACGGCCGCTGGGAACGCCTGACCCGCTGGCCCGGCGCCTACCTGCTCATCCTGGTCCAGGACGACGGCCACCTCACCGCGTACGCCGACCCGGCGGGGCAGTTTCCCCTCTATTACGGACGCCACGGCCACAACACGGTCCTGTCCACCCGGGCCAGGACCGCGGCGGCCCTGGTCGCGACAGCCGACCGACCCGACACGGCCGCGCTCGCTGCCCACATCGTCTGTCCCGCGGTGCCCGAACTGGTGGAAGACCGCACGGCGTACGACGGAATCTGCCGACTCAGCGGCGGCCAGGCCCTGAAAGTCGCTCCCTCCGGTCGCTGTATCCGCTGGACCTACGAGGATCTCGCCCCCGATGCCGGCACACGGCTGGAGGACAGCGCGGCCCACCTGCGGTCAGCCCTCACACGCGCCGTCACCCTGCGCACCGACAGCGCCCCACGGATCACCGCGGACCTCAGCGGCGGCCTGGACTCCACGTCCCTGGCCTTCCTGGCCGCCCGCGCAACCAGCCGGCCGCCCCTGGACGCCTTCGTCTACCACCACCCCGGTGCCCCCGCCGGAGATCTCGCCCACGCCCTGGCCTACGTCGAGCAGACCCCGTCGATCCAGCTCGCCGTGGTCCGGGGTGATGAGAACTCCCTGCCCTACAGCGGCCTGACCGGGCACGGCTGTGCCGACCAGCCCGACCCGGCGGCAGTCATCGGCGCCCGACACCGGCTGCGCCTGGAACACATCGCGCGCGGCGGACCCAGCATCCACCTGACCGGCGAGGGCGGCGACGCACTCCTGGCCGCGCCGCCCTCCTACCTCGGAGACATCGCGGGCACAGCGGGACTGCGCCGGCTCCTGCGCGACGGGCGCGCGCTGGCCCGCATACGGCACCTCTCACCCGCGGACGTCATCCTGCGAGCCCGACGCCTCGCACGCACCCCCTTGCATCAGGCGCTGACCGAACTCGTCTCTCATCTCGACGAACCCCTGGACCACCCGCCGCAGTGGGCCGACGCGGTTGCCTGGTGGCCCGCTCCGGGACCGGAGACGGCCTGGCTGACCAGCCGGGCACGTCGGCATCTGGCAGAACTGGCCGCAGAAAGCGCCCGATCGGCTCGCTCCGCCTCCCCTTCAACCCCCTCGACACCGGGCACCCGAGCCATCCTGTGCGAACTGCGCGCCTCCGCCGCCGTACAGACTCAGTTCACGGCCACAGCCCGCGCGTTCGGCATCTGGCCGCACGCTCCGTTCCTGGACAGCGAGGTCGTCCGGGCCTGCACCCGTCTTGCGTTGCCGCGCCGGATCGACCCGTTCACCGCCAAGCCGCTGTTGGCGGCCGCCCTGACCGGCCTCGTCCCCGACCCCGTACTGCGGCGCAGGACCAAGGGCGACTACGCGGCCGAGAACTACCGAGGCGTCCGCCGCTCGGCGACACAGATCAAAGCGCGGCTCCTGCGCTCCCCACTGGCCGAACTCGGCATCATCGAACCCTCGCGGGTGATCGCCTCGGTGGATCGGGCGACCGCGGGTCTGCCCGCCCCCTTCCCGGCACTCAACCGCCTGCTCGGCGCGGACCTGTGGCTGACGGCCGACGACCATGGACGGGAGCGGCCATGACGCGGCTGAGCGTGTCCGAGCACGTCCGCGAGAGCACCTCACCGCACGGTGGCAGCGTGCTGCTCGACGTGCGGTCAGGCCACTGCTTCGCCATGAACGCCATGGCTCACGCCCTTTGGGAGGAATGGCACCGCAGCGGAAGCTTCGACTCCGCGGTGCTGGTGCTGGCGAGCCGCTACCCGGACCTGTCACACGACCGGATCCGCGAGGACGCCCGCCGTCTCGCCGACGACCTGCTCGGTCTCGGCCTCCTCACCGCGCACGCCTCGAACCGGACACCCTCCGCGGCAGGACAACGCACCTACGGGCACGGTCTGTCGCACGGCGAGGTCCCGCCCGTCACCGCAACAACGCGCCCGCCCGTCACCGCGACAACGCGCCCGGCCGCAGCGCAGATGACCATGGCCGCCGAACGGATGCGGGACGAAGGCGCCCGCTCCCTTCGCGGCGCCGTGACCGCAACACTCGGCCTGGTGGGACTCCTCGGCGCCCTGCTGCTGATCCGGTTGCCGTTGAGAACGGTCTCCCGGGCGGTGAGCTGGACCGCACGCACCTGGTGTCGACGGGAGGCCACGCCGGAACAGGCATCGGCGTCTCTCGCGGCGGTGCGGCGGGCGGCCCGGTGGTACCCCGGACGCGCAGCCTGCCTGGAGTTGTCCCTGGCCACGCTCGGAGCTCTGGCCCTGACCGGCCGGAGCGTGGCGTGGTGCATCGGTACGGCGGACGATCCCTACCGTTTCCACGCGTGGGTGGAGGCGCGGGGAGTCGCCATCGCCTCACCTGACGAGTACGGCGGCACCGAATTCCGCCGTGTTCTGTCCGTGAGCTGATCGGCTGCACAAGCCGGCCAGGCAAACAGTTCCTTGGCGATTTCGTCCCGGCAGCGCGTTCAATTCGTACACGATCGACGCCTGCCGGGGCTCCTACCGGATAGTTCCAAGAACGCTGCGGAGAATTCGAGCGGAATCCCCTTCAACGACCGGACTTTGTGCGCTAGCCTGACAAAGCGAAGGGGCGGTCACCGGTTCCCCGGCAACCGCCCCCGTTGGAAGGGGCCTGCCCGCCCCTCAGACGCGCGGCAACAGCGCGTCGACCAACGTCATGTCACCGTCTCCGTGGCCCAGCACGATCAGGAACACGAGGACGATGAGGATGATGACCACTCGCACGTGCTGCCAGCGCACGGAGACCGAACAGCGGGTGGTCATTGTCATCTTCATACCCATGTGACTTCACCTCACTTCCACACGCGTCGACCCCGGTTCCCGGTAAAGGGAAAACGCGGTGACGACTCCGTGTGAAAACAGTGTTCCCGTCAAGCCGCTGCAAGACAATGGCCTTTGACGGGTCCCCATCTGCCTCATGATTCCCAGCCTGAGGGGCACCGCTTGGCGTCGCGGTTCGATTCGCCGCTTTACAACGAGTGAAAAATGCCGTCGCGACGTGAACCGAAAAGTGGCACCGCTTTCCGTCCATGGCTCCACCTCGACGAGCACCACAGAAGCAGTGCGTCTCGCTCTGCCCAACCGTCAGCGAGCCGCCCTTCGCCCCAACCGCCACCGGAGCACGCGCAGCACCCGATTCGAAGGCGAACGGAGAGTGAGCTCCCCCCGGCCCATCGAATCATGCGCCGCGCTACTTGCGCCGACGCAGTTGTCGCGTACGAGTCGGAGTCCCGCCACTGCCTACATGTGACGGAAATCACATTGCGGGGTCGCCTGCGGGTGCGTCGGGGCGAGTCAGCGGGTGCGCTCGTAGTGGCGACGCGCCTTCTCGCGGTTGCCGCAGACCGCCATCGAGCACCAGCGGGCACGGTTGGCGCGGCTGCGGTCGAGCAGGAACAACCGGCACTCGTCATTGGCGCAGGGGCGCAGCCGGCCGGGCAGTTGCTTCTCGGTGGCGGCCCAGGCGAGAACCACCTCGACGGCCAGCCGGGCGTGCGGGGGAGTCTTGACGGTCCACTGGAGGCCGTCGGACGTGATCTCCGGGACCTGGTGGACCCCTTCGAGCAGCGGGCTCAGCGCGGCGGGCGAGCTGTCTCCACGCACGATGTCCCGCAGGATGTCCCGCGCCTCGCGCAGGAGTGCCAGTTCCGCGAGGCTGCCGTCACCACCGTGCTCCCGCGCCCAGCGTCTGCCTGCGGCCGGATCTGCGAGCGCGTCTCGTTCCTCGCCGTTGACCAGCGGCCTGCTGTTGAGCAGGTCCAGCAGCGTGTCCATCGATTGCCGCTCTCCCTCTAACCGGATCGAGTGCATTGACAGGTTAGCCCGCCGGTGCTTGCATGGCGAGACCTAACCACATCAAGCCTGTAAAGGGGTTAGATATGAGCTCGGTGCGCCACCGGACCGCCCCAGTCGACGGCCATGAGATCTTCTACCGCGAGGCCGGCCCCGCCGACGCCCCCGCGATCGTCCTGCTGCACGGCTACCCGACCAGCTCGTTCATGTTCCGCGAACTCATCCCGCTGCTGGCCGACGACTACCACGTCATCGCACCGGACCATCTCGGCTTCGGGCACTCCGACGCCCCGCCCGTAGCGGAGTTCACCTACACCTTCGACGCCCTCGCCGAGCTCACCTCCGGACTCCTCGACCAACTGGGCCTGGACCGCTACGCCCTCTACGTCCAGGACTACGGCGCCCCCATCGGATGGCGCCTCGCGCTCAAGCACCCCGAACGGATCTCCGCCGTCGTCACCCAGAACGGCAACGGCTACGAGGACGGTTTCGTCGAGTCGTTCTGGACCGACGTCTGGGCCTACGGGGCGAACCCCGGCCCCGACACCGAACCCGCCGTCCGCGCCGCGCTCAGCGTCGAGGCCATCCGCTGGCAGTACGTGCACGGCGTGCCCGACCCGAGCCTGGTCAGCCCGGACACCTGGGAGCACGACTTCGCCCTCGTCTCCCGCGAGGGCAACGACGAGATCCAACTGGCCTTGTTCCGCGACTACCGGAACAACCGTCCGCTCTACCCACTGCTGCACGAATTCCTGCGCACCAGCGAGGTCCCGGTGCTCGCCGTGTGGGGCCGCAACGACGAGATCTTCGGCCCGGACGGCGCGCGGGCCTTCGCCCGCGACGCCAAGGACGCGGAGGTGCATCTGATCAACGGCGGCCACTTCCTGCTGGAGAGCCACCTGGACGTCGTCGCGGGTTATTTGCGCGGCTTCCTCGGGCGGGTGTTGGGCACGTAGGGCGGTGGCCGGGCGTCGGGCGGCATTGGGGTGGGACGGTAGGCGTGAGGTTGTGTGCAGGGGGCACTCATGTGGCAGGCCGGTCGGTTTTCCGCGGGGACCGTCACGGCTCAGGCGCCCAGGGTCCGGAAGCTGTGCCCCGGGCGCCGCACTGTTCCCCCAGGGCCGGAGCGCCCGCCGCGCCACAGCTGCCCCGGTCGGCCCGGCACCCGGACCGCTTGAGGGGGCGGGGGCTTGGTGGCCGAGGGGCGGTCGTCATCACACCGGGGGAGTGGTTGACCTTGCGGGCAGAACCGGTACCGTCGGGGAAGAGTGCTTCGGCCCGAAGGCACGGTGAGGGACCACAACCCCCTTCTGTGGGGGGTTCTTGCGGTATGCGCGGACGACTGCGTCCGTTCGCGGCAGGTGGTCCACAAGGATCCCGCGGTGGCGGGGTCCGCCGACCGGAAGGGCTTGCCCCGTGCACACACACTCCGCTTCTTCCTGCGCGTCCGCCGCGACGCCCAACCCCGCTGCTGCGGTGGGCAGGCAGCCTGCGCCTCGGGGGCCCTCCGTGGAGGAAGAGGCGCTGCGTGGCCAAGTGCGGGCGCTGAACGCGCAGGTGATGAGCCTGCGCACACAAGTACAGGCCCGCACCCAGATCGCCCTGGCGCAGGGGCTGCTGATCGGCCGCTACGAACTCCCTGACGCGCAGGCCGCGTTCGATGCGCTGCGGCAGGTGTCCCAGCGCTACAACATCAAGCTGCACCAGATCGCCGCCGCCCTGACCACCACCCCGCCGCCGAGTCCCGGAGCCCGGCAGTGGCTGCCCGGCCGCACCCGCACCCCCGCGCCGCCCCTCGACGCCCTGCACGCCGGCAACCTGGACCCCGCAAATCAGAGCCAGGTCCTGCGCGCGGCCCTCGAACGGGCCATGACCCTCACCCATGCCGACTTCGGCAACGTCCAACTTGCCGAGGCCGGCCTGTTGCGCCTGGAGCAGCACCGCGGCCATCCCCAGCAGCTCACCGACTACTTCGCGTTCGTCCGTGGCGGCACCGTCTCCTGGCGCGCCGCGGCAACAGGGCGCCAGGTCACGGTCCGGGACGTGGCCACCGCGCCCGTGATCGACGACGAGACCCGGCAGGTCCTCCTGGACAGTGGCAGCCGCGCCGTCCACTGCATTCCCCTCACCGCGGCGGACGGCACCGTCCGTGGTGTCATCTCCGCCCACCACACCAGCCCTCAGCCCGGCCTCGACCAGGAACAACTCGCCCGGCTGGATCATTTGCAACGGGTTGTCGGTGCCTGGCTGCAGTGGCACACGGCCACGATCGTCTGCGACGCCCTTCAGCATCTCCACCACACCGCCACCGCGAGCGCGGGGCCGCCGCGGCCAAGGTCTTGAGCGCGCCGAACCGTTGACCGCCGTCGGGACGGGAAGGCTTGGCGGCCGCCGGGCTGCGAGGTGAGGCGGGTGGCCCCGGGGCCGCAACTGGTCTCAGCCAACCTCCTCGGCCGGGGCTGTGGTCTGTGGCGACACCTTCCCGTCGCCCCGCGAGATTTGGAAGAGTGAGGGCGTGCCCGCAACACCCAGTGGGGAGGCGGCATGCGGCTCCTGCGACGAAACCCGGGCCCCGTCGAGCGCGCCGGACGGTACGGTGCTCTGCGCGCCGAGGCCCACGACCACGTAAGAGATCTTCTCGACGCGAAACGGCGTTCGGTCTCCAAGCCGGTCGAGGTGCCGGGGCTCGGCGAAGGGGCGCAGTTCTCTCCCGGGCACGTCGATGCGCCCGTGCCTCCTGACCTCGGGGCGGCAAAGGAACGGCTGTCGGCCCGCGCCTCCTCGCCGCGGGCGCGCTCGTGGGTGCTGGGCTCCCCGCATGTACCTCAGCGACGCTTCCGGGTCGGCGAGACACTGCACATCGCCACCCCGCCCTACGCCGGCCGCGAGCCCGTCCCCGGGGATGGCACCCTCGCCGACGATCAGCTGGAGTGCACCTCCATGGTGCTGCACTTCCCGGGCACGGACTGGACCTGGGTATCGTTGCTGATCGATTTCGTGCCGCACCGCAGCCTGTACTCCCGGGCCCAGATCCGGCCCTTCCTTCCGTACGTCTACGGATGGCGGATGATCACCGACGGCCCCGACTGCCACGAAAGCGTCGCGGGCGGTTTCGCCATGATGGTGACCAGCCGACGCCTGGACGGCTCCGACGCACAGCAGGACCTGTACTACCAGTACACCGCCTACACCGAGCACCAGAGCGGCACACGCTTCCTGCGAGGCCCTGACGGCGACAGTGACGGGTACGCCTTCCAGTTCGGCAACGAGGCACCGGAGTTCACCGCGCCGGGCGGCCGCTTCTACACCGCGGCCATCTCCGCCTTCGTCACCACCTCCCTCGACGGCCCCATGCCCCCGGCCAGGCCGTTGCGCAACGCCGCCGCGGCGATCAGCGGACGCATGCCCTTTGTCGTCATCGCGCGCCGCTGAGATCCCTTGAGCGCCCACGGGCACCTGGGTGGACCGGCTACCAAGGTGAGTGCTGACACCGCTTCGGCGCGGGTCAGAAGTGCGTGGCGATCCCGAAGACGCGCCGCAGTTCCGCAATGTCGTGCCGGTCGCGTTCCGTCGGCTCGTATCCCTGATGGAAGTAGACCTGCTGCTCGGGGGAGAGGCATGGGACGGACGCTCCCTGGATGGTGCCTGTCACAAAGCAGGAGGAGGGATAGACGAAGGGATGGTCCGGTTCCGGTGACGCCTGCACTGCTGAACCGTCATCACTGAAGACCAACGGATGCAGGTCGATCTCCCGGCCGTCGGGAGCCTCCACGACGAACCGGATGGGCATCCAGTCCAGACTCTCCAGAGTATTCATCTCAACGGACTATGGCAACCGGGCTATGGCAACCGGATGGTGGCGCGCCGCCAGGTGAGAGGGGAGCGAGCCGGTGGAGACGGCACGAGAAAGCCGGCCGCCCCGTCGAGCAGGGCGGCCGGCCGAAGAACAAGAGGCAGATCAGTACCGGCGGCGCACCGCCTGGAAGAACGTGGTCAGCGCGGCGGCGACCGGAAGGAAGAGGAGTATACCGAGGACGGGCAGCACTTCGAGCCAGGCGTCCGTATAGGCGTAGGCGATCAAGGGCGGAGAAGCCAGCGCCATCGCGCCGATCTCGCGCAGACCCGAGGACCGAGTGCGCACGGCGAGGACCGCCCCGGTGGAAGCGAGGACCAGCATCGGCCAGGCGCCGTAGTCCGTGGTCACCGCGAAGACCCCGGTGTCAACGGCGACGACGGGGAACCACGCCACGGCGGCATGGCTCCGGCGGCCACGCACAGTCGCCTGTCGCCTCGTCGATCCGGAGGGCAGGCCAGGACGACCGCGAGGGTCAGCAGCGCCGCGACCGGAGGGGCGACGCCCTCGCCGTACAGGTGAGGAGTGACTGCTCACTGTGCCGCCGTCCCCAGCAGCCCGCACGCGGCCAGGCCCGCGCCCAGTACCCAGCGGCCGGTCAAGGCGATGATCGCGCCGACGCACACCAGGGCGGAGAGGAGCAGATACAGGGTCCACGACCCCTCCAAGGCGGCGAGTTGTACCCGCACCGGGGCCGGCGAGCGCACAAGTCCGGCGTACCAGCGCGTCAGCCGCAACCCGCTGTGCACGGCGGCGGCCGCCAGCGTGAACGGGGCAGCGTCGGCGAACAGTTGACCCGCCTGCGAGGCCGAGTCCAGCCTCAGCCGCACCCGCAGGGCGTGCGCGGCCAGGTCGGCGTCCGCACGCAACCGCACCGCACGCGGCAGGCCCGCCGTCATCTCCCGGTGCACATCGACGATCTCCTGCCCGTAAGCGGCCCGGTAGGCAGCCGGATACAGGCGGACCAGTACATCGACGATCACGTCAGCGCCGTCGCACCGTCGGCCAGTCGCCGCCTGACCTCCCGAGCAGTGGCGGCCAGCCGCTCCGCCTCCTCCTCCAGCCTCTCCCTCCCGGCCGGAGCCAGAGCGAAGATGCGTCGCGCCCGGCCGCCCACCACTTCTTCGCGCTCGACCTGGATCAGCCCTTCTGTCAGGAGCCGGTCCAGAGCCCCGTAGAGCGCCCCGGTACGCGGCACCACCCGGCCGTCGGTCATCGCCTTGACCTCCTGGGCGGCGGCATAACCGTGACGCGGCGCATTGGCCAACGCCGTCAGCAGCAGCAATGCCAGCTCCTGCATCCCTCGCTCACTCATGGCAACAGAGTATTCCGTCCGACGGACGACGGACGACGGACGACTGGAGGCGGCGGGCGACCGACAGCCGCGACGAACAAGGGTGGTGACGCCGTCACCAGTGTGAGCGACGCCTTCTCGCGCGGTACGCCGCAGTGGACTGTTGATCTCGCAAGGTCGAGACCAGCAGAAAGGCGCGACAGTCGTGGAGCCGGATCAGGTGGCCCCGGTGCGCGAGCACGGAAGGGGCGGTGGACGCGGGGCTCACCGCGCTCGTCCACTACCTCCGCGGCGATGCGGCCGCCGAAGCCGAGGCATCACTGGCCTGTCGGCCCGCACCGGCAAAGCCGAGGAGCGGCCCGCTCGCACGGCCGCCGTGACGCGCAGGGGCGCGAACGACCAAGCACACGCGCGAGTGGAGTCCGTAGGCCGGGCTCTGGCCGAGGTGCTTGCGAAGCCCCCGGGCCAAGCAACACACGTACTTCCGCCCACTCGGCACTGACGGTCTCCTCACGGTCGCCGCGCCCACCACCATCACCATTGAGGACAAGCGATGACACGCACACGCACCATCGAGAACCTGATCGGAACCTTTTATGCGGCGTTCAGCGGCAAGCCCGAGCTCCTCGACGACATCGTCGCCGACGACTGGGACGACATCCCGCTGGGCCCGGGCCAGACCCCGGGCAGGGTCGGCGCCGCGCCACTGATCAAGGGCGTCAACGAGGCATTCAGCGACTTCCGCATCGTGGTTCACCAGATCGTCGACGGCCGAGGTCCCGACGGCAACGGGTTCGTCGGCGTGCGCGGCGAGATGCGCGGCGTGCACAGCGGCGAAATCTTCGGCGTCGCGGCGACCGGGCGGGAGGTCCACGTCAGGATCCACGAGTTCCACGAACTGGTCGACGGACGCATCGCCCGCACCTGGCATCTGGAGGACTGGCTCGACTGGTTCCGGCAGGTGGACGCCTCGCCCGCCCGCTGAAGCAACGACACGAGAGAGCACACCCATGAAGGCATTGCAGTACACCGCGTACGGCCGCGGCCCGGTGGTCAACGATGTTCCCGAGCCGGTCCCCGGGCCGGGCGAGGTCCTGGTCCGGGTCGCCGGAGCGGCCCTGAACCCGCTCGACGTCAAGATCGGCGCGGGCCACGTCCAGGAGTTCTTCCCGATCACCTTTCCCTCGACCGTGGGCACTGACCTCGCGGGTACGGTGGAGCGGCTCGGACCCGGCGTCACGAGCTGGAGCACCGGCGACGCGGTGGTCACCCGTACCGATCCGACCGTCGGCGGAGCCGTCGCGGAGTACGCCGTGGTCCCGGCGACGAGTCTGGTGGCGGCGCCGACCACGATTCCGCTCGACACCGCCGCCGGCCTGGCCACGGCCGCGGCGACCGCATGGCAGGCGGTCACCGAGATCGCGGAGCTGAAGCCTGGCCAGAAAGTGCTCGTGCACGCAGGTGCCGGGGGCGTCGGCAGCTTCGTCATCCAGATGGCCCGTCGCGCCGGTGCACACGTGGTGACCACTGCGTCCAGGGCTGGTGCCGAGATCGTCTGGAAGCTCGGGGCCGATGAAGTCATCGATACACCAGCGTCGACTTCCGCACCGCAATATCCGATGTCGATGTGGCCATCGACTCGGTCGGTGGTGAGACGGAGTCCCGGTCGCTCGATGTCCTCAAGCCGGGGGGTCTGCTGGTCAGCCTCCCGGTCCCGCCGGACTTCGAGCGTGCCGCGGCTCGCGGGCTCCGCGCCGAGTTCGTCTTCCACGCCTCCGACGCCGAGCGACTGGCGAGAGTCGTCGCCGTAGCGGACGAGGGCATCGACATCGTCGTCGACCGGGCGGTCCGGCTCAGCGATGCTGCGGACGCGTTCGACCATCTCGCCCAGGGCCACGCCAAGGGCAAGGTCATCGTCCGCCCGTGACGCACCGAAGCCGTCGGGACGCGGGGTTCCCTCGCCCCGACGGCTTCCGCCTTCTTCCGCTCAGCGAAGCGTCGCCCCGCTCTGCTCAGCAGCCTCGATGTCCTGGCTGCCCAGGACATCAAGCAGTTTCAGCTTCTCCGCCGAGTCGCCGCCCACCGGGGCGGTGAACCACAGCAGCCGTTGTGAACCGTCCTCACTCAGCAGGCTGAGGCAGTCGAGGTCGATCGCGCCGAGTTCCGGGTGCATCAGCCTCTTCCGGTCGGCCCGGCGTACGGCGACCTCCTGGTGAGCCCACAGGTCCGCGAACTCGCCGCTCTCCGAGACCAACCGCCGGATCAGTCCGCGCACTTCGCTGTCGCCGCCGCGGCGCGCGGAGACCGCCCGCAGGTCGGCCACGAAGACCCGCGACTGGTGATCGTGTTCGTCCGGGTGGTACCGCAGCCGGGCCTCGGGGTCGGTGAACCAGCGGTACAGGAAGCCGGCCTTGATGCCCTTCGTCCTGGGGATCGGTCCGAGCAGCGCAGCAGCGAGGCGGTTCTGCACCAACGTCGCGTGCAGGTCGGTGATCACCGCCGCGGGGGTGGTCGGCAGGCGTTCCAGCAGGTCGAGCATCCCCGGGTGGATGTGCGCCGACGGCCCTTGTCGCGGAGGCAGCGGGCGACCGGCCAGATGGTAGAGATGTTCACGCTCGTCCGCCGTCAGCCGCAGGGCCCGCGCCAGCGCGGCCACCATCTGTTCGGACGGCTGTGCGCCCCGGCCCTGTTCCAACTGGTTGTAGTAGTCGACCGAGGCCCCGGCCAAGACGGCGACCTCATCGCGGCGCAGCCCCGGCACCCGGCGTTGTGTCGACTCGGGAAACCCCACCTCGCCGGGGCGGATGCGATCGCGTCGCGACTTCAGAAACTCACCGAATGCAGCCAGATCCATACCGGGCATTCTGAACCGGCGGGTCGCGCCGAGGCAGGGGACGCCGTCACCACCCTCAGCGCATTGCGCTGTCCGAACCGGCCCCCGGGCACCCGCACCCCCTTGACATGTGCGTGCCACGCGAGTCTGATGTGGTTGCTTTCGTTCGCCCTTGTTGATTTGTGCGCCACATTCCTCGCCTAGGAGCCGCAGATGCCGCACACGCCGCACATGCACAGCGAACAGCACAGTTTCAGACAACGTCTCGCGGCCTCGGTCGCCTCGCTCACCTTGGCGGCCGGTGGCCTGACCGGCGCCGCCCTCGTGACCACGGGAATCGCGGCGGGTACGCAGATCGCGGCCGTGACCGCCGCACCGCAGGCCGCCGCGCTGGAGAACGGCCTCGCCCGGACTCCGCAGATGGGCTTCAACAACTGGAACACCACGGGATGCGGGAAGCAGTTCAACGAGGCGATGGTCAAAGGCATCGCCGACACCTTCGTGGAGAAGGGCCTCAAGGACGCCGGCTACACCTACGTCAACCTCGACGACTGCTGGGCCCTGCCCCAGCGCAACTCCGCAGGCAACCTGGTCCCCGACCCCGTACGGTTCCCCAACGGCATCAAGGCCGTCGCGGACTACGTGCACTCCAAGGGCCTGAAGTTCGGTCTGTACTCCAGCGCGGGCACCAAGACCTGCGCCAACGAGGGGTTCCCCGGCGGCCTCGGCTACGAGACCAAGGACGCCAACCAGTGGGCCTCCTGGGGCGTGGACTACCTGAAGTACGACAACTGCAACAACACCGGCGTCGACGCGCAGACCCGGTACAAGACGATGGGGGACGCGCTCAAGGCCACCGGACGGCCGATCCTCTACAGCATCTGCGAGTGGGGCTCCAACCAGCCCTGGAACTGGGCACCGCCCATCGGCAACAGCTGGCGCACCACCGGTGACATCAGCGACAACTGGTCCAGCATGATCGGGATCGCGCACGCGAACCAGCGCCTGGCCCAGTACGCCAAACCCGGCGCCTGGAACGACCCGGACATGCTGGAAGTCGGCAACGGCGGCATGACCGACACCGAGTACCGCACCCACTTCAGCCTCTGGGCCCAGATGGCCGCGCCCCTGCTCATCGGCAGCGACATCCGCAGCGCGAGCCCGCAGACGCTGACCATCCTGAAGAACCGCGACGTCATCGCCGTCGACCAGGACCCCCTCGGCAAGCAGGGCACGGTCGTCTCCTCCTCCGGCGGGCTCGTCGTGATGACCAAGCAGCTGGCCAACGGCGACCGCGCGGTCACCCTCACCAACGAGAACAGCTCCGCCGCCACCGTCAGCACCACGGCCGCCGCGGCCGGACTGCCGGGCGCCGCCTCGTACAAGCTCTTCAACCTGTGGTCCAAGGCGGTCACGTCGACGAGCGGCACCATCAGCGCCTCGGTGCCCGCGCACGGCACGGTGATGTACCGCGTCTCGGCCGGAACCGGCAGCAGCATCGGTACGACCCACCCGCTGATCAGCGCCTCCTCCCAGCGCTGCCTCGACGCGGAAGGCGCCAGGACCACCCCCGGCACCAAGATCGAGATCTGGGACTGCCACGGCGGCACCAACCAGGCCGTGACACTCACCCCCGTCGGCGAGCTGCGTCTCTACAACGGCACACAGTGCGTCGAGGTCCGCGACAACGGGACCGCGTCAGGCTCCGCCGTCCAACTGTGGACCTGCGACGGCGGCACCAACCAGCAATGGAGGCTGAACCCCGACGGCACCATCACCGGCGTCCAGTCGGGCCTGTGCCTCGACGTCACCGGCGGCGACAAGCCCGCCGGGAACGTGAACGGCACCGCACTGGAGCTGTGGACCTGCAACGGCGGCGCCAACCAGCAGTGGATCCTGGGCTGAGGCGCATCTCCCCACCGCTTCGGGACAAGGGCGTCTGACGGGCAACTGCCACGGTCAGGCGCCCTTCGATCGGCGGCGACCGGACATAAGGACGGTGTAGGCATATGCCTACGGCGAGGCAAAGCGCCTGGATCGGACTGCAAAAAAGTATGTCTAGTCTCGGTTTCGCCTCCCTCGCCTGGGTGAATCGACGCAGGTCAACGAGGTGCCCACACTCTAGGTTCGGCGTGATCGGCTGATGCCGCCGCCCGCTCTGGAGAGACCATGTCCTACACCTCCACGCCCGTCCCCGCCCATGTCGCCGCTCCCGCCGAGACCGCCTTCCCCCGCGAGGAGGGCGAGCCCCGCGCGGTCTACGACGCCATCCGCGACGAACTTCTCCTCGACGGCCGCAGTCGGCTCAACCTCGCCACCTTCGGCACGACATGGATGGAGGACGAGGCGCGTCTGCTGATGACCGAGACGGCGGACAAGAACCTCGTCGACACGGAGGAGTACCCACAGGTCGCGGACATGGAGGCACGGTGTGTGCGGATGCTCGCCGATCTCTGGCACGCACCGGACCCCTCGCACGCCACCGGCTGCTCCACCACCGGGTCCAGCGAGGCCGCCATGCTCGCGGGGCTCGCGCTCAAGCGGCGCTGGGAGCAACGCCGGCGCACGGCGGGCCGCGACACCGAGCGCCCCAACATCGTCGCGGGCGCCAACGTCCAGGTCTGCTGGAAGAAGTTCTGCTCCTACTTCGACGTGGAGGCGCGGCTCGTCCCGCTCGCGCCCGGCCGCCTGCACCTCACCCCGGAGGTGCTCGCCGAGTACTGCGACGACCGCACCATCGGGGTGATCGGCATCCTCGGCTCCACCTTCGACGGCTCCTATGAGCCCATCGGCGACCTGTGCCTCGCCCTGGACGGCATCCAGGCGGCCACCGGCAACGACATCCCCGTGCACGTCGACGGCGCGTCCGGCGCCCTGGTCGCCCCCTTCCTCGACCCGGACCTCCTGTGGGACTTCCAGCTCGCGCGCGTCGCCTCCATCAACACCTCGGGCCACAAGTACGGGCAGGTGTTCCCCGGACTCGGCTGGGCGCTGTGGCGTGACGCGGCGGCCCTCCCCGCCGAACTCGTCCACCACGTCGACTACCTGGGCGGCGAGATGAACACCTTTTCGCTGACCTTCACCCGCCCGGCCTCCCACATCGCCGCGCAGTACTACACCTTCCACCGCTATGGCTACGAGGGCCTGCGCCGTCTGCACCTCGCGTCGCGGCACATCGCGCGCGGCCTCGCGGCCGGGATCGCCGACCTCGACCTCTTTGAACTGCTCACGGAGGGTGACGAGTTGCCCGCCTTCGCCTTCCGTCTCACCGACGGCGCACACGCCCTCGGGCTGCATGAGCGCGGCATCGCGCTGGCCATGCGGGCCCGGGGGTGGCAGGTGCCGGCGTATCCGCTGCCGACGGGCCTCGCCGACACATGGGCGCTGCGGGTCGTCGTCCGGACCGGCTTCACGCCGCGCCTGGCCGCACTGTTCCTCGACGACCTGCGCAACGCGGCGCGGACCGTGATGCGCGCCTCGGTGGACGTGGCGCGCGAGGGCTACGCCGAACGTCTCGCCCCCGCCGAGCTGATCCCGCGCCGACCGTCAGAGGTGACGGGCACGCACGCTCTCTAGCTCGTTGCTCCGGCCGGAGCACACCTTCAGGCGGAGGGTTCGGGGCAGATCTCGATGCCCACGAGGCAGGTGTCGTCGTCGGTGTCGGACTTGCTGTGGGTCAGCAGGACGTTCAGCCGTTGGTCGAGGGTGCCCGCGGGCCCTTGCGCGTTGACCAGGAGGTGGGCCAGGGAGTCCTGCACGGCGGTGTCCCGTCGCTCCACCAGGCCGTCGGTGTACATCAGCAGCGTGTCACCCGGCTGCAGTTGCACGTCGCTCTCCGCGTAAGTGGTATCGGCGATCGCGCCCAGGAGGAGTCCGCTGGTCATGGGCAGGATGGTGGCGTCGTCCGCGCGGATCATGATGGGCGGGAGGTGTCCGGCCCGGGCCCAGCGCAGCATGCGCGTGGTGGGGTCGTACAGACCGCAGACCGCCGTGGCGGTGACGTGGTCGGTCAGATGGTGGGCGACGTTGTTGAGCCAGGCAAGGAGTTGCGCGGGGCCGGCCCCGGTCATGGCGAGCCCGCGCAGCGCGTTGCGCAGGACGACCATGCCGGTGGCGGCCTTGATGCCGTGGCCTGCCACGTCCCCTACACAGAGCAGTACGTGGCCGGAGGGCAGGACGGCGGCGTCGTACCAGTCGCCGCCCACGAGGGACTCCGTCTCGGCCGGGCGGTAGCGGACGGCGACCTGCATCCCGGGGGCCGGGGCAGGGCTGTGCGCCGGCGGCATGATCGCGTGCTGGAGTTGCAGGGTGAGGCGGTTGCGTTCGGCGATCTCCTGCTCGGTCTGCACGAGTTGGTCCCGGGTGGCGGTCAGGGCCACTTCGGTCCAGTGCTGCGCCGAGATGTCCTGGTAGGCGCCGCGCACCAGGAGCAGTTGGTCGTTGGAGTCGAGGACCGGCTCGGCGGCGATGCGGATGTGGCGGGTGACGCCGTCCTGACGCCGCAGGCGGAAGGCGAGGGTGGCGGTGCGCCGGTAGTGCAGGAGGGTGCGCAGGAAGCGTCCGATGGCGACGGCGTCGTCCGGGTGGGCGTGCGCCGCCAGGTCGTGGACGGTGACGGGGCCGTCGGCCGGCTGCCGGCCGTAGAGGGTGAACAGCGCACCGTTCCAGGTGATCTCGCCGGTGGCGAGGTTCTCCTCGAAGCCGCCGACCCGGCCCAGTCGCTGGGCGTGCTGCAGGAGGGTGGCCAGGCGGGCGGTCTCGTCCTCGACGCGCCAGATCATGAGCAGGGCGCTGCCGTGCCGGCTGATGCTGATGTCGGCGACGGTCGCGAGGGGCACCTGGTCGACGAGCGTGGTCAGGGGCATGTGCTGGGTGCGGAAGGACTCCCCGGTGGCGTAGACGCGTTCCAGGTGGTCGAAGAGGCCGCTGTCGGCGACCGCCATCGGATAGGTCTCCAGCAGCAGCGCGCCGTGCAGGGCGCTGCGGGGCCGGCCGGCCGGGTCCTTGAAGCGGGTGTTGGCGTGCAGGATGCGGAAGTCGGTGAGACGGCCCTCGGGGCCGGTGTGGGGGATGAGCACCAGGGCGGCGTCGTACAGACCTTCGCTGAGCTCGACCAGTTCGGCGGCGGACGGGTCCTGGGTGGCCGGGCTGTGCTGGTGGTCGGCGGGGACGGGAGGGTTCTCCAGGGTGTGCGCGCACAGCTCCGCCAGGGCTTCGAGCTGGCGCTCGACCGGCTGCGGCGGGGCCGTGTACGGTCCGGGCCAGCAGACCTCGAGCACGCCGTGGATGCGGCCGCCGGTGCCGGCGCAGACGGCGACGCGTCCGCCACCGGGGCCGTGCAGGTGGCCGATGGAGGGCGGGCCTGCGGCCATCGTGGTCAGGTGCACGGTGTCGCGTTCGGTGAGGGCCTGGCGGGCGAGGGTGGTCACGCCGGGCGGCACATAGCGCCAGCGTGCCGCCTCTTCGCTGCTGAAGCCCGCCTGCCCGCTGAGTGTCAGGGAGCCGTCGTGACCGGCGCTCCACACGGCGACGGCTGTCGCTCCGAGAGGCGCCAGGGCGTGACTGAGCAGGGACTCGGCCACGGCCTGGGTGTCGGTCGCGGCCAGCGCGGCGCTCTCTGTGGTGCGCAGCCGCACGGCGAGCGAGGTCTCCTCGCGAGCGGTGCGGGCGCTCTCGACGAAGTCGGCGGCCACCTGGGCCACATGGTCGCGGGCGGCCTCGTTGATGATGTCGGCGGCCAGCTCCAGTTCGGGCACGCCCGCCTGCTCGGCGAGTTCGGCGAGCTGCCGTGCGGCCTGGACGGGCCCGCAGCGCAGCCGCTCGACCAGAATGCCCTTGGCGAGCTCGATCAGGGCCCGGCCGTCCGCGGCGGTGCGGGCGGCCTTGGCCTCCTCGCGCAGCCGTTGCACCGTGGCGGCCAGCCGCCCTATGGACGAGGCGTC
The DNA here is from genome assembly GCF_040644575.1 of Streptomyces sp. NPDC046939. Lineage (NCBI taxonomy): Bacteria > Bacillati > Actinomycetota > Actinomycetes > Kitasatosporales > Streptomycetaceae > Streptomyces > Streptomyces sp. NPDC046939. The sequence goes on from NZ_JBEYWV010000005.1 coordinate 224,282, forward strand.
ACGGGCAACTGCCGCGGCTTCGCCGTCCTCGGCGGTGGCGGGCGCCGGGGGAGGCGGGGCGGACGCGGCCCTCGCCTGAAGCAGCGCTTCCGCGTCGGCTCCCGTCCCGGCCGAGCCGTGCTCATGAGCACTCATGACGTTGCGGACTCCTTGCTGCGCCGAGCGGGGCGTTGCGTGACGGCACCCGCGCACGCGCGGCTACGAGACCGCGCGTGGCGCGGCGTTCGGTCGTACGACACCGGCTCAGCCCTCGCCGAGCCAGTGGCGGACGCGGGAGAGGAGGTCGTTGGCGTCGACCGGCTTGGTGACATAGTCGCTGGCCCCCGAGGCCAGACTCTTGTCCCGGTCTCCCGGCATCGCCTTCGCGGTGACGGCGATGACGGGCAGGTCCGCGTAGCCCGGCATGTTGCGGATCTCGGCGGTGGCCGTGTAGCCGTCCATCTCGGGCATCATGACGTCCATCAGGATCAGGTCGATCTCCGGATGTTCCCGGAGCGTGTCGATGCCCTTGCGGCCGTTCTCCGCGTGCAGGACATGGATGCCGTGCATCTCCAGGATGCCGCTGATGGCGAAGAGGTTGCGGGCGTCGTCGTCGACGACCAGCACGGTGCGCCCGCGCAGCCCGTCGTTGCCGGTGTCGAGCGTCTGCGGGCGCACCCGGTCGGCGCGGACCAGCAAGGCGGCGTCGCCGGGCTGTTCGGCGGACAGGTGCAGGGCGATGCGTTCGCGCAGCTCGTCCAGGCTGGAGAGCAGTTCCAGCGGCCGCCCCTCGGAACGCGCGTGCAGGGTCTGCTCCTGCTCGGCGGTGAGCCGGTGGTTGTTGTGGGCCAGGACGGGGACGTTGCGCAGGGCGGGGTCGCCGTCGATGGCGTCGAGGAAGACCCAGGCTTCCTGCCCGTCCAGGTCCAGGTCCACGACGACGCAGTGGAACGGCTGGGCGGCCAGGGCGGCGGCGGCTTCCTGGGCGTCGAGGGCGGTGAGTACTTCGCGTCCGGCCTGGTCGGTCAGTTCCCGGTTGCCTTCCAGGTCACGGACCGCGCTCTCGGCGACCAGCGAAAGGAGTCCGCCCTGCCGGTTCTCGATCACCAGCAGGCGGCGCGGTGTACGGACGGAGGACTGCGCCGGGGCGGCGGTCAACTGCCGGTTCGCGGGCGACGCCGCCAGGTCCCGGGCGCCCGCGGGGTCCTCCGACGGCGCGTTGCGGTTCGCGTCGAGAAGCGCGTCGGTGACGACGGGCAGGTAAAGGGTGAAGGTGCTGCCCTCGCCGGGCACGCTGTGCGCGGTGATGGCACCGCCGAGCAGGTGGGCGATCTCGCGGCTGATGGACAGCCCGAGGCCGGTGCCCCCGTACTTGCGGCTGGTGGTGCCGTCCGCCTGCTGGAAGGCGCCGAAGATGGTCTCCAACTGCTGCGGGGCGATGCCGATCCCGGTGTCCTTGACCCGGAACGCCACGACGGGGCCGCCGTGATGGATGGCGTGTGCGGCTTCCTTCTGCGTGGCCGGCTCGATGCACAGCTCGACGCGGCCGCGCTCGGTGAACTTGATCGCGTTCGAGATCAGGTTCCGCAGCACCTGCCGCAGCCGGGCGTCGTCGGTGATCAGCTCCGGGGGCACCCCGGGAGCGGTGGTGACGGTGAAGCCGAGGTTCTTCTGGGTGGTCATCGGCCTGAACGTCGCCTCGATGTAGTCGAGGAGCGGGCGCAGCGGAGCCCGTTCGGGGTTGATGTCCATCTTGCCGGCCTCGACCTTCGACAGGTCGAGGATGTCGTTGATCAACTGCAGCAGATCGGAACCGGCGGAGTGGATGATGCCCGCGTACTCGACCTGCTTGGGCGTGAGGTTGCGGGTGTGGTTCTGGGCGAGCAACTGGGCCAGGATCAGCAGGCTGTTGAGCGGCGTCCGCAGTTCATGGCTCATGTTGGCCAGGAACTCCGACTTGTACGTCGACGCCAGGGAGAGCTGCCGGGCGCGGTCCTCCAGCTCCTGGCGGGCCTGCTCGATCTGCAGGTTCTTGGCCTCGATGTCGCGGTTCTGGGTGGCGAGGAGCTGCGCCTTGTCCTCCAGCTCCGCGTTGGAGCGCTGCAACTCCTCCTGCTGCACCTGCAGCTCTTCCGAGCGGGCCTGCAGCTCGCCGGTCAGCCGCTGGGACTCCTGCAGGAGTTCATCGGTGCGGGCGTTGGCCAGGATGGTGTTGACGTTGGCACCGAGCGTCTCCATCAACCGCTCTAGGAAGTCGCGGTGAATGGGCGTGAAGGCGGTGAAGGAAGCGAGCTCGATCACGCCCAGGACCTGGTCCTCGACCACGATGGGCAACACGATCAGCCCGCCGGGCCTGGCCCGGCCCAGACCGCTGGAGATGCCGATGTAGTCGCTGGGCACCCCCTCGGCGGTGATGACGCGACGGCTGCGGGCAGCCTGGCCCACCAAGGACTCACCGGGCCTGAACCGGTCGTGGCCCTCGATGCCGACGGGCCTTCCGTAGGCGCCGACCAGGCGCAGTTCCATCCCGTCGGCGCTCTCCTCGGCGAGGTAGAAGGCGCAGTACTGCGCCGCCACCAGGGGGGCCAGTTCGTCCATGACCAGCTCGGCGACCACCCCCAGGTCCCGGTGTCCCTGCATCAGCGACGAGATGTGCGCCAGGCTGGACTTCAGCCAGTCCTGTTCCTGGTTGGCCCGCGTCGTCTCGCGCAGCGACATCACCATGGTGTTGATGTTGTCCTTGAGCTCGGCGACCTCGCCCGACGCCTCGACGGTGATCGAACGCGTCAGGTCCCCCTCCGCGACGGCGCTGGCGACCTCGGCGATGGCACGGACCTGCCGGGTGAGGTTGCCGGCGAGTTCGTTGACGTTCTCCGTCAGCCGCTTCCAGGTGCCCGAGACACCCTCGACCTCCGCCTGGCCGCCAAGACGCCCCTCACTGCCCACCTCCCGCGCCACGCGCGTGACTTCGGCCGCGAACGAGGACAGTTGGTCGACCATGGTGTTGATGGTCGTCTTCAGCTCCAGGATCTCCCCGCGGGCGTCGACGTCGATCTTCTTCGACAGGTCGCCCCGGGCGACCGCGGTGGTCACCTGCGCGATGTTGCGGACCTGACCGGTCAGGTTGTTCGCCATCGAGTTGACGTTGTCGGTCAGGTCCTTCCACGTGCCCGCCACGTTCGGCACCCGTGCCTGTCCGCCGAGGCGGCCCTCGGTACCGACCTCGCGGGCCACCCGGGTGACCTCGTCGGCGAACGCGGACAGCGTGTCCACCATCGTGTTGATCACGCCCGCGAGCGCCGCCACCTCGCCCTTGGCCTCGACGGTGATCTTCTGCGACAGGTCGCCGCGGGCCACGGCGGCGGCGACCTGGGCGATGGAGCGGACCTGACCGGTCAGGTTCGAGGCCATCACGTTGACGTTGTCGGTCAGGTCCTTCCACGTCCCCGAGGCCCCACGGACGGTGGCCTGACCGCCGAGGTTCCCTTCGGTGCCGACGTCGCGGGCGACGCGGGTGACCTCGTCGGCGAACGCGGAGAGCTGGTCGACCATCGTGTTGATGGTGTCCTTCAGCTGAAGGATCTCGCCGCGCGCGTCCACCCGGATCTTCTGCGACAGGTCGCCCTGGGCGACCGCGGTGGCCACCTGGGCGATGGAGCGCACCTGGTCGGTGAGGTTGCCGGCCATGAAGTTCACGGAGTCCGTCAGGTCCCGCCAGGTCCCCGAGACGCCCTTGACATCCGCCTGGCCGCCCAGGCGCCCTTCGGTGCCGACCTCGCGGGCGACGCGGGTGACCTCGTCGGCGAACGCGGAGAGCTGGCCGACCATGGTGTTGACGGTCTCCTTCAGTTGAAGGATCTCGCCCCGCGCATCGACGGTGATCTTCTGCGACAGGTCGCCCTGCGCGACCGCCGTGGTCACCTGTGCGATGTTGCGGACCTGGGCGGTGAGGTTGCCGGCCATGAAGTTGACCGAGTCCGTCAGGTCCCGCCACACGCCGCCGACGCCCGGCACCTCCGCCTGACCGCCGAGACGGCCCTCGCTGCCGACCTCGCGGGCGACGCGGGTGACCTCGTCGGCGAACGCGGAGAGCTGGTCGACCATCGTGTTGACGGTCTCCTTCAGCTCCAGGATCTCCCCGCGCGCGGCGACATCGATCTTCTGCGACAGGTCACCACGGGCGACCGCCGTGGCGACCTGCGCGATGTCGCGGACCTGGGTCGTCAGATTCCCCGCCATGGCATTGACCGAGTCCGTCAGGTCGGCCCAGGTGCCGGAGACACCCGGGACCACCGCCTGGCCGCCCAGCGTCCCCTCGGTGCCCACCTCCCGTGCCACGCGCGTGACTTCGGAGGTGAACAGGGCGAGCTGGTCGACCATGCCGTTGAACACCGTGGCGATCTCGCCCATGAGGCCGTCCGCCGCGTCCGGCAGCCTCGTACCGAAGTCACCGTCACGCACGGCGGTCAGCCCGGCCAGCAACTGGCGCAGTTCCGGCTCACCCACCTTCGCGGCCCGCGCGGAACGGGCCTGGGGCACCGGGCCAGCCACCTCAACCGGTGTTTCCGGCATGACACAACCTCGTTCCATGTACACAGCAGCGGCGGATGCGAACGGAGCGGACGAAGCCCTTCAGGCGACGATCCCGACCGGTCCACGAATGTTTCCATGCGGAAAACGTCACCACGATACCCGGGCCCGCCCATGGATGAGGAAGCCAACCGGACGGAGCGGAAGCAGAGATGAGACCGTGCCGCCCATTTGCGGCTGTTTGTTCCTGGCTGGGTCCGCGATGCCGCCCCTCGGCGATCGCAAAGATCACAAACCTGCAGCCGAGGTGGCCCGGCGACGGCCGGACGGGCAGTCACCACGCCCTACTGATCGGGCGGATGTGATTGACTGGTACAGGAATCAAGTGCACAGGCAAACAGCGGCCACGACGCCGGTCACGCCACCGACGTGGTCCCCGGCGGCCCGGCGCACGCACCGGCGCTCCCGGGAGCGGGCGAACACGCCGGCTCGGTCGGCCTGGATCTGACCCCTCGGAGTTATCAGCATGGGCGAGCATCCCCCCGGGCCGGACGAGGACCACGAAGCCGTACGGGCGCTGTGCGCGGTCATGGAACGGCTGGAGTCCCTGTGGGAGCGCGAGCGCCACAGCCACTCCTCCTACGTCGTCTCCGCGTCGCAACTGCGGGTCCTCTACGAGCTGGAACGCACCGACGGCGTCAACCTGCGGGAACTGGGTGCGGCCCTGAGATCCGCGCCCTCGCCACTCAGCCGCCTGTGCACCCGGCTCGAAGTCATGGGCTTCATCAGACGCGTACCGAGTCCGCAGAGCGGCAGGGAGATCGAACTTCATCTGACCCCGCAGGCCAGGTCCTACCTCGACGAACTCCGCCAAGGCCGCGCACGCGCCCTGTCGACCGTACTCACCGCCATACCCCGCTCCCAACGACGCCCCCTGGCGGAGAGCGCCGACGTCCTGCGCAGAGCGCTGGAGCAGTACGGGGAGATTCCCGACGGGGCCGCGCGTTCCGCTTGAGGCGGGCGGGTCGGCCGGCCCGACTGGATCGTGGTCGGGCCGGCCGGGTCGGTCAGGTCATCCGGTGTGCTCAGCCGGAGGGGAAGTTGGCCGTCCGTTCGATCAAGTGGTCGTGCAGGTGCTGCCGTTGAGCGTGAAGGCGCTCGGCGCCCCGCTGTTGCCGCTGTGCGTGGCCTGGTAGCCGATCGTCACGGTGGTGTTCGGCGCGATCGTGCCGTTGTACGAGACGTTGGTCGCCGTCACCGCCCCGGAGGACGGGGTGTAGGTGGCGCCCCAGCCGTTGGTGATGTTCTGGCCGCTCGGCAGGGTGAAGCCGAGCTTCCAGCCGTTGATCGCGGTGGTGCCGGTGTTGGTGATGGCCACGGAGGCGGTCAGGCCGGTGTTCCAGGCGGAGGTGCTCGCGGTCACCTTGCAGCCGGACGGTTGGGGTTCGGGGCCCGGCCCGGGCGTCTGACTGTCCAGGCCGAAGAAGGTGAGCACGCGGGCGCCCATGCCGTAGGCGTAGACGTTGTGCCCGACGCCCTGGAGGCTGATGGCCTCGACCGGCGCGCGCTCACCCGTGGCGCCGTACCGGGTGCGCGTCCAGCCGCCGACGGGGCTGTCGGTGGAGGCCGGGGTCTGGCTCACGCCCAGGACGTTCGTCCACTGCTTGATCTCCTCACCGAAGTTCGGGTAGCGCAGGGTGTCGTCCTGAGTGCCGTGCCAGAGCTGCATACGGGGGCGCGGGCCGGTGTACCCGGGGTAGGCGTTGCGGACCAGATCGCCCCACTGCTGCGGAGTGCGGATCACGGTGCCGTTGGCGCAGGCGCTGTTCCACTCGGAGCCGTCGGTGGTGGCGAAGCAGCCGAACGGAACCCCGGCGAAGGCGGCGCCGGCGGCGAAGACGTCCGGGTAGTCGCCCAGCAGCACGTTGGTCATCATCGCGCCGGAGGAGATACCGGTGGCGAAGACGCGCTGGGGATCGGCGTGATACGTGCCGAGCACCCAGTCGACCATCGACTTGATGCCGACCGGGTCGCTGCCGCCGCCGCGCCGCAGGGCTTGCGGCGAGGAGACGTCGAAGCACTTGCTGGCCCGGGTGACGGACGGGTAGACGACGATGAAGCCGTAGCGGTCGGCGAGCGAGGCGTACTCGGTGCCGCTGTACATCGCCGGCCCGGAGCCGGTGCAGTAGTGGACGGCGACGAGGACTGCCGGATGGGCGGTGACCTTCTCGGGGACGTACACGTACATCTGGAGATTGCTGGGATTGGTGCCGAAGTTCTTGACCTCGGTGAGGGTCGCGTAGGGCACGTCGGCGGCGCCGGTGCGGGCGGCGGCGGCCGGGGGAGCGCCGAGGAGCAGCGCGGCGAGCAGTGCCACCAGCGCTCCGTGGAGCGCGACGAGCGTCGTTCTCAGTGGTCTCCTCGCGGTGTTGCCTGCGGTGACGGACACGGGGTCGTCCCTTCCTGTCGCGGCTGGGTCATCGCTGGGAGCGCGGGCGTGACGGCAGGCGCACGGCCGCCATGGAAGCGCTCCCACACCGTCACACGGATGCCGCGCGTAAGCCGTTCACCACCGGGGCGGCGAAGCGATCGGGAGGCTGCGCAGTGTCAGCGTGGCCGGCGGCGGCAGCGGGGCGGTGGCGGTGTCGGCGCGGAATGACTGAAGCAGATAGGCCACCAGGCGCCGGGACGCTGCACCGTCATCCGGCAGGGCGGTCACCAGACCGCAGTGGGCCAACAGGAACACGGCGAGGTCGGAAGGGTGGAAATCGGCCCGCAGCGCGCCCGCCGCCTGGGCCCTGCGCACCAGGGTCGTGAAGTCCCGCTCGGCTTGTTGCCGGGACTGCGCGTGTTCCGACGCGGTCTCCGGGAAGGCCGCGACGAACGCGGCCGGGAACCCGCGTTCCTCCCGCTGCAGAGCGCAGACCGTCTCGACCATCCGCTGGAAGCCCTGCCACGGGTCAGGGGCGGCCAGAGCGTCGGTGAGCGCCTGCGCGCAGGTCTCCATCTGCTGCGCGTACGCGCCTCTCACCAGGGCGTCCCGGGTGGGGAAGTGCCGGTACAGCGTCGCCACGCCGACCTCGGCGCGTCGGGCCACGGTCGCCATCGGCGCGTCGATTCCACGCTCCGCGAAGACCGCACGAGCGGCGACGAGGAGGCGCTCCCGGTTGCGCCGGGCGTCCGCCCGCACCTCGTCCCGGCCTGTGATCCGAGATGATTCCGCCATCACTGTCTCTCGCTTCCGGTCCAAGCGGACGATCGCGTCCACTTCCAAGCCTACGGTCGGTGCCACATCCCCGAACGACCCCCGGCGGCAAAGGCAGACGATGAACGACCGCATGATGAAGGCAGTGCTCTACGACCGCTACGGCGGCCCCGATGTCCTCTATACGGGCCGCGTGGCACGCCCCGAGCCAGGCCCGAGCGAAGTCCTGGTGAAGGTACGCGCGTTCAGCGTCAACGGCGGCGAACTGGCCGCCCGCGCCGGCCGTGTCCGCCTGCTGACCGGCCGGAAATTCCCCAAGCGCGTCGGCCTGGACTTCACCGGCGAGGTCACCGCGCCGGGGACCGGAGTCACGCAGTTCGCGGCCGGCGACCGTGTGTGGGGGGTTCTGGGCCGCACCGCCGGGTTCGGCAGCGCCGCCGAGTACGTGACCGTGCCCGCCGAGCGGGTCGGCCGGCTCCCCGACGGCCTCGACCTGGTGGACGCCGCCGCGCTGCCGGTGGCCACCACGGCCATCACCGCGCTGCGGGACAAAGCCCGGCTGCGCCCCGGCGAACGACTCCTCGTCCGGGGCGCGGCAGGCGGTGTCGGCAACGCCGCCGTCCAGCTCGGCCGGGCGTACGGGGCAGAGGTCACCGCTCTCGCCCGCGCGGCCAACCTCGACTTCGTCCGCGGGCTCGGCGCACACAAGGCCGTCGACCACCGGACCGTGCGACCGACTGACCTGGGCCGCTTCGACGTGGTCCTGGACACCGCGGGGACCGACCTGCGGGCCTTCCGGCGCCTGCTGAACCCCGGCGGGCGCATGGTCACCATCGCCTTCGACCTGAAGCGACCGGCCGCGTCACTCGCCTACCTCGCGGCCAGCTCGGTCCACGGACGCGGCCGGGTGCGCTTCTTCAGCGGCAACCCCCTGCGGGCGGACCTGGACGACCTGGCCCGCCATGTGGTCGACGGCAAGCTGCGCCCTGCGGTGGACAGGGTCTTTCCCCTGGAGGAGACGGCAGCGGCACACCGGGCACTGGAGGCGGGCGGCGTCCAGGGCAAGTATGTGGTCAGGGTGGCGTAGGACGTCTGTGGAGGTGCTGATCACGGCCATGTGAATGGGCGAGGGTGGAGGTCCGCGGATCGCATCCTAGAGGCGGGTAGGGGCGGCCTGTGCGGCCAGGTTGGCCACTGCCAAGGATCGGCCTCACTCATTGCGGATCCAGGTCAGCACAGTGCGAGAGGCACACGCGCGGCCGGGAGCGCACCCTATTACTCATTCCTCCGCGCGCGGGAACGGGGGAGTTGGATGCGCTCCACCGGCCAACGTTCAGGCCCGGGTGTAACCGCCGTCGGCGAAGAGTTCGGCGCCGGTGACGAACGACGAGGCGTCCGAAGCCAGGAAGAGGGCGGCCTCGGCGATCTCCTCGGCGTCGGCCAGTCGCCCCAGGGGCACGGTGGCCTCGGCGAACTCATCGGCGGCAGGCCCTGTGACGCCCAGCAGGCCAGGGGTGCGCGTGGGGCCCGGGCTGAGCACGTTGACCCGGAAGCGGCGCTCCCGTGACTGCCGGGCCCAGTTGTGCACGAGGTTGCTCACCGCCGCCTTCGAGGCGCTGTAGACCTCGAGCTGCTCATTGGGCCGCACGCTGTTGCTTGAGCCGATGACCACGATGGAGGCGTTCTCCGCCAGCAGCGGGAGCGCCTTCTGAACGGTGAAGAGCGTGCCCTTGACGTTGACGGCGAGCGTCAGGTCGACGTTCGCCTCGGTGTGGGCTCCGAGCGCGGCGTCCGCGGCGATTCCCGCATTGGCCACCAGTACGTCGATGTGTCCGGCCTCGTCTCGGACGCGCGCGTAGAGCGCATCCAGGTCGGCGAGGTTCGAGACGTCGGATCGTACGCCGGTGGCCGCGGGGCCCATCTCCTTGACCGCCGCATCGAGGCGGTCGGCGTCCCGGCCGGTCACGAAGACCCGTGCGCCCTCCCGGACGAAGCGGTGGGCGATGGCCAGCCCGATCCCGCTCGTCCCTCCGGTGATCACGGCAACCTTCTCCTGCAGTACGCCTGGCATGGCGAACCCCTTCGGTTCAGTCAGTGCAGTTCTGGAATCGATCGTCCACAACGTAGGCAGTAATGGACGATCGAGTCAAGAATGGCTAGGCTGAAACCATGCCGAGACCACGCGCATTCGACGAACGCCAAGTCCTGGAACGGGCCCGGGAACAGTTCTGGGCGACCGGCTACGCGGGAACCCGGATGGACGACATCGCCCGGGCGACCGGCCTGGGCAAGGGCAGCCTGTACGGCGCGTTCGGCGACAAGGCCAAGCTGTTCCACCGCGTGTTCGGCGACTGGTGCACAGCGGTCGTCGAGGTGGCCGAAGCACGGCTGGCGGGCGGCCCGGATGCGGAGGCCATGGCCCGGCTGTCGGACTACGTGCGCCTCATGGCGGAGAACACCGCCTCCGACACCGAGCGCCGTGGATGCCTGCTGGCCAAGGGCGCGGCGGAACTGGGCCAGTGTGACCCGACGGTCGCCGGACAGTCGGCGGAAACCATGACAGCGCTGCTGACCCTGCTGCGGACGGAGATCAGCGCCGCCCAGCGCCACGGCGACATCGACAGCGACGCGGATCCGGAGCGGCTGGCGGCACTGCTGCTGACGGTGGTCCGCGGTATCGAGGCGGTAGGCAAGGCCGGGCTGGCCCCGGAGACGGTGCGCGACATTGCGGACACCGCGTTGGCAGTTCTGCCCAGGCCCGGGGGACAGAACCGCCTCGCAGCCGGGCGCGGTCCGGCCCGCGAGGACTGACTTGGCGCCTTTCATCGTCGTGTGCGCGGCACTTGCCGCAATCCCTGTTGTCCGCAGGCCGGCCAGTCGCCGACACGTGAAGGCCCTGGCTGGACGGGGGAGACCAGCCAGGGCCGTATGGGTGTGGCACGCGGAGGGCGGTCGCCTCGCGGCGAAAGGCTCCATGGGGCTTCAGCCGAACGATCTTCCCCATGGGCTATAGGTGAGGCCCGGGGACACTGTCCCCTCCGCAGCCACACCCTTCCCAACGCCGCACCCGTGCGCAATGTTCCGCCGACGGAGGCGGGGAACGGGTGAGCTGCGGCACACGCTGCCCCGGCGGCCAACGCCGAAGCCAGCAGGTTGTGAGCCGGGGCCTCGCCTCCGGGCCACATGCGACAGTGTCGACCAGCGATGCGACGCTCTCAAGCGATCGACCGATCGCGCAGTCGGCGCGCGATCGAAGCGACGCCTTGCGTGCCGGAGGCGGCGTCGCGCACCAGCTCGGCGGCCGCCTTGATCGGGGTAGTCCAGGAGTCGTTCGAGGAGTGCTCCAGGCACGGCAGCCGCGCCAGCGTGTGCAGGAGTGCCGCTGCCTTGCGATTCGTAAGGCCTCGCCAGCCCGCCCCTCTCCGGTGACCTCAACGGCGCCCATCACCCGGGCCATGAATCAGCCACGGCCCCCGGGCCGGAATCGAACAGCCCCTCTGGCTACGCCATCTGGGCTGGTGCTCACAAGGCCGGTACCCTGCCGTGGACAGTCGGTGCCGTCATCGATGCGGGGGTCGCATATGTCGAACACCATGGTGCTGCTCCTTACCGTCGGCCCGCTCGCCATGGTTCTGGCGATGATCGCCGCGCACGGGTTGGGCGAGACGAAGGACGCCTACACCGGGGAGGTCACCGGACGGGGGGTAAGCAGTTCGACCGGTACCTACGGCCCGACGGGCCACTACATGATGCACATCCGCACTGACGAGGGGCGGGAGCTCAGCATCGAGGTGAACGGCCGGACGTATCACTCGCTCGCCGTCGGCGACCGGGTGGTCAAGGAGTGGGGCAGGCGCTGGCCGGAGCGGTCGGCGTAACGGAGCGGACAGCTCTGCCGCACCACCGTCGGCACGCCCCCTCGCCGACCGGACGCGGGTTGCGCCGGACACCGCAGGCCGCGCGCGACAACTTGCGGCCACGACGCCGATGGTCAGCCCTGTTGCTGGGAGGGCCCGCTGTTCACCGTGGTCACCCCGGCCCGGCGTCCTTGACAGCGGCGCGGCCGGATCGACGCACCGGCCACTCCGCGACCACCGGGGAGCGATATGACCAACGCGAATCTGACTCCGTCCGTCCTGGCCCGCATCCGCGACGAGGCTCTGGCCTGGGGTCGCGCACACGGCGACGCGCAGCCGGACCGTATCCGCGTCGTGGCGACAACCCGCGATGCCGCCACTCGGCTCCTTCAGCCAGGCGGCGTGCGGTCTGTGCCCGATCCCTGCTACTTCGTGGTCCTCGAAGGACGCTTCCAGCAGCCCGGAATGCCCGAGGAAACTCAGCCCGCAGGCATCTGGGCGGCCTTCTTCATGCAGCCGGAACGACTCCGCGCCGATGTCTTCACCATCCGCCCGCGCGGATACGTCCCGCACCGCCCCATCGAGGATCTGGGCAATGTCCACGTGCTCGTGACCAGCAAACGCCCTGACTGACTGAAGGCCCACTCCAAGCGGTGCAACGCTTCGAAGACCTGATCGGGGCAACCCAGCCGCTCGTCCTCCCTCCCCGGCGCACGGCCGCTATGGACGCGGCCGTACCAACTCGGTTCGTTCGACGCGCTGAACCAGAAGCCAAGTGCACCAAAGGGGGAAGGGGGCAACGACCCGTACGAGACAGTCCCTACGTCCTCTCTGCGACATGAGAATGCCGACCTGAAGTTGGAGCATGCTCAATGCCTTACGGTCGAGGGCATGGCACGCAACGTGATAGTCACCGGTGGTGGTACGGGGATCGGGCGCGCGGCCGCGCAGGCGTTCGCCGCGCAGGGCGACAGGGTGCTCATCGTCGGGCGCAGGGCCGAGGTTCTGGAGAAGGCCGGAGTACCCGGCGGCTTGATGTACGCCGCGGACCTCGCCACCGTTCAAGGCGCGCGCGGCGCCGCCGACTTCGCGCTCGGCGCGTTCGACGGGGCCGTCGACGTCCTTGTGCACAGTGCGGGCGGGCTCGGTCGGCCCGCGCCGCAGGTGGACGGGGCCGACGGTGATCCCCTCGACGCCGTCGCCCACGCCTGGAACGACAACTTCCGCATCAACACACTCACGTCCGTCCTGCTCACGGAGGCGCTGCGCGACCATCTCAGGGCACCCGGTGGACGCATCCTCTTCCTGTCGTCCATCGCCGCGCTGCGCGGTTCCGGCACGGGCGCCTACGGCGGCGCCAAGGCGGCCCTGCACCCGTACACGTACGACCTTGCGAAGGCCCTCGGGCCGCGCGGGATCACTGTGAACGCGGTGGCGCCGGGTTACATCGAGGACACCGAGTTCTTCGGTCCTTCGATGTCCGAGGAGGAGTACCGGCGCAGGGTCGACGCCATCCCGACCGGCCGCGCCGGCATCCCCGACGACATCGCGTCCACCCTGCTGTGGCTGGCGTCTCCCGGTGGCGGTCACGTCACCGGCCAGATCGTGCAGGTCAACGGCGGTGAGATGCTCGGCCGTTGATGGCCAAGCCCGGGCGCGGTGTGAGCGCGGCCGGCCCGGGGTGCCGACGGCGTTCCCCGCGTTGGTCCAGCGCACCCGACATGCCGCTGGACAGGAGCCGGGTCAGTTCAGCGGTGGTGGGGTCCACGCGTGGTGGCGAAGGATCATGCGGGTGGCGGCCCGGGAGGGCGTCAGTCGCAGCGCTGTGTTGCGCAACATGACGGCCAGCGGGTGGGACAGGTGGTGCCCCATTCTCCCGGCCTGGCGGGCGGCGTCCGCGACGGCCTGGCTGCGCGGTCGGCGTTCGGCGTCGTAGCGGGCGAGTGCGGTGTCGATGGTGGGCTCGGTGGCGAGGGTGGCGGCCAGGGTGACGGCGTCTTCCAGTGCCTGGCAGGCGCCTTGGCCGAGGTTGGGGGGCATCGCATGTGCCGCGTCGCCGAGGAGCGCGATGCGTCCGACCCTGTAGGCGGGTAGCGGCGTGCGCAGTTCGTGCACGTCGTGGTGGAGCACGGCCTCGGGCCGGGTCGCCTGAAGCAGGGCAGGGATCGGGTGATGCCATGTGCCGAAGCGTCGGCTCAGTGCGGCCAGAGGGTCGGCGGGCCGTGTCCCGGCAGGGCATCTGAGGACGGCGTGCCACTCGGCCCGCCCGTCCGGGAAGGCGATGTGCCCGAACTCCGCGCCGGGGCCCCAGGTCAGTTCGAAGTCGCTGTGCACATGCACCGGTTGCTCGGTGATGGCGCGCAGCACGGTCGAACCGCTGTAGACGGGGCCTGGATGGTGCGGAAAGAGCTGAGCGCGGACGGTGCTGGCGATGCCGTCGGCGGCGATGACCAGATCGGCGTGCAGAGAGGTGGTGTCGTAGTCGACGCGCACGGTCTGCGGTCCGTCCTGGGTGACGGCGGACGCCTTGGAGCCGGTGGTCAGCGCTCCGTCGGGCAACGCCTCGCGCAGCAGCCGGTGCAGGGTGGCGCGGGGGATGCCCATGATTGGTGTGCCCACCGCCTTCTCCAGAGCCGCGCCGTCCATCCGCATCAGCCAGCGGCCTCGGGGCGTGCGCGTGCCTCCGCTGTACTGGCCCCGCGATGCTCTGCGGACCGCTTCGCCGACACCGAGTTCGTCCAATGCCCGTAGGCCGTTGGCCGCCAGGGAGATACCAGCCCCCGCGTCCTGGGATGTCAGCGACCGCTCCAGGACCGTCACCTGCCACCCGATGCGGTGCAGGCCGATCGCGGCGGCCAGCCCGCCGATGCCCCCTCCGACCACCACTGCCGTGTTTCCCATACCGACCCCCTTTGCAGGCCCTTCTACTGGCCCTTCTGCTGCATCTTCTACAGATGAAGAAGATGACCCTATCCCGGGTCTCTACGGGTGTAGAAAAGGGGTATGGCTTCCAACCGACGCACCCTCCTCGCGGACGCGGCGCTCGATGTCCTCGCCGACGAAGGGATGCGCGGCCTGACCCACCGCGCGGTCGACCGCCGAGCAGCCCTGCCGGCCGGTACCACCTCGGCCTACTTCCGCACCCGCGCCGCGCTGCTGACCGCACTCGCCACCCGCCTCGTCGAACGCGACCAGGCCGAACTGCGGACGACGGCCGACGAACTCGCACCCCTGCGAACCGCCGAGGAACTGGTCGACGCCCTGATGGCCCTCGCTCACAAGCGTCTGACCGGCGAGGGCCGTCGGCGCTCGCTGGCCCGTCATGCCTGCACGGTCGAGAGCGTGCGCGACACGCAACTGCGCGACATCCTCGTCCCACGCGAGAACGCCGGCCACCAGGCGGTGCGGCTGTTCCTGTCCGCACACGGCGTCAGCGACGTCGACAACCGCACCTTCACCCTGCTGACCTGCATCGACGGGCTGGTGTTCGACCGGCTGGTGCGGGGCGGCGAGGTGCCGCGCGAGGCCATGGAGGGACTGGTCGCCGCGGCTCTGCGCTAGACGCGCAGGCGTAGAGCGCGCTGACGTACAGTGCGGCTGGGCGGGCCCCTGGCCGCGACAGTCAACGCCGCATGACTCGCTCGAAGGTCCGCCAGGGCGAGAGCGGCCGGTCCTCCTCACGGGGCCCGCCCGCCGCCATGGCATTCTGTGCCGATGAACGGTCCGGAGATCCTTGTCGAAGTCGCCCCCGCCCTTGGCCTGTTCGTGCCGCGCGCCTACCGCGACGGCACGCCCGCGCCGCTCACCGTCGACGGCGTCTCCACGCTCGGGCACGTCGTCGAGTCGCTCGGGGTGCCGCTCACCGAGGTCGGTGGGCTCCGTGTCGACGGCGTCGAGGCGGGCACCGGGCACATCCCGGCGGCGGGGGAGCGGGTCGAGGTGCGGGCCGTCACCCGGCCGCAGCCGGTGCCGGGCGCACCGTTGCGTTTCCTCCTCGACGTTCACCTCGGCACCCTCGCCCGCCGGATGCGGCTGCTCGGCATCGACACCGCGTACGAGGCCACCGACATCGGCGATCCGGCCCTCGCACTCCGCTCGGCGACCGAACGCCGGGTCCTGCTCAGCCGCGACCGGGGGCTGCTGCGCCGCCGCGAACTGTGGGCGGGCGGTTATGTCTACAGCGACCGCCCCGACGACCAACTTCGTGACGTGCTCGGCCGGTTCGCCCCGGAGCTGCGCCCCTGGACCCGCTGCACCGCCTGCAATGGCACGCTGACGCAGGCCTGCAAGGAGGACATCACGGACCGCATCGAGGGCGGCACGCGCGCCACCTACGACGTCTTCGCCCAGTGCGGGCAGTGTGCCCGTGTGTACTGGCGCGGGGCACACCACGACCGCCTGGAGGCGATGGTGACGGCGGCGATGGCCGAGTTCGGGCCGGGCAGCGAACTGTAGTTGACCGCGTGCGGTGTCGCCATGCGCCGTCTACCAGCCGGTCAGCAGAAGGTGATTGATCGTCAGCGCCAGCCCTGCCTGTGCCGCGAGCCAGACGCGCCGTCGGGGAAGAAACGCGGCGCCTGCCAGGAGCCACATGGTGAAGGGCAGCCAGATGCGTTCCGTCTCGGCCTTGCTCATGCCGGACAGGTCGGCGACGAGCAGAGCAAGGAGCGCGCTCGTGGTGAGGAGGGCGAGGCGGGCCTGGGGCGTCAGTGGCCGGGGGAGTGGGCGCGGAAGGAGTTGGCCGACGGCCCTGCGCAGGCCCGCGACCGTGGCCGGGCCCGCGATCAGCACCGTGCACGCGAGATTGGCCCACACCCAGTACCCGTAGGGGCGGATGCCGCCCGCGCCCTGGTAGTAGCGGGTGACCAGGAGGTGGTAGCCCTCCCACCAGTTGAACCCCGCGAGGGTGAACGCCGCTGGGACCACGGCGAGTCCGGCGAGCAGCAAGGCCGCCAGGATCGCCGGGTGTTCCCGTACCCGGTGTCGGCCGAGGAACAGCACCGCCGCGCCGATGACGGCGAAGAGGGTGAGCCCGTACGAGAGGTAGCAGAGCAGGCCGAACAGGAGGCCCGAGCCCGCCGCCCACCACATGGACCGGCCGCTCACCGCGAGGGCGAGCAGGGCCACGGCCCAGGCGGCGACGGCGGCGAAGTAGGCGTCGGCCGACGCGCCCATCCACACCGCCGTCGGTGCCAGGACCAGGAACGGTGCCGCGCGCCGGGCCCACTCCTCGGAGACCAGCGCCCGGACGGTGATCAGTACCGCCACGCAGGCCGTCGCTCCGACGACGACGCACCACATTCCGGCCCACCCACCGCCGCCGAGGCCGATCCGGTCGAGGAGTACGAAGGTGAGCGGCGCGGCCGGGGGGTGGCCGGCGGTGTGGGCGGGCCAATGGTCGGGGGAGTCGATGAGAATGTGGTGCGTGTAGTCCCGCAGGGTGGCCGGGATGTCGTGGAAGCGGTCGATGACCTGGAGGTACTCGTACTTGGTGGTGAGGCGGCGGGCGATGCCGCGGTGCCATCCGTCGATCAGCGCCAGGCTCACGATCCAGGCGGTCGCGGTCGCCCAGGACGTGGCGAGGAGCGCGGGCCAGGAGAGTCTTGTCGTGAGCGCGGGGGCGTACGCCACGACGGCGGCGGCCACGGCGAGCGCCGCGGGGGTGCCGGGGCCGATGTGGGGCAGCCAGTTGGCGTACAGGGGTGGCCAGCCGACGTGCAGGGTGTGCCGGGTGTGTTCGATGTGTCGGCCGATCAGCACGGCGGCCACCACGAGCAGGGCGGCCCCGGCGACGGCGTACAGGTCTCGGCGGCCGGAGCGGGGTTCGGCCCTGGACGGCCTCGGGGGCCTGGTGGGAGCGTCGGTGCGGGTCACACGGGAACGCTAGGACGGGTCGGTGCGCGGACGGCGCCGCCGGGGCCGGACGTCAGCGTTTCGTCATGGGTCGCGCAGGCGGTTCGGGCGGGGATCCGGCCTACCGTCGCACCATGCGCGACACCCTTCGTTCCCCCTCCTCACCCGGATTCTGGCGCAGCCCGCTGCGCGGTTCCGGCTTCACCTCGGTGCTCGGCCTCGTGCTGCTCCTCGGTGTTCCCGTGCTGTTCGTGACGGGTCTCCTCTCCTACGCCGCGTACAACCCGGACCTGGCGGCGGTGAACGACAAGACCCCCGGCAAAGGGCTGCTGGGCCTCTACCTCTTCGCCTGGCCGACGAACCCGCACTGGCTGTACCGGCTGACGCAAGGCGTGCACGTCACGCTCGGCGTCACGCTGATCCCGGTGCTTCTCGCCAAGCTGTGGTCGGTGCTGCCCCGGCTGTTCGCGCTGCCACCGGTCCGCTCCCTCGCCCACGGTCTGGAGCGGCTCTCGCTGCTTCTGCTGGTCGGCGGCGGCCTGTTCGAGTTCGTGACGGGCGTGCTCAATGTGCAGCTCGACTACCTCTTCCCCGGCTCATTCTACCCGCTGCACTTCTACGGGGCCTGGGTCTTCTTCGCCGCTTTCCTGACACACGCGGCGCTCAAGACACCGGCCGCACTGCGCAACGTACGGAAGATGCGGGACGGCGAGGAGGGGGCGGAGGGGGAAGGGGAGTTGGTCGCGCCGAGCCCCGAGCCGGCGACCGTTTCGCGGCGCGGCGCCCTGTGGTTCGTCGGCGGCGGATCGGCGCTGCTCTTCGCGACGACCGTGGGGCGCGGCTTCGACGGGCTGCGACCGACGGCACTGCTCGCCCCGCACGGCGGCGCCGAACCCGGTGGCGGACCGAACGGCTTCCAGATCAACAAGACCGCCGCCTACGCGGGTGTCGGCGCGGCCGAGACCTCCGCGGACACCTGGCGTCTGGTCGTCACCGGACGCTCCGGCACGATCCGTCTCAGCCGGGCGCGGCTCGACGCGCTCGCCCTGCACAGTGCCGCGCTGCCGATCGCGTGTGTGGAGGGCTGGTCGACGTCCGACCAGCGGTGGCGCGGCGTACGGCTGCGGGACCTCGCGGCCCTCGTCGGCCATGACGGCGATGATCCGCCGGACGTGTTCGTGGAGTCCCTTCAGCGTCACGGCGCGTTCCGGCACGCCGCGCTGCGCGCCAATCAGGTGGCCGATCCGCGCTCCCTCCTCGCCCTGTACGTGAACGGGGCCCCGCTCACCCCCGATCACGGCTACCCGGCGCGGATCATCGTGCCTGCCGCGCCCGGAGTGCTGAACACCAAGTGGGTGGCCCGGCTGACGTTCGGAAGGCTGTGAAGACGATGACAGGCAAGTGGACCATGCCCCGGCCGCGACTCGGCAGCCCGTTCCAACTCGTGTTGCTGGCGGGCTCGTCCGCGCTCGCCGCCTATGCGGGCGTGCGGCTGTTCGCCGGTGACTGGCTCGGCGTGGCGCTGTGGATCGTGGGGGCGGCGCTGCTGCACGATCTGGTTCTGGTGCCGCTGTACTCGGCCGCGGACAAGGTGCTCTTGGCGGTGGCGGACAGCGCGGGGCAGCGGGCACGGGCCGGATATGTCCGGGTCCCGGCCGCGCTCTCCCTCCTGCTGCTGTTCGTCTGGTACCCGTTGATCAGTGGGTCGGTCGACGCGCGCTACCGGTCGGCCACGGCCTTGTCCGCGGCCCCGTTCCTGACCCACTGGCTGCTGATCACGGCCGCGTTGTTCGGCGGGTCGGCGCTGGTGCTGACCTGCTCGGTGCTGCGGGAGCGCAGGGCGACGAAGCGGCGCCCGCCCGCTGACCACTGAGCGTCGGGGGAGAGGCCCGTCGGCGCTGCGTGCCGGAGCAGGGCCTCGGAGCCCAGGCGAGCCCAGGGGAACGGGCGGCCGTCGTCGTGGGCGCCGGACGGGACGTCGACGACCTGAACGTGGGCGCGTTCGTCGACGTCCACCGGCGCGGTCTCCGCGATCAACAGGCCGCCGGGGGAGAGGAGTTGCGTCACTCGCTCCAGGAGGGCGCGTGGATCACCGCCGATGCCCACATTGCCGTCCATCAGGAGCACGGTGTCCCAGCGGCCTTCACCCGGCAGCGGTTCGAAGACGGAGCGGCGCAGTGCCGGGCCGCCGAGGCGTTCGGCGCGGTCGACGGCGGCCTCGCTGACGTCGATGCCGAGCGCGGTCCTGCCGCGCGCGGCGAGCTCCGCGACGAGCCGTCCGGGGCCGCAGCCCACGTCGAGGACCGCGCCCTCGCAACGGTCGAGGACCTCCCGGTCCACCGCGTCGGCCCGCGCGCACCAGCGCTCCACCTCCAGAGGCAGCAGCCAGCCGTCGGCGCGGCGCAGGAACAGCGGACCGCGGCCCGCTCGCAGCGCGTACGCGTACGGGTCGGCGCTCGCCCAGGACGCGGTGGCGGGCGGCGCGCTCATCGGCGTACCGCCGGCGAACAGTGCGCGAGGCGCGCGGCGAACCGGCTCTCCGGGGCCAGCCCGGCGACGGCGTGCGCGTCGGCGGCGGTGTCGACGTCGCGCAGGGCGGGCAGGTCGCGCACCCGCAGTCCGGCGGCGACGAGCCGCGCCCGTTGCAGCTCACCGGTGCGCGGCGTCGACATGGGGACGCCGCGCAGCAGTCCGGGGTCGGGTTCGGCCAGGCCGAGGGCCCAGAATCCGCCGTCGAGGGCGGGCCCGAACCAGGCGTCGCAGGTGTCGAAGCCGACGTCGAGGAGGGCGGGCGTGACCTGCGGGGTGTCCATGCCGATCAGCAGCGCGGGGCCCCGGCATCCGGCGAAGGCGGCCGCGAGGCGTTCGTCGAGTCCGCCCGCGCACTGCGGTACGACGTCGAAGCCGGGCGGCAGCCACGGCCCGGGGCGCCCATCGAGGACCAGGACGCGCCGGGCGGCCGGGGTGGTGGCGACCGCGCGCAGCGTGTCGGAGAGCGCGGCTTCGGCGAGCGCGGCGCCCTGCGCGGGCGTGAAGGGCGGGGTGAGCCGCGTCTTGACCCGGCCGGGGCGCGGCTCCTTGGCGATGACCAGCAGGGTGTTCACCGTGCGTCCTCTTTCCCCGCCGAGGTGACTGTGCGGACGGGCCCGCGCCGAGGGGCTGTTTCAGAGTTGACTGACGCGTCTCGCCCAGGCGGTTCGGCGAGGACGCGGCGCATGTCGCGCACCGCGTGCCAGGTGCCGCGCCAGGTACCGGTCACCTTCGACGCTCCGCTGCGCGGCAGGTACGGCACGTCGTGCTCGGTGATGGTCCAGCCCGCGTCGGCCGCCCGCACCACCATCTGCAGCGGGTAGCCGCTGCGCGGATCGGCGAGGCCGAGGCCGAGGAGCGCCTCGCGGCGCGCGGCGCGCAGTGGGCCGAGGTCGCCCAGCGGCACGCCGGTCCTGCGGCGCACCATACGGGCCAGGGCGAGGTTGCCGACGCGGGCGTGGACCGGCCAGACGCCACGGCCCGCCGGGCGGCGTCGCCCGAGCACCAGGTCGGCGCCGCCCGCCCGTACCTCGTCGACGAACGGCACCAGGTGGGACGGGTCGAGGGAGGCGTCGCAGTCGCAGAAGCAGACGATGTCGGCGCGGGCGGCGGCGAGACCCGCGCGGCAGGCGGAGCCGAAGCCGCGCCGGGGCTCGTGCACGACCTGGGCGCCGAGCGTGCGGGCGAGGTCCGCCGAACCGTCCGTGGAACCGTTGTCGACGACGATCGCCCGCCAGCCGGGAGGGATGCGCTCGATGACCCAGGGGAGGGCCTCGGCCTCGTTCAGGCAGGGCAGAATCACGTCGACCGGTGGTGGTGGGGTTGTCACGGCTTTCACCCTACGAGCGCCAAACGGGCATAACGGTCCCTGTCTCCTTACGAAACACGGACGTCCGCTCCTGCCTGCCCTCCGGGCCCCACCCCGCCGCTGCGGGGGTGTCACGCTGGGGCGATGCACGAGTCATACGAGCCCGCGAAGGGCGCCACCGACGGGCCCGGCCCCCGGGTCCTGGTCGTCGACGACGACCCGACCGTCGCCGAGGTCGTCACCGGCTACCTGGACCGGGCCGGTTACGCGGTCGATCACGCCGGCGACGGCCCCGCGGCGCTCGCCCGCGCCACCGCCAGCCCCCCGGACCTCGTGGTGCTCGATCTGATGCTGCCCGGCATGGACGGCCTGGAGGTCTGCCGCAGACTGCGGGCCCGCGGCCCGGTCCCGGTCATCATGCTGACCGCGCGCGGCGACGAGGACGACCGCATCCTGGGCCTGGAGGTCGGCGCAGACGACTACGTCACGAAGCCCTTCAGCCCCCGCGAACTGGTCCTGCGTGTGGAGTCCGTACTGCGTCGCGCCCGCCCCGGCACCGACCGGCAACCCGTGAGCGCGGCGGGCCTCACCGTCGATCCCGCCGCCCGGCGCGCCACCCGCGACGGGACCGAACTCGCTCTCACGCTACGGGAGTTCGACCTGCTCGCGTTCTTCCTGCGCCACCCCGGACGCGCGTACAGCCGTGAGGAGCTGATGCGCGAGGTGTGGGGCTGGGAGTTCGGCGACCTGTCGACGGTCACCGTCCACATCCGGCGGCTACGCGGCAAGGTCGAGGACGACCCCGCCCGCCCGCGCCTGATCCAGACGGTGTGGGGCGTCGGCTACCGCTTCGAGACCGGCCGTCCCGCCGAACCGTCGGAGGTCTGACGGTGCACGCCAACCTCCTCATCGCCCTCTACTCCTTCGCGGGCGCCGCCTGCTCCGGCCTCCTCGGCGCCGTCGCCCTGCGACTCCTTCGCCGCCGCTCGCTCACCGTCTCCCTCGCCGTCGTCTCCGCCGTCGGCGTCGTCGCCATGCTCGCGGGAACCCTCGCCGTGGCCTGGGCGATGTTCCTCTCCCCGCACGACCTGAAGGTGGTCACCACCGTCGTGGCGACGGCCGCCGTCGTCTCCCTCGCCACCGCCCTCCTCCTGGGGCGCCGGGTCGTTGCCCACAGCCGTGAACTCGCCCTCGCCGCCCGCTCGTTCGGTGACGGCGGCGCCTTCGCCGCCCCGCACCTCCCCGCCACGGCCGAACTGGAGGCGGTCAGCCGCGAACTGGAGGCGACCAGCAGCAGACTCGCCGCCTCCCGCGAGCGCGAGCGCGCGCTGGAGACCTCCCGGCGCGAACTCGTCGCCTGGATCTCGCACGACCTGCGCACCCCCCTCGCCGGCCTGCGCGCCATGGCGGAGGCCCTCGAGGACGGCGTGGCCGCCGACCCCGCCCGGTACCTCACCCAGATGCGCACCGAGGTCGAACGGCTCGACGGCATGGTCGGCGACCTCTTCGAACTCTCCCGCATCCACGCGGGCACCCTGCCCCTCGCCCCCGCACGCGTCTCCCTCTACGACCTCGTCAGCGACGCCCTCGCCGGCGCCGACCCGCTCGCCCGCGAACACGGGGTGCGGCTCGTCGGGGACCAGGTCGAGCCGGTACCCGTCGAGGTCGACGGCAAGGAGATGAGCCGCGTCCTCGGCAACCTCCTCGTCAACGCCATCCGCCGCACCCCCGCCGACGGCACGGTCGCCGTCGCCGCCACGCGCGCGGCCGACGGCGTCGTCGTCTCCGTCACCGACGGCTGCGGCGGCATCCCCGAGGAGGACCTGCCGCGCGTCTTCGACACCGGTTGGCGCGGCACCCACGCCCGGACCCCGCCCGCCGGGGCGGGACTCGGCCTGGCCATCGTGCGCGGCATCGTGGAGGCCCACCAGGGCAGGGCCACCGTCCGCAACATCCCGGGCGGCTGCCGCTTCGAGGTGACGCTCCCGACGGCCCCCTGAGCCCTACCCGGTGGCGAACTCCCGCATCCCGTCCTCGAAGGACACCTCGGGCCGCCACCCCAGCTCCTCCCGCAACCGCGAGGAGTCGGCGGTGATGTGCCGGACGTCCCCCAGCCGGTACTCCCCGGTGACCACCGGTCGCGGCCCGCCGCACGCACCGGCCAACGCCGACGCCAACTCGCCGACCGTGTGCGGCACCCCGCTGCCCGTGTTGTACGCGGTCAGCACGCCCGCCGCGCAATCCGCGGCCAGCGCGAGCGCATTGGCGGCCGCCACGTCCCGCACATGCACGAAGTCCCGCCGCTGCCCGCCGTCCTCGAAGACCCGCGGGGCCTCACCGCGGGCGAGCGCCGAGCGGAAGAACGAGGCGACCCCCGCGTACGGGGTGTCGCGCGGCATCCGGGGCCCGTAGACATTGTGGTAGCGCAACGACACCGCCACCCCGCCCGTGCTGCGGGCCCAGGCCGCGGCGAGATGCTCCTGCGCGAGCTTGGTCGTCGCGTACACATTGCGCGGATCGGCCGGAGCATCCTCCGTGACGCTGCCGGGCACCAACTCGGCGCCGCACACAGGGCACTTGGGCTCGAAGCGACCCGCATCAAGATCCTCCACGGCGCGCGGCCCCGGCCGCTGGGCCCCGTGCCGGGCACACGTGTACCGCCCCTCGCCGTAGATGACCATCGACCCGGCCAGCACAAGCCGCGCGACGCCCGCCCGCGCCATGGCCGAAAGGAGCACGGCGGTACCCAGATCGTTCCGCGACACATACTCCGCCGCGTCCCGCACACCGTCACCCAGCCCGACCATGGCCGCTTGATGACAGACGGCATCCACACCACGGAGCGCACGGGCGACCTCGTCGGCGTCCCGCACATCAGCCGAGGGTGCATTCCTCACATCGAACACGACCGCCTCGTCCCCACGAGCGGACAACGCCTCCACGACATGGGACCCGATGAAACCGGCTCCGCCGGTGACCAGAACACGCATGCCGACACGGTAGGGGCGCGGGGCGGTGCGAGGTCCGTCCAACGCCGCCGACAGCACGGGGCGTCATACATCCGTAAGGGTCTGTGGGGCGTCCGGGGTTCGGGAGTAAGCGGGGACTGTGCTGGCCGTCTCCTACCGGGCGCTGGTGCGCCTTCGTGCGTCTCAGTGGTGGCCCAGACGGGCGGCCTTGACCGCGCGTTGGGCGAAGACGTCCTCCTGGCGCTCTGCCATCTGCCGCAGCGCGTCCTTGCGCTCCCGCTTGGAGAGCCGATCAAGATACGTATGGCCCAGGAGGTGATCGGCCTCGTGTTGCAGACACCGGGCGAAGTACCCCAGCCCCTCGATGACAAGGGGGTTGCCGTCCTTGTCGACCCCGTGGACGACAGCACGATCGGTGCGGGGAACCGCCATGCCTGCGCCGGGCACGGACAGGCAGCCCTCGAAGTCGTCGATGAGCCGACGGCTACGTGGATCGGGCAGTTCCAGAACCGGGTTGATGATGTGACCGACATGCCGGATGCCATCGTCGTCCGGGCAGTCGTACACGAACAGACGCAGGTCGACGCCAACCTGATTGGCAGCCAGGCCGGCGCCGTCGGCCACATACATGGTCAGGAACATGTCGTCGATCAACGCCGACAACTCGGGAGTCCCGAACTCGGTCACCTCCCGGCATGGACGGCTCAGGACCTCCTCACCCACCACCGTGACCCTGCGAACCGAACCCCGCCCCGCCTCCGGCGGCAGAGCCGGATAGGTGTCCACCGGGCGGCCTTGCACACGGACTCGTCGGTCGACGGAACGGGACCGCTCGTCACGAACAGACATGGAGTCTCCTTCTTGCGCAGGGCACAGATGCGGCGGGGCCCCGTACCTGATGCCTTCCGTCCTACTGCCGCTTGCCAACTCCTTTGCAAAGTAGCAGACTTTGCAAAGTGACTGAAGAAGCCATCAATCCTCCGGACGGCCAGGCGGCCCGCACTGGCGAAGCGCTGCGCGAGCACGAGGTCCGCACGGCGCTGCTGGACCTGCTTGCCGAAGTCGGCACCGTCACAGCGACCGAAGCCGCCGCCCGGCTGGGCTACAGCTCTGGCCTCTGCTCGTTCCATCTACGGCAACTCGCACGTCACGGGTACATCGAGGAAGCCCCCCACCGCGGGGGCCGCGCACGTCCATGGCGCCTGAAGCGGCACGCCCCCGCTGCCGACGGTCCCAGGGCGCAGGAGCAGTTCGGCGATCTGGCCCGAGGGCTGGAGGACGAAAGCTGGCAGCGATGGCTGACCCAGCGAGAGGAAGCGCCCTCCGCATGGCGCCGCGACGAAGCCTTCAGCGCCGTCGCCTACCTGACACCCGAAGAGATGGGCCGGGTCGCGGACGTGGTGCGACGGGCCCTCGCGCCCTATCGGGACCGCGAACAGCGCCCGCTGGCGCGGCCCGAGGGTGCTCGACCGGTGGCCCTCATCGCCCGACTGTTCCCCCTGCTTCCCCACGCATCAGATGGGGCGGACCAGGGCTCCGGATCTTCGTGACTGAAGGAGCCAGGCAACTCGCATTCCTAGGGGGCACATGAGGGTCCCGTCGGGAAGCAGAACTGCGGCGTTGAGATGCTCAATGAGACCGACAAGGACGCCCCAGACCGCTCCCACCTGAGGCCGCTCCACTCCGACCACTCCGTCATGCAGGGACAGGTCGGCCTCACTGCCGTCATGGGCGCGGTCCAGAGGTCGTGGCGGCTGAACTGGATCGAACCGGAGTTCGCGGCCCCGCGCTGCTTCGCCCTCAACCGCACGGACCACCGCACCCACGAGGAGCGGCCCGGTCAGTTCCCGGTCAATGCCCTGCAGGGAACGCTGCGCGTCGGCCGAAGCCGACCATGACGAGCGCCATGAGCGTGAGAGCGATCATCCCGGCTGGAAGAACCGGTGCGCCCACGCCATCGACGACCACAGCCCCCACAGCACCACCCGCGAAGATCGCCATGTTGAAGGAGGTCGTCAGCATCGCGTTCGCCGCATCGGCGTTCTCGCCCGCGGCATTCCCCATGGCCGTCTGCAACTGCGTCGCCGAGCCGCCGAACGCGAGGCCCCACAGGACGACCGCGAGCAGCACGAGCACGGTGGACTGCTGCGCGGCGGCAAGAAAAGCCCCGGCGACGATGAACAGGATCACGCTCGCCAGGGTGAGCCTGCGAAGTGCGCGGTCGATGAACACGCCGGTGATCCAGATACCTCCGAGCGCGGCGACGCCGAAGACGAGAAGGGTGATGTCGGGCCGGAGCGCGAGACGCATCTGCTGCAGATAGGAAGCGATGTAGGTGTAGAGCAGGTTGTGCGCGAGCATCCAGACGAACACGACGGCGAGGATGGTCGCCACACCGGGAATCCCCAGTACTCGGCTGAGCGGAGCGCGGGTTCGCGCCGACTGCCCCGGGGCGTCGGGTACGAGGAACTTCGCGAGGACCATGACGAGGACGCTGAGCACTGACATCGCGGCGAAGGACCAGCGCCACCCGACCGTCGAGCCCAGCCAGGCGCCAAGGGGTGTTCCGACGCAGAGTGCGACGGGGGTTCCGGCCATGGCGATGGCAAGGGCGCGCCCGGCGTGCTCAGGTGCGGCGATACGCCGGGCGTATCCGGCGAGCATGCCCCACAGCAGACCGGAGAAGGCTCCCCCGATGAACCGGGCGACAAGAGCGATGGTGAACGACGGCGATACCGCGGTGACGGCGTTCGCGACAAGGAACCCGAGCAGGCCCGCGAGGAGGAGCGGCTTCCGCCGCGCCCCGCGCGTCAGCGCGATCGCGGGTACCGCCGAGAGGACGGTTCCGATCGCGTAGGCGCTCACGAGCTGGCCGGCGCCGCCTTCGGAGACGTCGAGTCCGGCGGCGAGCTGCGGGAGCAGCCCCGCCGGCAGCGTCTCGGTCATGATCACGATGAATCCGGTACACGCCGTCACCGCCAGTGCCACAGCGGGGAACGGCTCGTGCGCTCGCTCGCAGACCGGCGTGGGGCAGGTTGTGGTCATCGGGGCGGACACCTCCACTAGTTATGGATTGATCGATCCGATATTGATCAATCCGATATTGAGCGACGTACCTGCGGGTGTCAAACTGGATCGGTCAGTCCGCAATGAAGGAGGTTCGCCGTGTCCCCTGTCGGTCGTCCCCGCGTCTTCGACATGGAGGCCGTCTTGGAGGCCGCGATGCTGCTGTTCTGGGAACAGGGCTACGAAGCGACATCGCTGGCCCAGCTCCGCGAGGCCACAGGGCTGTCCTCCGCGAGCCTCTACGGCGCCTTCGGCTCGAAGGAGGGACTGTTCGAAAAGGCCGTTGAGCACTACATCGCCGGACCGGGCAGCGTCACCGATGTCGTGGCCGATGAGGCGGTGCACCCCCGCGAGGCCATCGCCCGGCTCCTCCACGGGTCGATCGACATGCAGACCGACACGTCCCACCCTCGCGGATGCCTCGTCGCCCTCTCGGGGACGACCCGGGCGCCGGGAGCGGGCGAGGCCGGAGCGCTAAAGGTCGTAGCGGCGCGCCGCGCGGCGGACCGAGCGCGCATCCGGGCGTGCGTCCTACGCGGCATCGCCTCGGGAGAACTTGCCGAAGACACCGACGTGGACGGCTTCACGTCAATGATCCACGGCTTCCTGCTCGGCATTTCGACACAGGTATGTGACGGCACGCCAGCACGCCACCTGCATGCCGCGGCCGACGCCGTACTCGCGAACTGGGACGCCCAGAAACGCTGACGCTCACCGAAGGCACCCTCACTAGCCGGACCGAGTTCATTTTTGAACCGAGTATGCGTATCGTGGCCGTATGGCAGGGCTTCGTGAGCGCAAGAAGGAACAGACCAGGCAGCGGATCGCCGCGGTGGCGTCGCGGATGTTCGCCGAGCGCGGTTTCGACGCAGTGACGGTCAACGAGATCGCCGAGGCCGCCGAGGTGGCCAAGGCGACCTTGTTCGCGTACTTCCCGACCAAGGAATCACTCGCCCTCCACGGCGTGGGTGGCGACGACCTGGCCCAGATCGTCGCCCGGCGGCCGGCCGGCCAGACGTTCCTGGAGGCGCTGCGAGCGCACCATCGCGCGCTGGCCGCCGGGCAGATACCGGAGGCGGACCGTGAAGCGCTTCTCGCCCGCGTGCGTGTGATCCAGGACAGCCCGGCCCTGCAGAGTGCGGCGAGCGGTCTCCTCTACCGGCAGCGCGAGGCATTGGCGCAGGTCCTGGCCGAGGACTACGGCCGCACGGCAGCCGCGCTCATGGCCGCCCAGATCGCCGCGTCCCTGCTCACCCTCCAGGAGACGTACTTCCAGCGTCTGTTGGGCGGCGCCTGTGCCCAGGACGTCGCCCGCGCGCTGGCAGAGGACGTCGAGCTGGCCTTCGACCTGCTGGAACACGGACTCAACCACGTGGAAGGGCGCTGACGTGCGCGCGCGAGGCATCAACTACGACACCGGAACCTTCCCGGGGCAGCGTCTCACCAGGAAGACCTTCGACCCCGCCGCGGTCCGACACGACATGAGCGTGATCGCCGAGACCCTGCACTGCGACGTCGTACGCGTCTCCGGCGGCGACGCCGAGCGGTTGAGCATCGCGGCCCGACACGCAGCCGAAGCCGGCCTCGAAGTGTGGTTCTCTCCCTTCCCGGCCGACCTTCCCCCAGAGCGGATCCTGTCGTTCTTCGCCGACTGCGCCCGGCGCGCCGAAGCCCTGCGGCGAAGCGGCGCGCAGGTGGTGTTCGTCACCGGCTGCGAACTCAGCGCTTTCGCCCATGGCTTCCTCCCCGGCGAGACCTACCTCGACCGTCTCCACGCCATGGCCACCGCCGACCTCCACTGGTGGACCTCTCTCGGGCCGGTCCCCGAGCGCCTGAACGCGTTTCTCGCCCAGGCCGCGGCGACCGTCCGCGACCACTTCGGCGGGAAGGTCACTTACGCCTCCGGCCCCTGGGAGCCCGTCGACTGGACCCCGTTCGATCTGGTGGGCATCGACGCCTACCGAACTGCCCAGAACGCCGACACCTTCCGCACCCACCTGCGCGAGTTCTCCGCCCACGGCAAGCCCGTCGTCATCACCGAGTACGGCACCTGCGCCTACCGGGGAGCGGGCGACCTGGGCGGCATGGCCTGGCAGCCACCGCACGGCGCGACGCCGGACGAGGACGAGCAAGTGCGCTACCTCAACGAACTCCTCGACATCTTCGAGGAGGAAGGTGTCGACACCGCGTTGTGGTTCTCGTTCGCCAACTACGACAAGCCCCGCGACCGCGACATCGCCTCCTACGGTGTCGTGCGCCTGCTCGACGAGACCCACTGGGAGCCGAAGAAGGTCTTCCACGCCATGAGCACCAGACATCAGCGACCGCACCTCCGATCCAACTGACGCCACGTCCATCAGGTGAGCGGCGCCTGGGCGAGATTGGCCGGTTCCATGGCAGGGACCGGGACGGGCCGGTTCTCCGTCCTCGACCGGGTGGCCGCCTCGGCGATCGCGAGGGCCGCGCGGGCGTCCCGCCGGTGCAGGGGCTCGGTCGTTCTCCGGCCACCATCTCGGTGAACGCGGCCAGTTCGGCCCGGTACGCGTCCCGGAACCGCTCCATGAACCCCGCGTGCGGCGGGCCGGCGGGCCACAACGCGCCGTCCGCGGAGGCCAGCGGGGTCTCGTCGGTGAGCCCCGCGACGAGTGAGCCCTTGGCGCCGCACACCTCCAGACGCACGTCGTACCCGGCGCCGTTGTAGCGGGTCGCGGTGCATGTGGCGAGCGTCCCGTCGTCCAGCGTGAGGACGCTGACCCCTGTGTCGACATCACCGGCGGCGGCGAAGAACTCCTCCCCCCGATTGGCACCCGTGGCGTACACCGAGACGACCTCGCGGCCGGTCACCCAGCGGATGATGTCGTAGTCGTGCACCGAGCAGTCCCGGAAGATACCGCCGGATCCCGGGATGTAGCCGGCCGGTGGCGGCGTCGGGTCGGCCGTGCACGGCCGGTGTGCGGGAGCGGGTGGGCCGCGCCTCCCGGCTGGCCTTCGAGGAGGCCCGGCCGGGTGACCTGACGTGCGGCCCGTTCCGGCTGCGGCTCGCCCGGGTCCGGCACTCGGTCGAGACCTACGCCGTGCGCGTCGAGGACGACCGCGGCTCCCTGACGTACACCGGCGACTCGGGTCCGTGCCGGGAACTGGTCGAGCCGGCCCGGGGGAGCGGCGTCCTGCTGGCCGAGGCGGCGCTCGGGCCCGGCGACGAGCCCGGCGCGCCGCCCACTCGCTGGGACGAGGACCATACCGCCGCCGCACCCCACCACCTGACCGCACGTCAGGCGGCCGAGCTCGCGTCCCTGGCCGGTGTCGGCCTGCTGGCGCTGACGCATGTGCGCCCGTGGGACGACGCCGGCCTCGCGCTGGTGGCGGCGCGCTGCCCGGCACCGGTGCTCCTGGCCCGGCCGGAGCCGCGCCTGACGCCCCCGGTGGAGCCGCGATGAACCACAACGGCGACTGCCTGGCCCATCTCGCCGTGGCGTTCGCCCTGTGCACGGTCATCGGCCTGGAGCGCGAGTACCGGCAGAAATCGGCGGGCCTGCCGGGGATGGCGCTCGACCCGTCGCGGGTGACCGCGCAGATCGTCTCCGGCATCGGCTTCATCGGCGGTGGGCTGATCTTCGTACGCCGGGACGCGGTACGGGGGCTGACGACCGCGGCCAGTGTGTGGCCGGCGGCGTCGACCGGCGCCGCCGCGGGCGCGGGCTGCTGCGCGAGATCGTCCGGGAGTGCACCGGCGCGGGGTTCCACGTGTCCGGTCTGCGGTCGGCCGGGACACCGACGACGGGTAGCGCGGACCCGCGCGTCGGTGTGTTGCTGGTCCTGTCGGGGAAGGGCCTCCAGGACGAACTGGTCCCACGCCTTTCGGGCCGGGACGGCATCACGGAGGTGATCTTCCTGGAGGACGAGGCAATTCCGCATGAGCCTCTATGTAAGGACAATAGGTTGACAGAGCTTGGCGAGGAAAGGCAGGCTCGCAGCACGCGAGCGGGTCTCCACCGGCCCGATGCGCCACGAGAATCAGGGAAGGGGCCCGGTATGCCGATCAGGTCGACCCACGCCGTCCACGTCCTCCAGGGAGGAACGCCGTGACCACACCCCTCGCCCAGCGCGTCGCCGGAGCGCCGATCTCCTGGGGAGTCTGCGAGGTTCCGGGCTGGGGCCACCAGCTTCCCCCGGACCTGGTGCTGCGTCAGATGCGGGAGACCGGCCTCAACGCGACGGAGTTCGGGCCCGAGGGCTTCCTCCCCGACGCCCCCGCCGAGAAGGCCGCCACACTCGCGTCGTACGGGCTCAAGGCGGTCGGCCAGTTCGTCCCGGCCGTCCTCCACGACCCGGGCCACGACCCGCTCCCGCAGATCGAGGCGGCCATCGCCGGGCTCGTGGCCGCCGACGCCGGCACGGTCGTCGTCGCGGCCGCCACCGGAGCCCACGGATACGACGCGCGCCCCGCGCTCGACACGGCGGGCTGGGCGGCGCTCCTGGCCAATCTCGACCGGATCGCCTCCGTCGCCGCCGGGGCCGGACTCGTCGCGACCCTTCACCCGCACGTCGGCACGATGGTCGAGTCCGGCGAGGAGACCCAGCGCGTCCTGGACGGCTCGGGGATCGGACTGTGCCTGGACACCGGGCACCTGCTCGTCGGCGGCGCGGACCCGGTCGCCCTCGCGGCGAAACAGCCCGAGCGGGTCACCCACGTCCACCTCAAGGACGTACGCCTCGACCTGTGCGAGCGGGTGCGGTCCGGGCGGATGAGCTACACCGAGGCGGTCAGCGCCGGAATGTACGTGCCGCTCGGCGCCGGTGACATCGACATCGCCGCGATCGTCGCCCTGCTGGAGAGCGCCGGGTACGACGGCTGGTACGTGCTCGAACAGGACACCGTCCTCACGTCCGCGCCGGACACGGACGCCGGCGACGGCCCCGCCGGTGACGTGCGTGCCTCCGTGACCCACCTCCTCTCCCTCGTCCCCGCCGCGAGGAGCTGACCCGTGGCCCACGACCTTGTCACCATCGGGCGGACCGGGGTCGACATCTACCCCCTCGACCACGGCGTCGGCCTGGAACAGGTGCGTACGTTCGAGAAGTTCCTCGGCGGGAGCGCGACGAACGTCGCCGTCGCCGCCGCCCGCCACGGCCGCAGCGCCGCACTCATCACACGGGTCGGCCAGGACCCCTTCGGCCGTTACGTCCGGCAGGAGGCCGAGCGGCTCGGCGTGGACCCGGTCCACATCCACGCGCTCACCGCACCGGGCGGGCCGCCGACGCCGGTGACCTTCTGCGAGGTCTTCCCGCCCGACGACTTCCCGCTCTACTTCTACCGGTACGCCGGCGCGCCGGACCTCATGATCGATCCTGCCGAACTGCCGCTCGACGACATCCGGGACGCCTCCGTCTTCTGGGCGACGGTGACCGGGCTGTCGGCCGAACCGAGCCGGTCCGCGCACTTCACCGCCTGGCAGGCGCGCGCCCGGCGCCCCCACACCGTCCTCGACCTGGACTACCGGCCGATGTTCTGGAGCGGCCCCGACGACGCCGCGCGACAGGTGGGGCGCGCGCTCGACCACGTCACCGTCGCCGTCGGCAACCGGGAGGAGTGCGAGGTCGCCGTCGGAGAGACGGAACCCGGCCGGGCGGCCGACGCGCTGCTCGAACGCGGCCTGGAACTCGCCGTCGTCAAGCAGGGGCCCAAGGGGGTGCTGGCGGCCACCCGCGAGGAGCGGGTGGAGGTACCGCCGTTCCCCGTCGAGGTCGTCAACGGACTCGGCGCGGGGGACGCCTTCGGCGGCGCCCTCGTGCACGGCCTGCTCAGCGGCTGGGACCTGCGCCGGACCATCGAGTTCGCCAACGTCGCGGGCGCTCTCGTGGCCGCCCGGCTCGCCTGCTCCACCGCCATGC
Organism: Streptomyces sp. NPDC046939; assembly: GCF_040644575.1. Classification (NCBI taxonomy): domain Bacteria; kingdom Bacillati; phylum Actinomycetota; class Actinomycetes; order Kitasatosporales; family Streptomycetaceae; genus Streptomyces; species Streptomyces sp. NPDC046939. The sequence continues at coordinate 257,471 of NZ_JBEYWV010000005.1, forward strand.
CGACCACGTCCGAGGTGGAGGCGGCCCTCGCCTCCCCGCCGGCGGTCCAGACCACGAGGACCATATGATCGACGCCCAACGACTCACCGAGATCCGGGCCCGCGAGCCCGAACGCATCGGCCGCGCCTGGCAGAAGCGCTCCCGGCGCCCCCTGACCGGGGACGACGGGCGGCTGCTCATCGTCGCCGCCGACCATCCGGCCCGCGGCGCCCTCGGCGTCCGGGACGACGGCGCGGCCATGGCCAGCCGCACCGGGCTCCTGGACCGGCTGGCGACCGCGCTGTCCCGCCCGGGCGTCGACGGCGTGCTCGGCACCCCCGACCTCCTCGACGACCTGGCCCTCATGGGCGCGCTGGAGGACCGGATCGCCATCGGCTCGATGAACCGCGGCGGACTGCAAGGCGCCGCCTTCGAACTCGACGACCGGTTCACCGCCTACACCGCCGAGGCCATCGCCGCACAGGGACTCGACGGCGGCAAGACACTCACCCGCATCTGCTTCGACGACCCCGGAACCCTGAACACGCTGCAGGCGACGGCCGCCGCGGTCACCAGCCTCGCCGAGCACAGCCTCATGGCCATGATCGAACCGTTCCTGACCACACATCAGAACGGCCGCGTCCGCAACCTCCTCGATCCCGACAGCGTCATCCGGTCGATCACCATCGCGAGCGGGCTCGGCGCGAGCAGCGCCTACACCTGGCTGAAACTGCCGGTCGTCGACGAACTCGAACGCGTACTGGACGCGACGACACTGCCGACACTCCTGCTCGGCGGCGACCCGCAGGGCGACCCCCACGACACGTACGCCACCTGGGGCGCAGCCCTCGCCCTCCCGGCGGTACGCGGCCTGGTGGTCGGGCGCACCCTCCTCTACCCGCCCGGCGACGATGTCGCCGCCGCCGTCGACATCGCGGCCGGCCTCGTCCACGGGAGCGGTCGATGAACGACCAAGCACGCCAGGTACGACCCCTGGGCACGACGGCCGACACCGACTGGCAGGCCGCCATCGCCGTCCCGGCCGAGGCGCGCACCGGGGATCGGGTGCTCGTGCCGTACGGCCGGCAAGGCCCCGAACGGACCTGGTTCGTCCGCGACGACCGCGCGCACGCGTGGGTCCGCGACACCTGGTAGGACCCGCCTTTCGCCCCGCGGCTGCCAGCGCCGCGCACCGCACAGGCCCCAGGGGGTGCCTCATGACCACAGCGCGGACCGCGACGGTCCGGCTGACCGTGGTCACAGGCCGTCGTGGCCTTCCTCGCCGCCCAGCGGACCGAGCGCGACGGTGAGGTCCACAACATGTTCGCGGGGGTCCTCGGCATCTTCGGCCACGGCAACGTCGCGGGCCTCGGCCAGGCCCTGCTCCAACAGGAGAGGGAGGCCGACGGCCTGCCCTACGTACTGGCCAGAAATGAACAAGCCATGGTCCACACGCCGTCGCCTACGCGCGGCACCGAGACCGCCTGGAGACCTGGGCCTGTACCGCCTCGATCGGCCCCGGCTCCACCAACATGCTGACCGGTGCCGCGCTCGCCACGATCAACCGCGTCCCGGTACTGCTGCTCCCCGCCGACACCTTCGCCACCCGCCGCAGCGCGCCCGTGCTCCAGGAGCTGGAACAGCCCGGCGCCGCCGACATCACCGTCAACGACGCCTTCCGCCCCCTCTCCCGCTTCTTCGACCGGGTCACCTGCCCCGAGCAACTGCCCTCCGCGCTCCTCGGCGCCATGCGCGTGCTCACGGACCCGGTCGAGACCGGGACGTCGTCCTCTGCGCGGCCGGGTCCATCCCCGGCGACCTGCACAAACTGTGGCGCGTACGTGACCGCAAGGCCTACCACGTGGAGTACGGCTACTCCTGCATGGGCTACGAGATCCCGGCCGCGCTCGGCATCCGGTTCGCCGACGACATCCGGGACGTCTTCGCCATGGTCGGCGACGGCGGCTACCTGATGATGCCGGCCGAACTGGCCACCGCGGTCCAGGAGCACGTCAAGATCATCGTGGTCCTCGTCCAGAACCACGGATTCCACTCGATCGGCACGCTGTCGGAGTCGCTCGGCTCCCAGCGCTTCGGCACGCGCTACCGCTACCGCACCGCCGACGGCCGCCTCGACGGGCCCCCGCTCCCCACCGACCTGGCCGCCAACGCCCGCAGCCTCGGCGCCCATGTCATCGAGGCGCGCTCCCGCGACATGCTGGAGAAGGCCATCGCCGAGGCCAAGGCCTGGCCGGCCGACGGCGGACCCGTCGTGATCCACGTCGAGACCGATCCCTCGATCTCCGCCCCGGACAGCGACAGCTGGTGGGACGTGCCGGTCAGCGAGGTCGCCACGCTGGACTCGACGCGGGCGGCCCATGCGATCTACACCGATCGCAGGAAGGCGCAGCGGTCACTCCTTGCACCGCCGCCTTCGCGTGCGCACGAGATCGGGGGGTGAGGACGACTACCTGGTGGTCGGCTTCACGTCCGGCGGGTGCGCGTCTGGGCCAGTGCGCGGAGGACGCTCCGGTCTGACACCCGGGCGCCCCGACGGTTCCGGCCGCTGGTGTGCGGCCGGAACCACCGTGCATCAGTCGCTGCTGGTGGTGGAGTCCTCGAAGTAGAACCAGTCGTCGCCGTTGTCGGGGCCGAAGTAGTACACGGGAGGCTCGTCATCGGCGGGGGTCTGGGCCGTCGCCGCGGTGTGGGGACCGGCCGCGGAGGCGATGGCGGGGGTGGACAGGGTCAGGGCGGCACCGGTCAGGGCTGCCGCGGCGAGGGCGGTACGGACACGCATGGTTCCTCCAGGAGTGTAGGAGTGCAGGGGTGAGTGATGAGTGATGGGGACGCTCAAGAGGTCCCCTTCCTCGTGCGTCAGACCTCGGGCCTCCGTGGCGGATCACTCGAACGGTAGGACGATTGCTACAGCCAGAACACGAAAAGTGCGGTCTGTGGGCATAGGGGGCAGTGCTGCCCAATGGGGAGGAGAAGAACAGCGTCGCCATCGCCCCCAACGAAGCCTTCGGCGGGCTGGACCAAGACGTTTACGGATCCCCTGCTCTGCACGGCCACCGTCGACCGGCTGACCTTCAGCCCAGGTAGGACAGTCCGCCGGGACCCGAACGAAAGCGGGGAACTTGCAGTCAGTTCACCATCGCGCGATGGCGCGCTTCGCGGATGATGCGGTCGGCGGTCTCCTCGGGAGTGAGGTCAGCGGTGTCGAACCACCAGCCGACATCGCCGAGCTCGCGCTTCATGTCGGCATCGAGATCTTCATAGCCGTCGAAGTCGAACCGCTCCCGTGGATCACGGAGAGTGTTGCGGTGACGGCACGTCTCGATACCCGGTGCGAGGACGACGAACAGAACACTCCTGGCCGGAAGGAGTGAGACGAAGAAGTCCAGCTGCCTGCGGTCGGGAATCACCCAGTCGATCACAGGCGCGAACCCGGCGTCGGCAAAATTGTTCGCCAGCGTGCAGAGATTGCGGTTGCACAGCTCCACCTGCCGCGCTGCCTCGTCGGCCGGTTCACCAAGGGCCCCGACACGACCGCTGACGATCAGCCTGCTGATGAAGTCACCGTCGAGCCGGGCGGAGCGCGGCAGACGCTCGGCGATGAGCCTGGTCACCGTCGACTTCCCGGCCCCGGGCATCCCCGTCACGATCAGGCAGTCCGGCGTCTCAGCAGTGAGCACGCGTGAATCGTGCCAGCGTTGCTTGGTGCCCAGCAATCGTTTTTCGAGCCGCTTGGCTATGCGACGTTCCTGAACCTCGCCGACACCTCTGCGACCGAGCCCCTCAAGCGTTCCCAGAGCTCAACTGTGTCCGGTGCCGTAGAAACGTACGTAGTCGATGGTCATGGCCGCGGGAAAGCGGGTGGAGTTGTCGGGTGAGCCGGGCCAGTCGCCGCCGACCGCGACGTTCAGCAGGAGGTGCATGTCCTGCTCGAAGACCCAGTCGCGCGGGGCGGGCAACTTGTCCGGGGTCAGGGTGAAGTACCGCTTCCCGTCGACGGACCAGGTGATGCGGTGTGGCTCCTTCTCGACGGCGTAGGTGTGGAAGGCCTGGTCGGCGTCAGCGGGGAGGGTGGTGGAGTCGCCGATCCCGTTCTCGTTGTAGTACGTCGGACCGTGCGCGGTGCCGTACACCGTGCGTGGTTCATTGCCGACGACCTCGCTGATGTCAATCTCGCCCTGGCGGGGCCACTGCTCACCGTTGTCGCCGAGCATCCAGATGGCCGGGAGCAGGCCCTTTCCGGTGGGCATCTTCGCCCGGACCTCAACGCGCCCCCGGCGGAGCGAAACCTTCTGGGCAGTCGTCAGGCGTGCCGAGGTGAACGGGCAGAAGTCCTCCGTGTAGCAGGGGAGCTCAGCCTCCTCGGGGGCTCGTTTCGCCGTGATCACGAGGTGGCCTGAGCCGTCCTGCGCCGCGTTGGCCGCGTCGTCGGTGTAGTACTGCAGCTCGTTGTTGCCCCATCCCTGCTCGTCCCGGTTGCCGATCTCGGTGTTCCAGTACGCGGCCGACGGGCGGGCACCGGCGGCGCCGTCGAACTCCGCCTGCCAGAAAGGGCGGTCGCTGTCGGGGGCCGGCCGTCGCGTGTCGGCCGGTGTCGACACGCATCCGGTCAGGAGGGCGCCGACGACGAGCATGAGGGCGGCCGGTCGGACACGATGCTTCACTACGGGGCTCCGTAAGCCAGAGAGGAACGCGCAGGTGGCGGGCGCGCCGCGGCCCGCGTCAGGGACCTCCGAGAGCCTAGCTCGTGCTCTGGCGACGAGTAGCGGGGGGCGGTTAGCGGAGCGGAACAGTCGCGGTGACTACGTCGCTGACCTCCGGAAGCCCGAGATCCTGCACTTATCTTCTTCCGCCGGTCTCTACTCCTGGTCAGCAGAGTGGCCCGCAGTGTTTCGCCGGCCAGCACCAGCCTGTTCAGATCGCGTACCGCCGCGTGCACGCGCGTGGATTCGGTGCGCTGCCGCGTACTTCAGGTCCATGCCGTACCGCCCCCGATGCGCTGCCGCCCGGTCGGTGAGGTTCTCGGCGAACTCGGTGTCCACGAACAACTCGCCCACCTCGGGCACCTTCAGCCGGATGGTGTCCACGGGACCGGGGCCGGACATCGTGATTGACCGGTATGGACCTGGGCGGCCGCGCAGATCTCCCGGAGGATGCGAGCTGCACCACACGCGCTTGAAACCTCCATAAGTGAAGGGGTTCCACGTGAAAGCAGTACGTGCTCTCGGAGCCGTGGCGATGACGGTGGCCATGGCCGGCGGGGTGTCTGTCGCGGCCCAGGCGACGGCGGTCGCCGCCACCGGGCCCTCCACCGTGAAAACGGCGGCGGCCACCTGTGCCTACCCGTACGTCTGTCTCTTCAAGAACGGTGTGAAGATCGGCCAGTTCCAGGACGTCACCAGTACCTGGCAGAACCTGCCGTCCCGTCCGTCCGGACCGGGGCTCGTCATCCAGAACACCCGCCACGACGATGTCGCCTACATCCGCTGGTCGGGAGGCACGACGGCCTGCATACCCCCGAACTCGAGCTTCACCGTGTCGAGCGGAACGCTGACAGGAATACGGATCTCCAGCGCTGCCACCTGCTGAGCACCGCTGGGAGGGAACAATCCGTTCGTGCGGGCCGGTCAGCCTCTCCCGGCCCGCACCCCGCCAGGCCGTCGCGGCCAGCGGGAGGGGAGGAGGGCCGTCGCCTCGCGCCGAGGCGCTCCAAGGGGCTTCAGCCGAACGATCACTTTCATGGGCCGGAGGCGAGGCCCGAGAAGGGAGCGGGGGCCCACTCCGTGACCCTCAGACTCCAACGGACGCGAAGGTCCGGAAGCGCGCGCCCTGAGTCAGGACGGACCACAGGCTCTGCGGTTCACTCACTCCAGCCGGGTCGGAAGGAACTACCGGCGAGCAGCGGTCGGACTCCGGCCCGGTGAACTTCTTTCACATGAGCAGAAGTCCTGGCCTCGGGTTCGCGCCCGACTCGTTCCTCCCAACTCCCGCGCTCAGCCCCGTACGTGCAACCCGAAACCCGTGCTGCCCGCAGGCTCCAGTCCCTCCTTCAGATGCAGCGAGGGGATCTCGTAGTCACCGAAGTTCTGCCGCCGGAAAGGGATCGGCTCGGTCGACTCCAGAGTGAGCAGGCGCTGCTTCCAGGCCTTGGCGACGTCCGGATAGTCCTCGTCGGTCATCCGGTCGGCGCTGTACAGCACGAACGGCGGCAGCACTTCGATGCCCGGGTAGTAGAGGATGCCGTGCTGGATCGGGAACAGCAGATCGTCGATGGGGCCCGCGATCCCGCGGGCGGCGTAATGCGGCTCCGGGCCGCCGACGGTCACCGACAGCAGGGCCCTGCGGCCCGCGAGGGTTCCTTCGCCGAAACGCTCGCCGTACTTGGTGTCGCTGTGCTCGCCGACGCCGTACGCGAAGTGGAACGTGAACACCCGGTCCACCCAGCCTTTGAGGATCCCGGGCATCGTGTACCACCACAGCGGGAACTGGAAGATGATCGTGTCGGCCCACAGCAGCTTCTCCTGCTCGGTGCGGACGTCCGGGGTGAGAGCCCCCGCGTCGAAGGCCCGGCCGGAGTCCCGCGCGACTTTCAGCGGACTCGAGGCGTGGGGGCCGTAGTCCTCGGCGTCCACGACCGCCTTCCATTTCATCGCGTACAGATCACTCACCCGCACCTCGTGTCCGGCGTTCTCCAACGTGGACACCGCGAGGTCCTTCAGTGAGCCGTTGAGCGACTTCGGCTCCGGGTGGGCGTAGACGATCAGCGTCTTCATGGGAACTCCTTCGGATCGGATGCCGTCGATTCTGGGCACCGCGGCGCCCCGCGTTCAGGGGCGCCTCTTCCGTCGGACCGGACTTCCTGGTAACGGCAGGACCACCTTCACGGGCACCGGCAAGGCCATACTGGGAGGCATGGACGACCTTGCGAGCTTCCTGCGGACCCGGCGCTCCCGGGTCGACCCGGCGGCCGTCGGTATTCCCACCGACAGCCGCCGCCGCGTCGAAGGGCTGCGTCGCGAAGAGGTCGCGCACCTGTCAGGGGTCAGCGTCGACTACTACGTGCGCCTGGAGCAGGGCCGCGCGACCCAGCCCTCCGAGCAGGTCCTCGACGCGCTGGCCCGTGTCCTCGGCCTCGACGAGACCGAACGCGGGCACCTCTCCCGGCTCGCCCGGCAGCGCCGCCGCCGCGCGAAGGTGCCGGGCGGGCGGGTCCGGCCGGAGTTGCTGCGCGTCCTCCACCTGGTCACCGACGCACCCGCCATGATCATGGACCACCGCATGAACGTGCTCGCCGGCAATCGCCTCGCCGAGCTCCTCTACGGCCGGCCTCTGGCGGGACTGAACAGCGTCCGGCACATCTTCCTCGAGGAGGCAGAGCGCGGCTTCTACGCGGATTGGGAGAACTGCACCCTCGACGTGGTCGGGCACCTGCGCCTCGCCGCCGGCAAGTATCCCGATGACCCCCAGCTGGCCTCGCTCATCGGTGAGCTGGCGATGGGCAGCGAGCGTTTCCGTCGCCTCTGGGCGCGCGCGGACGTGTGTGCCCGCACCCATGGACGCAAGGCGTTCCAGCACCCGCTGGTCGGACTGCTGGAACTGCACCAGGAGAGCTTCGTGCTACCGGACGAGTCCGGCATGGAACTGCTGGTGCTGTCCGCGGCCCCCGACAGCCCCGCCGAGGACGGCCTGCGCCTGCTCGCGGGCCTGGGCGCGGACCGCGCTGACGCGCGCGCCGACGTGAAGACTCAGGTCAGTCCACGAGTAACGCATCAACGCCCACCCACCGCCGGGAACACCTAAGCTGACGGCGTTCCGGCCCCCGGCCTGGCTGAAACCCCGGAGTGAGGTCCGGGGCTGTTGCCCCACGCGCTTGGTAACGCCGCGGGGACGGCGTCGTCCGTCGCGCGTCCGAGGCTGTCGTTGATGTGCTCGAACCGGTCGGCATCGGAAACGCGCCCCCTGACCGACCGCGGCGTTGAAGGGTTGCTGAGCCAGTTGCATGACAGCTATGTGCGTCGGCAACCACCCGTACTGCCCGCGGTCTCGGCCTCAGGCGTCAACGAAGGCATCTGCCTTACCTACACCGGACCTCAGCCCTGGCTGACGTCGCCGGGCCGGGTGGCTGCTGTCAGGTGGTCGTCCGGCGGTGGTCCGCGAGGACTTCGTCGATCACCCGTGCGTGGTCGGCGGCCTTCTCCGGGTCGGTGTCGATGCATTCGCTGAGCACCAAGGCTGCCTTCCACAGGGCCCAGCCGCGGGCCCGCGCCCAGGTGCCGTCGTCCTGGGCGACGGTGTCGCGGAACGCCTGTCGGGCGGCGCCGGAGAACATGTGCCAGGCGATGACGAGGTCGCAGGCGGGGTCGCCGATGCCGCAGGTGCCGAAGTCGATCGCCGCGGTCAACTGGCCGTCGGTGACGAGCAGGTTGCCCGAACCGACGTCGCCGTGGAACCACACCGGGTCCTTCTCCCAGGTGGTCGCGAGCGCTGCTGCCCAGACCTCCTCCGCGAGGCCGATGTCGAACCGGTCGGTGCGGGCCTTGAGCAGTTCCAGGCAGCGCCGGGTCTCTTCGTCGTAGTAGGCGGGAGATGTGCCGCGGTAGAAGCTGTGGGCGCCGGCGAGAGGGCCGCCGGTGGCATCGCATCGTTGCAGGGCCACGAGGAATTCACCCACCGCCACGGCGAATCCGGCGAGGTCCTCGACGCGGTGGGGGAGCGCGGTTTCGCCCGGCAGCCAGCCTCGCACCGACCACGGGTACGGATAGCCCTCACCGGGTTCTCCCTCGGCCAGGACCGGCGGGATCGCGACGGGCAGGTGCGGGGCCAGGCGCGGCAGCCACCGGTGCTCCTTTGCGACGGCCGGGACATATCCGGCTGCGGTGGGCAGCCGGGCCGTCATCGTGTCGCCCAGACGGTAGGTCCGGTTGTCCCATCCGTCGACGGGTACGGGGGTCACCGGCAACCCGGACCATTGCGGGAACTGCCGGTCGACCAGGCGTCGTACGAGGTCGGCGGTGATGCCCGCGCGACCGTCGGGGGTGATGGTGGGCATCGTGGCATTGTCGCTGTGGCTGCGTCTGCGGCTCAACTGATTTGCTGGCTGGGGGTGGCCTCGGTGGTGGAATGGCGCCACCGCTACCCCTGATGCGGGTTCGGGCGCGTTGCGGGCTTCGCCCATGCTGGCAACCCCGCCTTCGGGAACCGCGTCGCTTGCCCGGCCGCGTCCCGTGGACGCTGTCAGGTGACAGCGAGGGCGGCGGCGCGGAGGGCGGCCGCTACGCGGTTGACGGACTGCGTGCGACGGCGGCCGAGACTGGCCAGGAGCAGTCGCCGTTGTTCCTGAGGGCCGCCGCGTACGGGGAGGATGCGGACGCCTTCAGGCGCGGCCGGGGCCAGGGCGGCAGGCACGGTGGTCAGCCCCGCACCGGCGGCCACGAGGTGAAGCTTGGCGCACCAGTCCCGGGCGGTGTGGGTGATCTCGGGTCGTTCGTCCAGACCCGGCCATACGCCCATCAGACGGTCCTCGCCGGAGGAAGGACCGGCGATCCAGCGCTGTGCCCGGAGGTCGGCCACGTCGATGAAGTCGGCGCGGGCGAGCGGATGGCCGACGGGTACCGCCACGTGCAGGGCCCGTTCGGTAAGTGTCTCCACCACGAGCGGGGGTGTCTCGGTGTCCGGCGGGCGGAAGGGGGGCGCCGAGCCGAGCAGGACCAGGTCCAGGCTGCCCGCGCGCAGGGCGCGTACCAGGACGGGGGTGGTGCCCTCGCGGCTGACGACGCGCAGGCCGGGGTCGGTGCGGCTGAGCTCGGTGAGGGCCCGGGGGAGGAGGACCGCACCTGCGGTGGGGATCCATCCCAGTCGGACGGTACCGGCCGCCGCGGGCAGGCCGGACAGCTCCCTGGCGATCGCCTCGATCTCGTCGAGTACGACCGCCGCGTGGCGCAGGACGGTGCGGCCGGCCGCGGTGAGCCGTACTCCTTCGCGTCGGCGTTGCAGCAGTTGTGTGCCCGCGGCCCGTTCGATCGCCGCTACCTGCCGGGACACGGCGGACTGGGTGTAGCCCAGTGAGGAGGCGGCCGCGGTGAAGGTCCGGTGCTCGGCGACGGCGCGGAAGACGCGCAGCGCGGTGAGGGAGACGTCCTCGAAGTTCATGACGATCACGCATACCATACGTTCCGAACTTTCGTTGGACGCATGGCACGCGGCGTTCTTAACGTGGCAGGCATGACCGCTTCCCGCATCGCTCTGATAACCGGCGCCAACCAGGGGCTCGGCCGCGCCCTGGCCGAGGGACTGGCAGCCCGCATGAACGAGGACGATCTCGTCCTGCTCACCGGCCGCAACCCGCAACGGGTGGGGGAGGCCGCCCGCGAGGTCGGCCGGTTGCCCGGCACTCGTGCCCAGGTCGAGGGCCGCGTCCTGGACGTCACCGACACCGATGCCATCGCCCGTCTCGCCGCGGAGCTCCAGCGGCGTCACGGCGGAGTCGACATCGTCGTGTCCAACGCGGTCGCCCGCGTACTGCCCGAGGAGTCCCAGGCCGAGCGGGCCGATGAGTTCATCGACGTCTCCAACACCGCCACCCACGCCGTCCTGCGCTCCATGGGCCCCGTCCTGCGCCCGGGCGGCCGGCTCCTGGTCGTGGCCAGCAGCCTGGGCACGTTGGGCCATCTCGATACCCGGCTGCACCACCTCTTCGACGGTGCGAGCCTCGACCAGGTCGAGTACGCCGTGGAGTCCTGGCGCAGCGCCGTCCACAGCGGGACGGCGCAGGAGGCGGGCTGGCCGCTCTGGCTGAACGTGCCGTCCAAGGTGGCTCAGGTCGCCGCAGTCCGCGCCGTCGCCGCCGAGCGCCGTGCGCGCGACCTCGCCGACGGCATCCTGGTGGCGGCCGTGTGCCCGGGCATGGTCGACACGGACACCTCGCGGCCCTGGTTCAGTGACTACAGCCGGGCCCAGACGCCCGCCCGAGCCGCCGAGGCCGTACTCGACCTGGTCTTCGCGGAGCCCGTGGATCCCGCCCTGTACGGCGAGCTGGTCCGGTTCGGCAAGGTCCTGCCCTGGCACGACGGCACACCCCCGGTGGAACAGGACCAGATGCTCACCCCCTGACTACCTGACCCTCCTGCCCCCAGAAAAACCTGAACACGCCGAGCCGTCGCGCTGGCCTGCACACATGGCCTGCAGACATGGCCGGCTCGAAGGCATGGCCAACTCGAAGGATTGGCCGTCTCGAAGGATTGGCCGGCTCGAAAACATGGCTTGTTCGAAGTACGCAGCACATCAAGGAGTTCGTCCATGAGCCCCCTCACCACCCCCTTCGGTTTCTCCAGCACGACGGACGAGGTGACGCAGGGCGTCGACCTCACCGGCAGCCGCGCAGTGGTCACCGGTGCCTCCTCGGGGCTCGGCGCCGAGACGGCCCGGGCCTTGGCCGCCACCGGCGCGGAGGTCACCCTCGCCGTACGGGACGTCGCCTCCGGCGAACGCGTCGCCAAGGAAATCACCGCCTCGACCGGACGTCACGAGGTGCACGTGGCGCACCTGGACCTGTCCGATCCCGCTTCTGTCACCGCCTTCACCGCAGCCTGGCGCGGCCCGCTCCACATCCTGGTCAACAACGCGGGCGTCATGGCCTGCCCCGAGAGGTACACCGAGCAGGGCTGGGAGTGGCAGTTCGCCACCAACCACCTGGGTCACTTCGCTCTCGCCACCGGGCTGCACCGGGCGCTGGCCGCCGCAGGCAGCGCCCGTGTGGTCGCGGTGAGTTCCTCCGGTCACCAGCGTTCCCCGATCGTGTGGGACGACGTGCACTTCGCCTTCCGCCCCTACGATCCGTGGCTCGCCTACGGCCAGTCCAAGACCGCGAACGTCCTCTTCGCTGTCGAAGCGACCCGCCGCTGGGCCGGGGACAACATCACCGTCAACGCGTGCATGCCCGGAGCCATCCACACCAACCTGCAGCGGCACACCTCCGGCCGAGGCAGCGGGCTGGTCCCCGACCATCTGATCAAGACGGTCGAGCAGGGAGCGGCGACCTCCGTCCTGCTCGCCGCCTCACCGCTCCTCGACGGCGTGGGCGGCCGCTACTTCGTCGACTGCAACGAGAGCGATGTCGTCGACCGCCGCACCGGCACCTTGCACGGCGTCGCCCGCTACGCCGTCGACCCGGACAACGCCGCCCGCCTGTGGGACCTGTCGCGGGACCTCCTCGCACAGGCCCGCTGAGCACACCTCTACCGGACACGGCCGCCCGCCACCCTCAACACGCGGTAGTGGTCCGGTCCCAGCCGATCCTCACTGCCTCCCAAGCCGTCCTCAGCACTCCGGCTGTGCGCTCAGTCCGTCCAGGACGAGCGCGAGCATGCGGGGAGCACGGTCCTCGGGGACGGCGGCGGCACGCCAGAGCGCGCCGGTGAGCTGGAGAACGTCACCGGGGTCCGCGTCCGCGCGGATGCTCCCGCTCTCCTTGCTGGGCGTCGAGGAGCCCAGTGCTGCCGGTGACGACCATGGCCCCGGTCAGGTCGAGCGTCCAGGCGCGCAGCGCCTCCAGGGCGGCAGTCCGGCGAGCACTCCGCCCGCTCACTGTCGTGAGCCTCGCCGTCCTTGCAGGCGCCTGCGCCGCCGGCCCCATTGCCGCTTCGGCGCGACGCTCGGGCGCCAACGCACGCGCTTTGCCGCGCGAGACCGCAGGCATCCTCGCAGCAAGCCGCGTCCACAAGAGCTGCTGCGTAGTCGGGGCATGACCACACCGGCCCTACTCGCCGACGTGCCACCGTCGTAACAGCTGCTGGCGGCCACCGCCGCCCTGGACGGGCTCAGCTCTTCTCGCCCACCGCGCGACAGCCGTCAAGCAGGCCCTCCTGTTGTTGCCGTATCACCCTCAGCGAGTCCCTGAGCGCGTCGAGTTGACTGGCTACGAATATCGATTCTGCGGGGGTCGTCCAGCCCGGACGCCGCCACGACTCCCGGAGGCTACGCCAGACATCTTCGTCACGGATCTCCCGGATGAGCCGCACGATGTCCTGCACTTTGCCGTCCAGCTCTTCTGCGTCGTGTTCCATTCCTGTCCCCTCTCCGTCCCAGGTCTCGACAGGGGAAGTCGCGCACCGACGCCAGGGCGACCGGTACGCGCGAACAGCATCTGAGCCGGGCGAACTCGTAACAAGAGCCTCGGCTCCCTTTGAGATGCGGAGCAGGCTTTTTCAGGCCGAGAGCGTAAGCCTCGCTCGGCTCTCGCCACAGGGTAAGACCTACAGTCCTGCGGGGAATCAGGTTGTTGAGACAGTCGACAGGCGCGTCACCGCGCGCGTCGGCCTCGTCCATTCGATGTTCAAGTCCGCATGCCGCCAAACAAGTTGGCTCGAACTCGGCGGCTTTGCGCAACGCCCATCGGGGGCTGCCGGAGCTGATGACGAAGCACTTCGCAGATGTGGCCGGAGGGCCTTGAGACGGTTCAAGAGTGCGGTGTGTCCCCGAAGGCGCACATTTCGCTCCTTGGTGTCAGAGCGACTATCGGAAGCGCGCATCATCGCGGGTGTGAGGAATTGCGGTGAACGACGTAGTGACTGAACCCTTGCCTGCTGCCACGCTGAGCGCGTCGTTCGGTGGCGCCGCGGCGCTGGCGCCACCGCATGAGTCGACATCTGAAAGCAGGGCGCCATGGTTGATCCGCCCGATCGGACAAGTGATCAGAACGCTGACGACAGCAACGACGGCGACGCCACCGAAGGACAATCTCGGGCGGGGGAGCAAACTCCTCGTACAGAGGAACGGCCGCAAGATCCCTTCGTTCAGTGGGTCAGACCACGTCCCGACGCGGTTCCGGAACGACTGCTGCACTTGGCCGGTCTTCTGGGTGACAGCGAGCACGCCGGTAAGCGCCGGATCTATTTCGCGCGTGAGCTGGACTTCTATGCGGAGTTCCGCTCGGAAGACGTGCTGACGATGGAGGACGTACCTGCGGAGCGGAGGCCGTTCGTCGGGCTCAGGGCGACACGCGTGTACCTGCGCTCGAACGCACGCGTGGACTATGTCCGGACTCGCACGGTCCGACCCGTCGGTGTCGATGAGTTCGATCTCGACGTCAGGCTGTCGGCGGCGCGGATGCCGTCAGCGCTTACCGAGCCGCAGACCTGGGAAGCCGAGTGCCCGGGACCGTCTCGGTTCGATCCATGCGTAACGGACGTCACGTGCCAATGTGGGGACACCGTACAGATCACTCTCTGCCGTGGCCGCACTTGTATCGACATCTGCGAGACGCGCATGTCATGTGCGACGTGTCGCACCGACTGCGGTCAAGCCACCTGCGAGACCTGCCGGACACAGTGCAATCAGGACACGTGTCAGACGTGTGCCACGCAGTGCGGAACCTGTACCTGCCGTACAGATTGCGACCAGGCAACTTGCCATACCTGTCAGACGCTTTGCGGCCAAGCGACCTGTGAGACCTGCCGTACCGACTGCGAGGGACGTACGTGCGTCACATGCGATACCTGCAATCCGCATGTCTTCACCTGCGGCCCTCGCTGTTGATGCCATGACATCCAAGGCGCAGCAACTGTATCGAGGCACCGTCAAGCCATGGACATCCGTGCTTGATCCGCCAAGGGCCGCCCGTGCGACATCCATTGCCAGGACCGTCGCTGTCCGTTTGAGTAACCCCGAAGTGGCACGGGCCGCGCACGATGTTGCGATGCGGCAAACCGGATTCCCCGATGCGATGCGCTGGGAACCCTGGGGAATTGCTCAGGGAGATGCCGGTCTGGCAGTGTTTCACGGATACCTCGACTTGTGCTTCCCCGAAGAGGGATGGGACAAGGTGGCGCACGCCTACCTCGCCGCAGCGGCGAGCGGCGCGGCACGAGCAGGCCCACTACCTGCCGGATTGTCCAGTGGACTGGCCGGGCTCGCCTCGGCCGTATGGCTTCTCTCCCGTACGGGAGAACGCTACCGACAGCTTCTTATGACCTGCGAGAACGCGCTGCTACCGGCGACCGTCGCACTGGCGGACCGGGTCGCGGCCGCGTCACCCGGGATGTCCGTCTCCGCGTTCGATGCCATCTCGGGACTGTCCGGTATCGCCGGCCACTGGTTGTCACGTCGTCAGTCCGGTTCTGACGCTGACGTAGTACTCCGCCGCACAGTCGGGGCGCTCTGTACGCTTTCTGACACCGGGAAGTCTGCGGTTCCGCCACGCTGGTACACCCCCGCTTGGGCGACTGGCGACGCATCACTGGCGCGCCGGTATCCCGACGGAACACTCAATTGCGGCTTGGCTCACGGTATTCCTGGGCCCCTTGCCGTTCTGGCTCTGGCACTGACGCGGCATGTCGAAGTCGAAGGCATCTCCCGCGCGGTCGCGGCAACCGCCCAATGGCTGGCAGATCACCGGTTCGACGACGCTCGGGGGCCGAACTGGCCGACGGTCGTACCGTTGTCCGCGAACGGAAGGCCCGCTGTGCCAGGCATGCTCGAAGGAGGCCGCGCCGCCTGGTGTTACGGGGCCCCGGGAGTGGCCCGCGCGCTGTGGCTGGCCGGGCAGGCACTGGGCGATCACGCATTGTGCGACTTATCGGTACGAGCGCTCACCGCTGTGCACCGGCGAACGCCGGGGGAACGCCGCATCGATTCCCCGACCTTCTGCCACGGTGTCGCCGGTCTGCTGCACATCACTCTCCGATTCGCCCACGACACCGAACTCGACATCTTCCGCGCCGCATCCGTCGCGCTGGTCGATCAGCTGATCGCTTCGTACGACCCCGCCCGCCCTCTGGGCTTCGCGAACATCGAGCCGGACGGCCGACAGGTTGATCAGCCGGCCGTGCTGGACGGCGCCGCCGGCGTGGCGCTCACCTTGCTGGCAGCTGCCACCGATCGGGAGCCGGTGTGGGACCGGCTGTTCCTGCTGTCATGACCTCCGACCGGCTGCATTACCGCGCACTTGGCTGGGCGGTTCTACGCGCCCCGCTCTTCCCCGTGGAGTCCTGTCCCACCCTTGCGCATCCTTCATCCGACCCTGATTGGCGTGCAAGGAATCCATCGGGTCGGTCGTTGCTCCCCGACGACGCGAGGGTGAGGCGGGCCTTGGCCGTCGGCAGCGAAGATCTTTACGATGCTCTGCGGCGGACGCCTTCCTCGGACCGTGCGGCACGGCGGCTGCGGGGCAAACTCCTCAGGTACGCCATTCGCATGTGCGCCCGGCCCACGCCCTACGGCCTGTTCGCGGGTGTGGGCCTCACGACCTGGGGGGACGAGACGACGGTGGCGCTCGCCGACGCTCCACGCAGGACGCGGACCCGACCGGACATGGGGCTGCTGCTCGACCTGGTCCACACGCTGGAAGCGCGTGAGGAGGTGCGCGAACAGCTCCGCTGGTATGCGAACCCGACCGCGTTCGTCCGAGCGGGGCGAGTCTTCCTGAGCGAACAAGCACGCGGTGCCGGGGGACAAGAAGGCGGGAGCGTGTCCGTACGTGCTACGCGCATGGTGCGAGCGGCACTGGACGCTGCCCGCACGCCGGTGTCGTTCGCGCAACTGGTGGCCCACCTGACACAGTGCTCGGGTTCGGCGGAGGCTGGTGAGGCCAGGGCAGCACAACTGCTGCACGACCTCTGGCGGCAGACCTTTCTGCTGACGGAGCTACGGCCGCCTCTCACCGTTCCGGATCCTGCGCGCTGGGTCAGCGACCAGCTCGCCCGGGTGCCCGCGGCCCTGGCGCAGCGCGAGGCGCTCGACCATGTGCTCGCGGGTGCGGACGCCTGGGACGCCGACCCGCACGCGAACGCTGCTCAGTACCGGGCGCTCGGACACGAGACCGCCGCACTCGCACCGAAGCCGACCCACCGCAAGCGGCCTCCCCTGCAAGTCGACTCAGCGCTACGACTACACACCGCAAAGGTCTCGAGGCGGCTCGCGCACGATGCGGCTCAAGCGGCTGAGCTGCTGCTGCGCCTGAACCCCGCGGAGCCCGGATCACCCGGACTCCATGCGTACCGGCAATCGTTCGAGGCACGCTACGGGTCCCATCGAGAGGTTCCGCTTCTCGAACTCCTCGACCGCGAGTACGGCCTCGGGCCACCCGGCCATCACCGCACGCCCCTCACGTCGCTCACCCCGCAACGGAGTCGTGCCTTGCTCGACCTGGCCCTCGAAGCCCTGCACCAGCGGCGCCGGGCCGTCGAACTGCACGAACGGCACGTGGAGGCCCTCGCCACGAGGAAGGAGTACGAGTCGGCGCTGCCGCCGTCCCTCGACCTGTCGCTGCTGGTGGCCGCCGATTCCTCCGCAGCCGTCGATACAGGTGACTACCTTGTCGTAGTGGGCCCGAACCTGGGGGGCTCAGCCGCTGGACGGAATCTGGGTCGGTTCGGACACCTTCTGGCCGAGGACGGACTGACCGCACTCAGGGACACGGCACGTGCCGAAGAGGCCGTCGTGCCGCACGACCTGCTCGCCGAGGTCGTCTACCTCCCCGCGCACGCAAGGTCGGCCAACGTCGCTGTCCGCCCGGCGGTACGCACCCACGAGATCACACTGGACACCACCCCAGGTGTGGCCCCTGATGCCCGCATCCCCGTCGACGAACTGGTCGTCGGAGTGAACGGCAACCGTCTGGTACTCCGCTGGGCGCGCACCGGAGCCAGTGTGCTGCCGTGCGCCGGGCACATGCTGACGGCGCGGCAGGGTTCCGATCTCGTACGCTTCCTCGACGATCTGTCGAGGGAAGGCTGCATCCAGCTCGCCGGGTTCGATTGGGGCCCGGCAAGCGAGTTTCCTTTCCTGCCCAGAGTGCAGGTCGGTCGCATCGTCCTCGCTCTCGCGCAATGGCGGATGCCGGCGGCGGAATCCGCCGAGGCTCTGCCGGCTGAGCACCAGGAGAAGTTCCGCGACGCTCTGGCTCGCTGGCGCGTGGCGTGGGACGTACCCCGTCACGTGTTCCTGTCTGTCGGAGACAATCGTCTTCTTCTCGACTTGGACGACCCTCTGCACGTGGAAGAGTTGCGTACCGAGGTCCGCGGCTCGGCCAGAACCTTCCGTCCGCTGCTGCAAGAAGCGCTTCCCGGGCCGGACCAAGCATGGCTCCCCGGTCCTGGCGGCCGGTTCGCCGGCGAACTGGTCGTTCCGCTCGTGCGCACCAGTCCTCCCCGGACACACGCACCGACCGACGTCAGCCACACCATGCGCAGAACCAAGCCGCCCCCCAGGGTCCACCCGTCTCTCAAGCTGCGGCCACCGGGCAGTGAATGGCTCTACGCGAAGCTGTACGTGCCGCCCTCCCTCGAGGAGGAACTGATCAGCGGTCCGATGCGTGCCTTCACCGAGGGGACGATCGGGGCCGGTCTGGCGGACGGCTGGTTCTTCATCCGGTACAGCGACCCGGAACCACACCTGCGCCTACGGTTCCGCGGGGCACCGGACCGACTCATCGGCGTGCTTCTTCCAGCCTTGCTGACCTGGGCCCAAGACATGATCGGCGACGGCATGTGCACCCGTCTCGTGCTCGACACCTACGAACGCGAAGTCGAGCGATTCGGCGGTCCGCAGGGCACCGCGGTCATGGAAGAGATCTTCATGGCGGACAGCCGAGCTGTGGCGGATCTCCTGCATCTGGAGCGCGACGGGCGGTCACCCGCGGATCGTCTGACGCTGATGGTACGGAGTATCGACGACCTCCTGACCGGCTTCGGTCTCACCGCCGAGCAACGCCTGGCCTGGTACCGAGGCCGGGTGGCTACTCGCAGACCGAGCGGAGAGGAGTTCCGTCGGCGCAAGGAACTGCTGCGCGACCTCATCGGAGACGGGACCGCCCTCGCGAACCGCCCCGTAGGCGATCGCGTGAGTGACATCCTCAAGCTCCGCCGAGCCGAGACGGGACCGCCGGCGAAGAAAATGCGCATGTTGTGGCAGACAGACGACTTGTGGCTGCCTCCGGAGCAACTGTACGGTTCCGCGGTTCATCTGCATGCCAATCGGATCCGCGGCGGCGGTCACAGTGCGGAGGAGCTCGCGCTCGGTCTCCTGCTGCGCACCCACGACAGCCTTCGCCACGCGCCTCTGCCGAGCAAATCAGCGACACGAGCCCGAAACGGGGCTCAGCAAAGGCCGGCTTGACCTGTCGCACCTGCGACGCGCACCGAGGCCGGTTGGGTCGGGGACGGCGTGGGGGAGCGGCGGCCAGACGGGGAAAGAGCGCTTCGGCGTGGGATCGGTTGACGGCCTTGAGTGTGTCCGGGACGGGCGACGGCGAGCAGCGTAGGTAGGGCGGCGGGGCGGGAGGAGAGAGCGGTGTCGAAGTAGAAGGAGCGGAAGACATCCAGTACGTTGAGCGGTCTGCGCGCGTGGGCGTCGGGCGTGGGCAGGGTGCCGCATGGGGAGTTCGGAGACGGGGGCTGGGGAGTGGTCGTTGAGGCCGACGAGTTTCCAGAACGTGTCCGTGTCCATGGCGCACGACGGCGCGACAACGATCGAGTGAATGCGCGACAGGGCACGGCCAAGAGCTGACCGAACCGGACAGCAGTGACAGCGAGAAGGCCCCGACGCGGCGCGCAAGCGGCCCAGCGCCCCGGGTAGCGCGGTGCATGGGCGCCAGCCGGGGAGGCCGGTGGCCGTGGTGCCCCGGCTCCAAACGCTCAGCGAACGGGTTCACGTTGAGGTGGTTCACTCATGAGACATCAACCACGACGAACCGATCCTCAGCCTCAGCATCCACAGCATCGACGACATGGCCCACGCCCCGCGCCCCACCCCGCCAACCACACGCCCGACGCCCGTCCCCGTCGGCGGAGCCCCTCTCGCGTCGCCTTCGCCGCGATCGACATCACCACCGGGGCACCCCAGGGCGGACGGCCGAAAAATGCGTATACGCCGTGGGAGGCCATCGCCACCATGAGTGCTGTCTCCATCGCATCATGCAACGAGTTCTCACAAATTCTTCGGCACCGGTGAAGCCCCCACGCCGAACGGTAAGACCTCATGCTCGCGTCAGGATGGGAGGCTGCCGTCTTGCGAGCGCAGGAAGCATCGAGCTGGCTGCTCAGCGAGCTCACGTGCCAAGGTCGTATCCCCTTCGGGCGCGCTTGCCGGAGGCTGACGCTCTGGGAGTCGCGGCTCGTGCAGCACGTGCTCGGCCGGACCGACGTCGAAGTCGGTGTGGGCCCGGCCCGTGGCACCGGCCTCATAGCGGTGACGCGCTCGGCGCTCTTCGGCGTCTCCTTCTGGAGGCCCGGTGAGGTGCCGGGACCCGACGCGGAAGAAACGCTGGGCTGGATGCGCGTGCCGCCGGAGGTCCTCGACATGGCCGACGAGGAGACCCGGTCCGCGCAGGCGCGGGAGGCCGCCGAGTTCGCCGAGGTCGACGCCATCCTCAGCGGCTGGCAGGAGCGGGGCGAGCTGGACCGCCGGCTGATCCAGCTCGCCGACTGGGTGGAACGCGTCGAGACGGTCTACGTGTTCGTCGAGCGCGAGGTCTTCTCGAAGTCCGATGCCGGCAGCAACACCCTGACGCGCGAGGGCCGTATCGCGGACCTGCGGCGACGCCCGCCGCACACCTGGGCCAGGGCCGACCGGCTCTTCGTGGTCTGGGCGCACTGCCTGTTCAGCAGCGGCAGGTCGGTCCGGTTCGAGGAGTTCAACGGGGCGCAGCTGTCCGTCACCGGGTTGCGCGGGTTCCTGCTGGAGCGCCACGCGCAGTACAGCGCCGCGCTCGGCCGCCCTCCGCACAGCCCCCGCGCGCTGCCTCTGCCGGAGCTGGCGGCGGAGGTCCGTACCCTCCAGGGCGAGGTCGACCGGCAGTCGCCCTTCATGCGCTACCGCCGCATCAACGGCTTGACCTTCGCCAAGAACGAGTATCTGGAGCACTTTCCGCTGCCCCGCGACCCGCAGGCCCTGCCTGACCTGATCGCCCGTCACGGCGAGGTCGAGTTGGGGATCGAGCCCACCGGCCGGGCACGAGCGGACCTGCACTGCATGGCGGTCGCGGCCAGCCTCCTCGACGCCCGGACGAGCGCGGGCAATGGGCATGGGCCCGGGCACGGCGCTGTGGGGGAACTCCTCGCCGCCATCGTGCTCTCCGCCGTCCGCGCCACCGACTCCGACTACGGGATGAGCAGCTCGGTCCGTGATCTCAACCGGCTGCGCGGCGTCCGGCCCGGTGGCCCCGAGGGCACGCTGACGCTCAAGAAAGGCGATTTCGTCTGCTGCTGCCTGCCCCACACCACCCGCATGGCCGAGGCCGGGGATGCCACCGGCCCCATTCTGTGGCGTGCCGCCCAGCGCATGATGTACAACCGCTGGCACTTCGCCCCCGGTGAGTTCGACCGTGAGGCCATACCCGAGAGCCGGCACTACTTCTTCCCGCCGCAAGTACCCGACATCGCCGCACACGCCGACCACCGCCACGGCGGTCACACCGCGTCCCGAGTGCGCTACTCCATCCGCGCTCCCGGAGCCCAGGTGTGGCATCCGCCCTTCACCGTCTTCGGCCACGGCTACCGAGGGTGCTACGACATCCGCCTGGTCCGCATGGAAGGCCCGGCCTACACCCTGCACCAGATGCGCGAGGCCGTACGCCACTGCTCCCTCGTCGACGAACTGTGGCGCACTCTCGCGGACGGCGTGCAGAACGCCACGCTGCCCGTGCGGCCGTTGACCGGCTTCGACCGCGCCTGGTACGCGTCGAACGGCTGGGAGCGGCTGAGCGCGTACGCCCTCGCCACGCAGGCGCTGCCGATGCCCGGCTGAGCGTGCCCACGGCAGGGGCGCCGAGGGGCGGCGCGATGCTCGCCGAGCGTGGTCCTGTCCCGTGGCCCCTTCACAGCTCCCTCCCGTACGGATCGGCCTTCCTTCGTACGGATCCGGCCCAAGGAGGAAACAGCCCGCATGACCGAGCAGTCCGCGCCCGAGCGCCAGGCCCCGTACGCCCCGGTCACCGACGTGGTCAGCGCCGTGGCCCGGGGCGTCTGCCGGGACACCCTGCACCGCTTCCACTACCGCGACGGCGCCGCCGTCCGCTCGCTCAGCCTGGCCGACCTGGACGCGGGCGCGGTGAGGGTGGCCGCCCGGCTCGACGCGCTCGGCGTCCGGGCGCGCGACCGGGTCGGCGTCATGGCACCCAACCGGATCGAATGGGTCCTGCTCGACCTCGCCGCCCTCAAGCTGGGCGCCGTGACCGCCGCCATCGAGCCGGGCCGCCACCGGCCGGCCGCCATGGCCGCCGAACTCGGCCTGCGCCTGCTGTTCACCAGCGACCCGTACGAGGGGAGCGGTGCGGGTGCGGTACGAGACATCGGACAGGTCCGCGCCTGGGCCTTCGACGCCACCGGCCCCTCCGCACTGCCGCCCCACCCGGGCTACGACCCGGCCGACCTGTGCGCGATCAAGCAGACCTCCGGGAGCACCGGGCCGCCGAAGAGCATGGAGGTCACCGTCGCCAGCGTCAATCAGTCCATGGCGGCCGTCCAGGACATGTTCCACCACGGCGACGGAGACAACCTGCTGGTCTTCCTGCCCCTGTACTTCCTCCAGCAGCGGTTCTGGATCTACTCCGCCCTCGTCCACGGTCACGACGTCACCCTGGCCGACCGGGCGACCGCCGCGGACACCGCGCCCGTGGTCTCACCCACCGTGATCATGGGAGTACCGGGCTTCTACGAGCAGGTACGGGCCCGTCTGGAGGCCGAGGGGCTGCCCGGCGACCGGGCGGGTCGTGGCGAGGCGATCCAGCGGGCGCTCGGCGGCCGCGTGCGCTACCTGTGGACCGGTTCCGCTCCGGCGGGGCGGCAGATGCTGCACTTCTTCAATGATGCCGGTGTCCCCCTGTACGAGGGCTATGGCCTCACCGAGACCTGCATCGTCTCCAAGAACCATCCCGGCGCCTTCCGCCTCGGCAGCGTCGGCCGGGTCCTGCCCCACAAGTGGGTCCGCTTCGACAAGGACGGCGTCCTCATCGTCGGCAGCAGCCACCCCCTCAACACCCGTTACACCTCAGCCCCGCCCGGCGCCGACGAGAGAACGTTCCTGCCCACCGGCGAGGTCAGGACGTACGACCTGGGCCACGTCGACGAGGACGGCTTCCTCTACATCGACGGCCGGGTCGATGACATCGTCTCCCTGAGCACGGCGCTCAACATCCTGGTCCCCGCCGTCGAGGAGCGCGTCCGCGAACTGCCCGGTGTGCGCGACTGCGCGATCTTCGGTGACGGCCGTCCCTACCTCGCCGCCGTGCTCTCGCCGGCCGCCGGGGACCTCGACGCGGAGGCGCTCGCCCGCGACGTGAGCAAGTTGAACCGCGAACTGCGCCACGACCAGCGCGTCTACGGGGCTGTCGTCGCGAGCGAGCCCTTCTCCGTCCGCAACGGCCTGCTGAACGCCCAGTACAAGCTGGTACGGGCCCGGATCGGGGCGCGCTACGCCGCGGACCTGGAAGGCGTCTACGCGGATCACCCGGTCTGCAACGACGGCACTCTCGCCGACGACACCCCTGTGCTGGTGAGGACGGCGGCCACCGAGCCCCGCGGGGGACAGCCGGAGCACGACGAACACGGGAAGGATCCGCAGAAGTGAGCTGGGACAAGCTGGCCGAGATCGAGCCGGCCAACGACCGGGTGACCCTACGGCGTATCCGCGTCACCGACACCGAGGCATTCGCACGGATCGTGTACGAGCCGGAGATCTGGCGCTACTTCGTCCAGAACGTGGAGACACCGGACGACCTTCACACGTTTGTCGAAACGGCGATCCGGGACACACTGACCGGCACCCGCATCGTGTACACCGTCACCGACAACACCACCGGCGAGATTGTCGGCAGCACGGCCTACGGCAATCTCGCCCCGGCCGACCGACGCGTGGAGATCGGCTGGTCCTGGCTGTGCGCGAGCGCGCGTGGGACCGGCGTCAACCGGGCGGCGAAACTCGCTCTTCTCGACCATGCCTTCGGCGAACTCGGCTGCGAGCGCGTCGAGTTCAAGACCGATGTGCTCAACGAGCAGGCGCGCGCGGGGCTCGCCGGTATCGGAGCCGTCGAGGAGGGCGTCCTGCGCAGCTACAACTTCATGCCCTCGGGACGCCGGCGCGACGTCGTCTACTACAGCATTCTGCGCGCCGAGTGGCCGACCGTCCGCGAGACGCGACTGCGCTCGGCCGGCGACCTCGCCACCTGACTCCGGCCCCACCGCCCGACGCACCCCACGTCCATCGGAAGGAACACGCCGTGCACCGCGAGTCCGTCTCCGAGTTCGCCTTCGAAGCCGCTGGAGAGCGGCTGGCGGCAACGAAGATCACGGGAGCCGGCGGAGCGGACCCGGCGATCCTGTCCCTGCACGGCCTGGGCCCCACCACGACCAGGCACCGCACGCGCTACCTGCTCGACGAGCTGGCGGACCACGGGCACACCTGCCTCACCTTCGACTTCTCCGGCAACGGCGACAGCACCGGAGAACTCGCCCGCTCCACCCTGCGCCGCCGCCGCGCCGAAACCCTCGCCGCGGCCGACCGGCTCGACCCCACAAGGCCGCCCGTGATCCTCGGCACGAGCATGGGCGCCCACCTCGCGGCCTGGACCGTACCGGAGCTGCGCCCGCGCTGCCTGATGCTGTTCTGCCCGGCCACCTACCCCGCGCACGCCGCCGACCTGCCCTTCGACGGCAACCTCCCCCGCCCCGCCCGTCACCCTGACTCGCCCGCGTACGCCGCCCTGGCGGAGTTCGAGGGCAGCCTGCTGATCGTCGGCGCGCGCCAGGACCAGGTGTGCCCGCCCGAGGTCATCGAGGGCTACCTCGACGCGGCCCGCCGCGCCCGGTCCGTCGAGGTCGTGTGGCTCGACGGGTGCGACCACTTCGTCCACAGCTGGCTGCCCGGCCGGACGACCCTGCGGGAGGAGGTCGTGCAGAGCATGGTGCGCCTGCTCACCGCCTGAGTCCGCCTCAGTTCCACCTGCCCCGGGGAGACACATCGCCATGCCGAACGAGCCGAACCTGCTCAAACGACAGGACATCGACGCCCTCGACAAGGTCGAGGCGGGCTTCCGCTCCGGCCCACTCCACGACGCGCTCGCGTCCGCCCCGGAACTGGAGCGCCGCAGCGACCTCGACCGGGCCCGGTTCGACCGGGAATTCCGGTTCGAAAAGCGCCCGGTCGTGCTGGAGGGCTACGCCGCCGACTGGCCCTCCGTACGCGAATGGACCTTCCACAACCTGGCCGAGCGGTGCGCCGACGTCCCCGTCATGGTCGACAGCTACACCAGTAAGGCCGCCCGGAAGATGACCTTCGGCGAGTTCGTCACCCTCCTGGACGAGAGCGCAGGCGACGGCACGTCCCCGCTCTACCTCCAGGAGTGGTACTACCAGACGATCGCCCCGCAACTCGCCCCCGACATGCCGGAACTGGACATCGCACAGTACGACTTCCGGCGCGATCTGTACGGCGAGGCCGCATCGACCAACCACCAGTTGTGGATCGGGCAGCGCGGAGGCATCACCCGGCTGCACCAGGACTCGTACTCCGTCGATGTCATGCACGTCCAGATCGTCGGCGAGAAGCTCTGGCACATCATGGGCCCCGACGCCGAGCTCCTGCCCGGTCCCGACGGCGAGGCGCGATGGGACGCGCTGTGCGCCTCCCCGGACACCCGGCTGACGCGCTTCGTCCTGCGGCCCGGGGACGCGCTCTACCTCCCGGCGCGCTGGTTCCACCGCATCGAACTGCTCAGCGACTCCATCGGGCTCGGCCGCAAATGCCTGGACGCGGCCAATCTGCGCGCCCACATCCACCAGCGGGTCGGGGAACTCCTCGCCCTGGCCCTCAACCCCGACGAACTGCGCGTCACCCACTCCGAACTGTTCGACGTCGTCGTCACCCGGGCACGCGCCCTGGCCGATCGGATGAATGTGGATCTGTCCCGGCTGCGTCAGTGAGTCAGGAACGAGTTCTGGGCAGGAAGAGGCCATGAGACAGTCTTCGCGGCACTCCCCGCGGCGGCGGCACGTGCTGCTGATCGGCGGCATCGGTGGACAAAGCCACGAGCTGACCAAGGCGACGGCGCTGGGACTGCGCCACTCGATGGTCCAGGTGCCCCGATGGGCGAGCGAGGAGCAGGCGGCGAGAACCTCGCGCTACGCCGTCCTCGACTACCGCGACCCCGGCCGACTGCTTCCCCTGGTCCGGGACTGGCACGCGGCGGACCCCTTCGACGCCGTGCTGTCCTTTACCGAGTACGGCCTCGAACCCGCGTCCCGCGTCGCGGTCGACCTGGGCATCCCGGGGGAGAACCTCGACGCTGTCCTCGCCACCCGCGACAAGACGCGCACCCGCGCGTTGCTCGACCGGCACGGTCTGAGCCCCGTACGGCACCGCGTGTGCGCGACCGAAGCGGACGCGGCCGCCTTCCTGGCCGGGCTCGCCGGACAGCCCATGGTCCTCAAGCCTCCCTCGGGCGGTCTCAGTGAAGGGGTCTACGTCGTCGAGTCGGCCCGGCAGCTCACCGAACGCTGGGCCTGGACCACGGCGGTGGCCGGCCCGGAACCGATCCTGGCGGAAGAGTTCCTGTCCGGGCCCGAGTACAGCGTCGAGTCGATGTCCCGGCACGGCACCCACGAGATCGTCATGATCACGGAGAAGCTGACCACCGGCCTGCCGGGCTTCGTGGAGTTGGGCCACCAAGGGCCCGCCAGACTCGGCCCCGGCGACCGGACCGCCGTCGAGGCGCTGATCACGGAGTTCCTCGGCCTCATCGGCCAGCGAACCGGCCCGGTCCACAGCGAAGTGCGCCTCACCCCCGCAGGCCCACGCCTCATCGAGGCCCAGACCCGCGTCGGCGGCGACCAGATCTGGGAGATGTGCCACTTGGTCAGCGGAGCGGACCAGATGACCGAGACCATGTGCGCCCTGCTGAACATGCCGGACCCACCACGCGCCCCCCAGGCCGGTGCGGCGGCCGTCCGCTTCTTCTCCTACGAGAACGTCCGCGTCCGCCACGTCGAGGGCGTCGCCGACGCCGGACGGGCCCCGGGCGCCATCCGCGTGGAGTGCACCCTGCGACCCGGCCAGGAACTGGGCCCCCTCCTGTCCTCCGACTCGCGCCAGGGATACGTCCTGTGCACCGGCGCCACCACGGAGGAAGCCGTGACGAGGGCGGAGGCCGCGCGAGACCTCGTCCGGGTGGACCGCATACCGCTGCGTGCCGAACCGACGCGGTAGGCGAGCGGCACGGCACCTCAGCGCATCCCCGGCCACCTCAGCCTTCTCAGGAGGAAACGTGCGCATTCTTGTCTGTGGTACCAACCGGATGTGCCATGACCGGCTCCGCGACGAGGGGCATGAGCTGGTGCTCTTCGTCCCCCGGGGCAGAGCCGTGCGCGAGGACGCGGTCGGTCGGTACGCGCATGTGGTGATCCTCGACGACAGCGCCGGCACCGACCTGTGGGCGGAGGTCGCCGAATCCCTGCACCGCCGCACGCCTTTCGCGGCCGTCGCCGCGTTCAACGAGCACACGTACCCCGTCGTGCGGGCCATCAGCGAGCGGCTGAACATCCCCACCACCGTCGACCTCGACCTGTTCAAGAGGGTGCTCGACAAGGCCGGCATGCGGGAGGTCCTCGACCGGGAGGCGATCCCGAACTGCCGGTACGCCTTCGCTCGCGGACGGCAGGAAGTACTCGGGGCCATCGAGAAGATCGGACTGCCGTGCATCGTGAAGCCGGTGGACACCGAGGCCAGCCTGGGTGTTTCGCACATCCGAACCGCGGAGGACACCGAGGCGGCGCTGCGCCGGGTCGGTCCGTACCACCTCGAACGAGGCGTGGTGGTCGAGGAGTTCATGGACGGTGAGGAGTACAGCGTCGAGGGGATCTCCGTCGGGAACCGCCACCACCTCATCGCCGTCACCCGCAAGTTCACCGAGCCCGACACCTTCGTCTCGCGGGGACACGTGGTGCCCGCCCCCCTCGCCCCCGACGAGCACGACACGGTGACCGAGTTCGTCACCCGGGTTCTCGACGCCTTCGGTTTCCACGACTGCCCCTCGCACACCGAGGTCATGCTCACCTCACGCGGGCCCCGCATCATCGAGATGCACAACCGCGTCGCAGGCGACGCCATCATGGACCTCGTCCGCCTCTCCACCGGCGTGGACCTGTACGACCTGATCGCCCGTCAGAGCATCGGGGAAGACATCAGCCCCCTGCTCCCCGAAGAGATCGTCCACGAGCGCAGCGCCGCGGTGTGGTACGCGGCCCCCTCCGGCCCCCCGGCACAGACCCTGCTGGAGGTGCGAGGCGTCGAGGAGGTCCGCGACCTCCCGCACATCGACACGGTCACGCTGCTACGGGAACCCGGAAGCCCGCAATGCACGGTCACCCAGAACTTCGACCGCTCCGGGTACGTCATCGCCGTCGGTGACTCACCCGCACAAGCACTGACCCGCGCCCGCGAGGCGACCGCCAAGCTGCGCTTCGTGTACACGTGGAGCGCCCCCCGACCCCGCCGAGGGGCGCAGGCCGGGGGAGACGAGGTCAGGTGAGAGGCGCCAGGTGCATGTCCTGCGGGCCCTTGCCGCTGGTGTTGGTGCAGCGGTGGTCGGCGGCCGGCTGCCGGAGCTGGAGCGTCAGGCAGGTGCCCAGGGCCTGCTGGCCGAAGCTGTTGGGGTGCAGGGACTCCTGCACCTTGCCCTGGAGGAGGCCGGTGGTCAGGAAGCGCATCCACTCGCTGGTCTCACCGGTGGGCGGATGTGTCGCGTCGGCGTGCCGGGTGTGGGTGGCGCAGACCTCCCGGCCCTCGAACGAGCGGGACAGGTCGAGGAACTCCGCTTTCGCCTCGCGGGCCGCCTCGGCGAGGGTGGCGCTGATCGCGGGTACGAGGTCGTCGTGCGCCCAGGTGAGGTCCCGGTCGTAGAACGGGCAGCCGCCGCCGGTGAGCCGATCGTACTTCTCGCCGGGGTAGCGGACCCGCGCGGCGTCGGGCAGCGGGGACGGATAGGACTGCAGGACGAGCCGGTAGGAACCGGCCGGGTGGCCGGCCCGCTTCAGTGCGGTACGGACATCGGCGAGGGTGTCGACCGCGGCCTGCCGCACGCCGGGCAGCGCCCCCTTGACGGCCCTGTCGGCTTCGGGCGCGCACGGGGAGCGGCCGTAGGGCTTGGCGAAGGCCTTCGTGCACTCGGTGATGATGGTGGAGAAGCCGAGGTCATTGCCGCCGATCGAGACGACCACCGCGCGCAGCGGCTGCCCGGTCACCGCCTTCTGGAGCTGTCCGGCCTGGGAGGGCTCGCCCTTGAACGGCTCGCCGCCGTTCTCCGGCAGCTTGACGGCCTTGGACGTCGCGCCCGAACACGCCAGATTGAGCTTGCGGACGTCGAGGGCGAGGGAGTGGACCTCGGCGGTGTCGGAGCGGTGGCAGCCGTTGTCGTAGGAGGCGCCGTACACCCGGTGGGGGTCGGTCTTGCCGGTCTTCGGGTCGAAGGCCCGGTCGGTGCGGGCCTGGCCGTTGGCCCGCTCGTCGCTGTTGCCGGCCCAGCGGCCGGCCTCGCCGGAGATGAAGCTGTCGCCCAGCGACACCACCCACGGTGCGTCCGCCGCGGACACGTGCCCGGACGCGCCGGCCGGAACGGCGCCCGTCACGGCCGTCACGCACACCGCGGCGACGGCGGCCGCGGCCGCCAGCGTCCTGCGACGCCACGAAGAAGAAGTCATACCGATAGCAGTCGGCAGCACGGCGGCGAGAGGTGAGAACGCGCACCTGGTTTGCAGCCGAATGGATCAAGCGGAGCACAGGTGCGGCCGCTCCTGAGCCGAGGTGCGGGGCGCTCGGTCCGGTCGTACGGCGCGGTCCCGCACCCGGAAGACGGGGTGCGGCACCGCGCCGGCTGGTCCGCGTAGGTGGTCAGCCAGTGGTCAGGGCGGTGTCGTCGACGACGAAGTTGGTCGCCAGGTAGGCGTCCTCCACGCCAGTGAACTTCAGGGTGACCGTCTGGCCCGCCAGCGCGGACAGGTCGAGCACCTTCTTGCTGTACCCGGCGGCCGCGTCGGCGTTGGAGTACGTCGCGAGGGTCTTCGAACCGGCGGTCACCGTCAGCTTGTCGTAGGCGGTGCTGCCCGTCTCCTGGGTGTCGACGTGCAGGTAGAAGGTGAGCGTCGCCGCGCAACCCGCGGGGATCGTCACCGACTGGGAGAGCGTGTCGGTGTGCGCGGAGCCCCAGCCGTTGAGCCAGGCCGTCCAGGTGCCGCCGTGCGCCGCCTCGCGGCTGTCGTTGTTGATGACGTCACTGTTCGCCCAGCCGGTGTTGCCCGACTCGAAGCCCGGGTTGGCCAACAGCTGGGCCGAGGTGCAACCGCCCCCGCCACCACTGGTGCTGACGGTCCAGGAGAACGTGGCCGTGCCGGTCGCGCCGCCGGAGTCCTTCACGGTCACGGTGGTGCTGTAGGTCCCGGCCGTGCTGGGCGTACCGGAGATCACGCCGGTCGAGGCGTTGATCGACAGACCGGCCGGCAGACCGGTGGCGCTGTAGGTCAGGGCGCCGGTGCTGGTGCTGCTCGCCTGTATCTTCAGGCTGACCGCGCTGCCCAGCGCGGAGGACTGGCTGCCCGGGTTGGTGACGGTGACGCCACCGGTCGGCGGGGTGATGTGACTGCCCACGTTGATACCCGCGAACGCGTTGCCGACCGCCGCGTACTGCGCGGAGTTGGCGCCGTAGAGCGCGGAGGCCGCGTTGAGGGCGGCGGTGCGGGCGCCCGCGTAGTTGGTGCTGGAGGTCATGTACGTGGTGAGCGCCTTGTACCAGATCTTCAGGGCGGCGTCCCGGCCGATGCCGGTGACGGCGACCCCGTCGGAGGTGGGGCTGTTGTACGTCACTCCGTTGATCGTCTTGCTGCCGCTGCCCTCGGAGAGCAGGTAGAACATGTGGTTCGCGGGGCCGGAGGAGTAGTGCACGTCCTGGTTGCCGAGGCCCGAGGACCAGCTGTCCGCCGAACTGCCGTCCTTGCTGGGCTTGTCCATGTAGCGCAGCGGGGTGCCGTTGCCGCGGATGTCGACCTTCTCACCGATGAGGTAGTCACCGGCGTCGGTGGCGTTGTCGGCGTAGAACTCCACGCCGGTGCCGAAGATGTCGGAGGTCGCCTCGTTCAGGCCGCCGGACTCACCGCTGTAGGTGAGGCCCGCGGTGTTGGAGGTGACGCCGTGGCTCATCTCGTGCCCGGCCACGTCCAGCTCGGTGAGCGGAGTGGTGTTGCCCGTGCCGTCCCCGTAGGTCATGCAGAAGCAACTGTCGTCCCAGTACGCGTTGGCGTACCCGCTGCCGTAGTGCACGCGGGAGTAGGCGGCCTTGCCGTCGTTCTTGATGCCGCTGCGCCCGAAGGTGTCCTTGAAGAAGTCCCAGGTCTCCTGTGCGCCGTAGGCGGCGTCCGCGGCGGCCGTGGCGGCGTTGGACGTGGTGCCGTCGCCCCAGGTGTCGCTGGACTGGCTGAGCAGGGTGCCGGTGCCGGAGGTGGCGCGGTTCAGGTTGTACGTGCGGTGCCCGCCGCGCGTGTTGTCCGTGAGGCTGTAGGAGGAGCCCGACGCGGTCGTGGTCAGCGGCACCTGGCCGCTGTAGCGGGTGTTGCCGACGCCGGTCGCGACCGCCTGGTACCGGTGCAGCACCTCACCGGTGGTGGCATCGGTGATGACGTGCAGCTTGCTCGGTGTGCCGTCGTCCTGGAAGCCGCCGACCACGGTCTCCCAGGCGAGCTTCGGGCTGCCGCCACCGGCCCAGATCACCTTGCGGGCGCTGTCGGCGGTGGGCTTGGCCGCGTCGAGGGCCTTGGCCGTCTTCAGTGCCTTGCTCTCGGCTGACGCCTTGGGCAGCGCCGGGGTGGTGGAGGCTGTCCGGATCGTGTGCTTGTTGTTCCAGGTGGTGCTCACGGTGCCCTTGGCCAGCGAGGCGGGCGGAGTGTGCACGATCACGTCGCCGCCCAGGACCGGCAGACCGGCGTAGGTGCGCTCGTAGCGTGTGTGCGTCGTGCCGTCGGCGTCTTTGGTGACGTCCTTGACGACCAACTTCTCCTTGGCGCCGAGGCCGAGGGTGCGGGCGGTGTCGGCCGTCCCGTCCTGGGCGCTCGCGACCAGCGCCCTGTGCTGGGCCGGGCTGATCTTCGCCGCCAGGGCGCCGGTGCGCAGGGAAGCGTGGGGGTGCCCGGACGCCCGGTCGGCGGCGGCCGCACTGCCGGCGAGGGAGCCCGCGAAGCCCGCGGTCAGCGCGAGCGCCGCGAGGGCCGCCGTGAGTCTGGTGGGGTGCACATCTGCTCCTGTGGTTGCTGGGGAGCCAGTGGGATGCGCCGAGTATGAGCGTGAACATGGCAAGAAGGGGACATCCCATCGCTCATAACCCCCGTGCTATGACCGGCCGGGAAGGACCCCCTCCACATGGCCCTGCACCCCGCCTAAGCTGGTGAAATGCAATTGGAGTTGAGGCATCTCGAGGCTGTCCGCGTGATTGCGGAAGCGGGCAGTCTGGGGCGGGCGGCGGTCCGGCTGGGGGTGTCCCAGCCGGCCCTCTCCGCTCAATTGCGGCGTATCGAGGCGGTCACCGGCGGCGAGCTCTTCGTCCGCAGCAGAAGGGGTGTCCAGCCCACCCCACTGGGCGAGATGGTGCTCTCGGCCGCGCGCCGGGTGCTCGGCGAGATGGAGGCCCTGACGGCCGGGACACGGGCCGCCGCACCACATCCGACCCTGCGGATCGGCGGCATCCTGCTCGTCCTGATCGACCGGCTCCTCGGCCACACGGAGGAGGAACTGCCCGGCCACGAGATCGACATCACCATCGAGCACTCCGCGACCAGGCTCACCCGCATGCTCGGCGCCGGACAGTACGATGCAATCCTCTACGGGGAGATCGCCGACCACGAAGTGCCGCTGCCCGAAGGCGTCGTGGCCCGCACCCTCATAGCCAAGGAACCCGCCTGCGTCCGCCTGGCGGCCACACACCCGCTGGCCGCACAGGACGAGATCAAACTGATCGACCTGGCAGGGGAGACCTTCACGACACTGACCGACGAGGACGACGGCGGCCCGGAGGGCATGGCCGACGCCTGCCGCCGGGCCGGCTTCACCCCGACGCTGCGCTACCGCATCGACGACCGCAAGATGCGCTGGCAACTGATCGCCGCCGAACGTGCCGTCTCCCTGTGCCAGCCCACCTCACCGCCCGCCGAGGGCACGGTCCTGCGCCCGCTGGCCGGCGACCCCCTCACCGGCCGCATCCGGCTCGCCTGGAACCGGGCCGGGCTCTCCGAGCACCACGCCGGCCTGCTGTACCGGGCGGCGGCACGCGCGTACCTCGACAGCATCCCCACCAACACGTTCTACCGCGCCTGGTGGGAAGCCCGTCCGGAACTGCACCCGGCTCTCGACTGACCTGTGCCGACATGTCGATGCGGATCATCGGCTCCGGTCGCGGTGGGCGGCGACGCGGACGCGGGTTCCGCAGCGGGTCGAGCAGTAGCGCTGCGGGGTGCGGCGGCCCGTGTCGATGAAGTAGCGGCCGCATCCAGGGGCGGCGCAGCGGCCCCATGCGCAGTAGCCGCGTTCGCTGAGCCAGAGGGCCAGGGCGAGGGCGGCGGTGGACAGCAGCCAGCGGGCGGGCTGAGCGTCGTGGGGGGCCGTGGCGCGGAGGGACCAGCGGCGTCCGGGGACGCGCTCAAGCCGGGGCCGGGCGGGGTACTGGTCGAGCAGAGCGTTGATCGCTTCGGCGGCGCTGTCCTCGTCGCTGAGGTCCAGGATGCCGGCGACGACCGCCGCGGCGTCCCGCATGTCCCCTGCGGTGGTCTCGGTCAGCCTCCAAGGTGGACCCCCGTGCGCCTCGATGACGGCTTCCAGCCCGGCCGGCGTGGCGCCGGTGCCGTCCCGCACGGCGTTGACCAGGTCGGCCAGGAAGTACAGGCCGCGTGGATTGTCATCGGTGAACCGCTGGTCCATGGCTCGCCCCCCGTATCAGTCGACAGCGCCAGTCAATCAGCACCCCTGCATGGTAACGTCATTTCTCGATTTAGCCGTTACTTAGGTAGTCGTACGCACATGAAGGGGCCCCGTGACCGAATCGCGCACGCCCGTACTGGTCGTCGGGGGCGGACCCGTCGGGCTGACCCTGTCCTGCTTGCTCTCGGACCAGGGCGTGGACCACGTACTGGTCGAGTCCCACCCCGGCACCTCCCGCCACCCCAAGGCCCGGGGCGTCTCGGCCCGGTCCATGGAGATCTTCCGTCGGCTCGGGCTGGAGAAGGAGGTGCGCGCGGCGGGGCTGCCGGCCGAGCAGGTCCGCTTCTACCGGGGCCGCGACCTCGTCGACCCCGACTACGTCCGCAGCGGTCCCGCCCAGGAGCCCGGCGAGGGCCCCGAGCACACGCCGTCACCCGGCCTCATCTGTTCCCAGGACACCCTGGAACCCATACTGCTGCGCCGCGCCACGGAACTGGCCGGCGCCCGCGTCCGGTTCGCCGCCCGTCTGGTCTCCTTCGAGGACGACGGCCTCGGCGTGCGGGCCGTCGTCGAGGACAGGGTGACGGGCCGTCCGGACCGGATACGGGCGGACTGGCTCGTCGGCTGCGACGGCGCCGGCAGCATCGTCCGCACCGGAGCGGGGATCGCGATGGAAGGCCCCACCGGCCTGGGGCGCTACCTCAGCGTCCGCTTCGAGGCGCCCCTGGGAGAGGTCGTTGCCGACCGTGCCAGCGCCTCGTACTTCCTCACCGTCCCCGGCCGGGGCGGGTTCATGGCCGTCGACAATGACCGCCACTGGATCTACCAGTACCCCCTCGGATTCGACGCCGAGACGGACCCGACGGATGACGAGTTCCTGGCCGGCCTCGTCCGTACGGCCGCGGGCATCCCTGACCTGGACGTGACCGTCCACGACACGATGACCTGGCGCATGGACGCCCAACTCGCCGCCTCCTATCGCCGATCCCGCGTCCTGCTGGCGGGCGACGCCGCCCACGTCGTCCCGCCGACCGGCGGACACGGCATGAACACCGGCATCGGCGACGCCGACAACCTCGCCTGGAAACTCGCCGCCGTCACCGCCGGACACGCCGGCGAGGCCCTCCTGGACACATACGAAGCCGAGCGACGCCCCCTCGCCCGCCAAGTCGTCGACATCTCCACGGCCAACGCCACCACCCCGGCCGGCTACCGCATCGACGACGAACTCCTCCTGACCGCCACCTACCGCTCCGCCGCCGTCATCCCCGACCCGGCGGACACCGGTGAGCACGAGGTTCTGGACCCCTCCGGATACAGGCCCGGCTGCCGCCCGGGACAACGCGCACCCCACGTACGCCTCACCCCGGGGACGGCGGGAGTCACCTCCACCCTCGACCTTCTGGGCCCGGGCTTCACTCTGCTCACAGCCGACGAGGACCCACGGTGGCAGGCGCAGGCCGAAGCCGTGCGGCGCGCCGGGTTTCCCCTCACCCTGCGGGCCGTACGCACCGCAGGACAGCAGGAAGCCGACCCCGGTCAGTGGGCACGGCTCCTCGGCGCCGACCACGCGAACGCCGCGCTCCTGGTACGCCCCGACGGCCACATCGCCTGGCGCGGCACTCTCCCGGCGGACACGAGGACCCTTCCCGCTCTCGTCGGAACGCTGAACTGCACGTAGACCGACGGGAACTGTCGTCAAGCAGTCGTCCGATGTCCGCGAGGAAGAGGGGCTGGAGCGGGGGACCGAGTTCTTCATGTCCGTGCGGGACGGCGCGGGACGGGGCCGCTGACCATCAGGGCGTCGAGCCGGGTGATCTGCTGTGCCGCGCTCCTTTCGATGATGGTGGCGAGGTCCTTCGCCCGCGCGGCGCTCCCTGACGTGCGTTCACTCGCGCACAGCATGCGCACCTGGACCAGATGGGCCCGCAGACTCTCGGTGAAGAGGCGGTCGAAGCTGTCCCCCGTCACCGTCCTCGCCCTGCGCACGGTGTCGAGGGTGACCATGCCCGGCATGTTGTGCCCCTCGTGGGGGCGGGTGTCGGGAACACCCGAGGCATCCAACAGCTCGCGCAGATCGGCCAGTTCTCCCTTCAGTCTCCTTCCGGTCTCCTCGGCCCAGCCGGTCAGGGCCGTGCGTCCGGCGCGGGTGGGCGTTAAGCCGATGAGCAGCGAGGCCCGTTCGTCCATGGGGATCATCAACTGGATCCATGCCGTGTCGGTGTCGTTGAAGGCGGCGGGCGCGGGCCCGTCGGCCGCCGGCTGCGAGGTGCAGCCGGCGACCGCCAGGCCCAGGAGCAGGGCGGCCGCCGTCCGTCGGGTCAGAACGTTCCGGCGGAGTTGCACTTGGCGCTCTGCACGATGCAGTCCTTCACGCGCTGCCCGAGGGCGGCGCTGTCCCAGGCGTTGAAGAAGTCGCCGTGGATGGACGAGGCCATGCCCGACGCGAGGCTGAACCCGTCGGCGCTCCCGCTGGTCGGGTAGCTGATGACGAACGACACCGAGGGGATGGCGACCGGGTAGGCGCCGCTGCACTTGCCGTCGTAGGTGAAGGCGACGTGCGACTTGTGGTCCGGGCTGTCGAGGTGCTTGCCGTCCCAGCAGTCCGGGAAGACCAGCTGGTACACCAGCTTGGCGGTGGAGGCGCACCGCGGCCAGTTGCCGTCGGCGCTGCGGCCGGTCTCGCCTCCGGGGCCCGCGCACCAGAACTGGTTGGGCGAGCCGGCCGGGGTGGCCACCTGCAGCTTGGCGTTGCCCGCGATCATGCGGAAGCCCTGCGGAAAGGGCACGGTCGCTGTCGGGTCGGGCAACCGCGATCCGTAGTAGACGATCATCCCGTCGGGTTCGACCGCCTTGCCGCGCTCATAGAGCGTGGGGATCCAGTACGCGGAGAGGTCCTTGGCGGGTGTGCAGGTCGTGCCCGTGTTGCTCAGCAGGCTCTGGGTGGTGGTGAACGCGTCGGTGCTCTTGTTGCCGAAGAAGCTGTGCATGTGGGACGCGCCGGGCAGGCCCGGGGCGACGATCGGGTCGTCCGGCTTGGAGTGGCTGTAGGTGCAGGTGGCGTTGAACTCGGGCACGCGTACGGCGTTGGCGGGCACCGGCGCCGGGGTCATCGCCCGGAACTGGTCGAGCTGGGCCTGCCATTTGGTCTGGTCGACGTCGACCCAGCCCGGGGCGGGCTCGTCGCCGCCGCTGACGAACGAGAACCAGTTGATGTTGACGAAGTCGCCGGGCGTGGGGGGGGGGGGGGGGGGGGGGGGGGGGGGGGGGGGGGGGCGGGGGGGGGGGGGGGGGGGGCTGAGGGGTGCTTGTTTGCCGTGGACCGGTGCGGCGAGTTCGGTGAACGCCTTCTCGGCCCAGTCGTTGGTCAGTTGGTCGTAGTCGGTTT